>CAYVBZ010000063.1:0-13200 GCA_964449835.1 uncultured Coxiellaceae bacterium | reverse complement strand
GTGGGTTTCACTGAGTTCCGCAAGTGAAACACAGAGCATGGCTAGACTGCCGCCGAATAAAATAAAACCCCAGAAATCAAAAGGCCGGGCTTTTCTCGGCGCAGTATCTTTAAACGCAAGAGCAGCGAGAAGCATGGCGATGATGCCGGCCGGGACATTCACCCAAAAAATCCAAGGCCAGGACAGATGATCGGTGATAACACCGCCCATTAGCGGGCCCAGCATGACCGCAACGGAAACGACGATAATCACGGCGTTCATGGCTTCCATCAGTTCGTGCCGCTTGAAAGTGCGGGCGATGATTAAGCGGCCCAGTGAAATCATAAAAGCACCGCCGATGCCTTGAATTGAGCGGGCCACCACGAGTTCCGGCAAGGTATGGGCATAGCCACACCAAAAGGAAGTCAGCGTAAATAAGCCGAAGGCCGCAATAAAAATTCGTTTAGCGCCGTATTTGTCGGCGGTCCAACCGCTGATGGGGATGAAGACAGCAAGGCTGAGGAGGTAGCTGATGAGGGCTATCTTTAAGTCAACTGGGTTGACCTGCAGGCTGCGGGACATGGCGGGGATGGCGGTGTTGATAATATTGGAGTCCAGCACGTCCATGAAAAGCGCGAGGGAGACGGTGAAGATGGTGATGCTTTTGCTGGAGAGGAGCATAGGCGCTCGTTCTGGTAAAGGGGAGTTAACTCTATAACACAATCCGACAAACATCAATCAAAGCAGAGGGCAGCACGCCCAGCACCAGCGCGGCAAGGCCATTGATTGTTACCGCAAGCTGCATGTCGAAGGAAAGTTTCACCGGTTGCTTTTCCTTAGCTTCGGTCGGCTCTTCGAAGTACATGAGCATGACGATGCGCAAATAGTAATATGCGCCGATCAGTGCAAAAACGAGGGCGGCGACGGCGAGCCAGACGAGATGGGCTTCCACTAAGGAAACCAAAAGACCGAATTTTGCGAAGAAACCCACTGTGGGAGGCACGCCGGCCATGGAGAACATCAGCAATAACATCATGAAAGCGAGCCAGGGATTGCGGGCGTTTAAGCCGCGGTAATCTTCCAACTGGTCGGCCTCAACACCGGCGCGGCTTAAAAGCGCCACAATGCCGAAGGCACCGGCAGCGACTAAAACGTAGGTGATTATGTAAAACAAAGCGGCGGAATAGCCATCCTGCGAACTGGGGCCTGCGATAATGCCAAGGAGGCTGTAGCCAATGTGCGCGATGGAGGAATAGGCTAGCATGCGCTTGATATTAGTTTGCGCGATCGCAAGGAGATTGCCGAAGAACATTGATAAAAAAGCAATGATCGTTAAAATTTGCTCCCAGACCAAATGCATTTCGGGGAAACCTTGGACCAAGATGCGAATGGTGATACCGAAGGCAGCGATTTTAGGCGCTGAGGCAATAAAGAGCGTGACTGTGGTCGGCGCGCCTTGATACACATCCGGCACCCACATATGAAAAGGGACCGCGCCAAATTTGAAGATCAGCGCTGCGATTATAAAGACCAGTGCCAAGGCCATTGTTGTGCTGGGCGCGGCGTGTAAGAGTTTGGCGAGTGCGGGAATTTCAATGGTGCCGGTCAAGCCATAAAGAATGGAAATGCCATACAGCAGCAAACCCGAGGCCAGCGCGCCCATGACAAAATATTTCATGGCCGCTTCTGTCGCCTGATGGGAATCTTTGTATGAGGCAACCATGGCATAAAGCGGCAAGGACAAAAGTTCCAAGCCCAGGTAGATCGTGAGCAAGCTATAGGCAGAGGCCATGACCGACATGCCCATAACACAAAAAAGGCCCAAAATATAATATTCGCCCCGCGGGATTTTACGTTCTTCAATATAACCTCTGGCATAAGCAAAAGCGCTGAAGCTCATGACATAAATGAAAAGCTTGAGTAAAATAGCCAGTTTGTCCACGACATAATGTCCGCTAAAAGTCACTAGCACTTGACTCGTGTGACGGTATTGCGCAATTGCAAGCAAAAACGCGAGGACTAAAGCGGCCTGCACCAAGAGATAAGTCAGCGTGCGGAAACGATCAGAGATAAAAACATCCACCAAGAGAATAATGCTTGTCATGATCAACAAAGCAAGCTCAGGACCTGCTAAAGAAAACAAAGGCATCGTAAAATTCATAAGCGTTTTCTAATCCTCACGCAAAATAACTAAAATCTTTTGGAAAGTTCATGGCCAAGCCATAGGGCATGCTCTGCACCAGCAAATGTCCCAAGGTCACCTGCAACACGCGAATCACCGGTTCCGGATTTAAACCCAGCCAAAGCACGCCGCCGCCTAAAAGAATATAATTGATTAGTTCAATCCAGTTGAGGTCCTTAAATGTTGCGACTTGTTCATTCGCGACAGGACCCATGAAAACACGTTTATACATCCAAAGCGTATAAGAAGCACCCAGAATCAGCGTCATCCCCGCAACCAGTGAAATCCAAAAGTGGGCGCGCATGGCGCTCACAATCACCATGAATTCACCCACAAAGCCAGCGGTCCCCGGCAGGCCCACATTGGACAAAGCGAAGAGCATGAAAAAAGCCGCAAAAACGGGCATGGTGTTGGCCACGCCGCCGTAACTTTTGATTAAACGGCTGTGATTCGAATAACGCGCCGCGAGCCACCCCACGCCCAAGAACATCGCGCCGGAACCAAAGGCATGCGAGACCATTTGAATGACCGCGCCTTCCAAACTCATATAGGCGGACTGTAAATGCCCGGTATCTTGCACAATGTCATAGGCCATAAAACAACCTAAGGTGGCAATGCCCATGTGGGAAATAGAGGAATAGGCGATCAGCTTTTTCATGTCGGTCTGGACGATGGCGATCAAACCGATATAAACAATTGCGATTAAGGACAAAATGATCATGAGCCAAGCAAGTTCCTGACAGGCAACCGGCAAGATCGGCATATTAAAACGGAGAAAACCGTAAACGCCTAACTTCAACATTAAAGCGGCCAAGACGACAGAGCCGCCGGCGGGTGCTTCTGTATGCGCGTCCGGCAGCCAGGTATGGACCGGCCACATGGGAACTTTCACGGCAAAAGCGAGCAGGAAAGCAAAGAACAAAAGTTTTTGTTCATGCAAGGTCAGCGGTAAATGATAAAAACTTTGAATCTCAAAGGAGCCGGAACGTTGTGCCAAATATAAAAGTCCAACCAACATGAGGATGGAGCCTAGAAAGGTATACAAGAAAAACTTAATGGAAGCATACTCTCGGTTCGCGCTGCCCCACATGCCGATATTTAAATACATGGGAATCAACATGCCCTCCCAAAACACATAAAATAAAATGGCGTCCATAGAAGCAAAAACACCGACGATCATCGCCTGCATGGTCAGGAAGGTTGCCATGTATTGCGCGACACGCAGCTTCGTCGCCTTAATGCCGGCTAAAATGACCAGCAGCCCGGTAAAGTTCGTCAGAATAATCATGACGAGCGATATACCGTCGATGCCTAGGGAATAATGAATTTTATAGGATTCAATCCACAGATAATCCTCACGGTATTGCATGAGATAAGTCGAGGGGTCAAACCCCAAGTAAAGCGGAATGCAAAGCAAAAAGCTCGCGAGGGCGACAATAACGGCAATCCAGCGGGCCGCATTGGCGTGCTTGTCGCTGCCAGTCATGAGAACGAGGACGGCCCCACAGAGCGGCAGCCAAATTAAAATACTTAAGAGCGGTAAATGAAACTGCATAAGCCTTGTTTACCTCACATACCAAACCAGAAAGCACAACAAGCCGAGAACCATCACTAAGGTGTAGTGATACAAGTAACCGGTTTGCATGCGCCGTGAAATGCGCGCGAACCAACGCACCGTCTCGCCGGAACCATTGACACAGATTCCATCAATGATCTTTAGATCGCTCACGTTATAGAGCAAGGAACCGGTTTCTTGCGTTCCTTTGACCAAAACCACTTGATTGAATTCATCAAAGCCATATTTATTCAGCATAATGGCATAGAGCCAGGCCCATTTTTTCTTGAGGACTTGCGCCCACTGCGGGAAGCCGACGTTAAAGAGCCAAGCGGTCACAATGCCTGCGATCACTAACCAAAAGGTGAGTCCCCTCCCCGCTTCCAGTACCATGTCCAGCGCGCCATGATAATGGGCCGCGAGTTGATTCAAGACAGCGTGCTGCGGCAAAACAAAAATACTGCCGTCTAATAAACGCGGCGTTGAAAAAAGCATGGGCCCAATCAGCAAGGCGCCCGCGATCACGGAGGGGACCGCTAAGGCGACGAGCGGTAACAGCACAACCCAAGGAGATTCATGCACCTTGCCTTCCAGCTCGGGGGCAACGCGGTCTTCTGTGTGAAAGGTCAAGAACAAGGCGCGGAAAGTATAAACTGCCGTGACAAAGGCACCGGCTTGCACACAAAAATAAGCATAGCTCGCACCTGGCAGCGTTGATAAACGCGTTGCCTCAATAATAATGTCCTTGGAGTAAAAGCCCGCGAAAGGTGGAATAGCGCAGAGCGCGAGAGAGCCGATTAAAAAGGTGAGATAGGTCACCGGCAGATAACGCGCGAGCCCGCCCATTTTCCGCATGTCTTGTTCATGGTGCAGCGCGATGATGACAGAACCTGCGGCCAAAAAGAGCAAGGCCTTGAAAAAGGCGTGCGTCATGAGATGGAAAATAGCCGCATCATAGGCGGAAACGCCGAGGGCAACGGCCATATAGCCTAACTGCGATAAAGTGGAATAAGCGATGACGCGTTTGATATCAAATTGGAAAACGGCCAGAAGTCCCATAAAAAAGCAGGTGGTCGCGCCAATCACTAAAATCACGCTTAAGGCCGCGGGAGAATATTCAAATAGCGGCGACATGCGCGCTACCATGTAGATGCCAGCTGTAACCATGGTTGCGGCGTGAATTAAAGCGGAGATTGGTGTTGGGCCTTCCATGGATTCTGGCAGCCAGACATGCAGCGGCACTTGTGCAGATTTGCCCATGGCGCCGATAAATAGCAACAAGCAAGTCAAGGTGACTGTGGTCATTGTGAGGCCGCCAGGGAACAGCCAGATCGAATTTAGCAATTTGGGGGCCTGCGTAAAGACTGTTTGATACTGTAGACTGCCAAAGTCTGTCAGGACCAAAGCAATTCCCAAAAGGAAGCCTAAGTCGCCAACGCGGTTGACCAAAAAAGCTTTGAGGCTGCCGAAGTTCGCCGTCTCGCGCTTGAACCAAAAGCCGATTAAAAGATAAGAAACGAGACCCACGCCCTCCCAGCCGAAGAAGAGCAGCATAAAGTTGTCTGCGAAGACCAAGACGAGCATGGAAAAAGTGAAAAGGGAAATGTAGCTGAAGAAGCGTTGATAACCCGGGTCATCGGCCATATAGCCGATGGTGTAGACATAAACCATGAAAGAAATGAAGGTGACGATAAAGGCCATCACGGTGCTGAGTTTGTCGATTAAAAAGGACACGTCGATTTGAATAGAACCAGCATGCGCCCAGGTATAGGCGACTGCGGTAAAGGTTGGATGGTTGAGCGCGACCATGGTGTAGAAAAGATAGCAGGAAAGCGCAAAGGAGCCGGCGATTAAAGCGATTACGACACGATGGGTCGCTTTGCGGCCGATGACTTTGCCTAGAAGACCTGCGATGAGGGCGCCCAGGAGAGGCAATAGCATGATGCTGTATATAGTAACCTGTAAATCCACGGTTTATCCTTTTTTGCTAGTGTTTGTTTCTTGGATACTCTACCCCTTCAAGGTATCCAACTTATCAATTTCAATCGTCCCCTGGCGCCGGTACAAAACCACCATGATCGCAAGGCCAATAGCCGCTTCAGCAGCGGCGACAGTCAGAACGAAAAATACAAAAATTTGGCCGACTTCATTTTTCAAAAAATAAGAAAAAGCGATAAAATTCGTGTTGACTGCCAAAAGCAGTAACTCCAGGGACATTAAAAGCGTAATAATGTTTTTGCGGTTAATGATAATGCCCGCAACGCCGAGACCAAACAAAATGGCCGCTAAAATCAGAAATTCGCTAAGAGAGACCATGTTTCTTCTCCGACGGCATTTTCACCAAGCGCACCCGGTCTTCGCGGCGCACACTGAGTTGCTCGTTGATGTTTTGGGTTTTGCGCCGCTTGGGCGTGCGATGCGCGAGACTGATGGCGGCCACGATCGCAGCCAACAATAAGACGCCGGCGAGCTCAAAGGGATAGGCATAATCCGTGTAAAGCACAGCGCCCAATTGGGTCACGTTGTTATAGTCAGGCCCTGGCAACGCGGGGGGCGGGAGTGAGAAATGGGACCCAAAGGCGACAATCATAAGGCCAACCATTAAAAGCACCACCAGAATGCCAAAAGGCAAGTAGCGAATAAAACCTTCGCGACGACTCGTGATATTCGCGTTCAGCATCATGACCACAAAAAGGAACAAGGTCATGACTGCGCCGACATAAACGAGCAAGAGAACCAGTGAAAGAAATTCCGCGCTCAGAATCATCCAGACGCCGGCCATGGCAAAGAAGGTCACGACCAAAGCGAGAACCGAGCGCACTGGATTGCTCACGGTAACAACGACCACGGCAGACAGCACGGCGAGGACGGCGAAAACATAAAACGCAATATGTACAACTAACATGGACTCTCCACTTAGCGATAAATTTCTTCTTCAGCCCGGTTTTTAGCGATTTCAGTTTCGTAGCGATCGCCGATGGCCAGGAGTTTTTCTTTCGTCAGAATTTGTTCGCCGCGGTTTTCCATGTGATAGTCATGCATGTCCGTCAAAACAATGGCGTCCACAGGACAGGCCTCTTCACAAAAGCCGCAATAAACACATTTGAACAAATCGATATCGTAAAGCGTGGTGCGGCGCGAACCATCGTCTTCGCGCGGTTCCGCTTCGATGGTGATGGCGAGTGCCGGGCAAACGGCTTCGCATAATTTACAAGCAATGCAGCGCTCCTCGCCGTTGGGGTAGCGGCGCAAGGCATGAAGGCCCCGGAAACGGGGAGAAACCGGTGTTTTTTCTTCCGGATATTGAATGGTTATTTTGCGTTTAAAAAAATAACGGCCCGTGACCCCTAGACCTTTAACCAGGTCAAAGAGGGAAATTGTCTTCAAATAATGTTTTAAACGTTGCAGCATTGTTTGCCCTTATTTAAACCATGGCGGTAAATGAAATTGCACAGCCAAGGCAATGACGACAATCCACACCAAAGTCAGCGGGATAAATACTTTCCAGCCCAAGCGCATGATTTGATCATAGCGGAAACGCGGGAAAGTTGCCCGGAACCAGAGGTAACAGTATACGAAGAAGCTGAGCTTCATGAATAGCCAAATAAAACCGGGCACCCAGGTGAATTTATCTTCCAGATAGGGGATGCCTTGGAAAGGGGACAGCCAGCCGCCGAGGAAAAGAACGGAGATCAGAGTGGAAATCAGCACCATACTGGCATATTCCGCAAAAAAGAAGAGCGCGAACATGACGCCAGAGTATTCCACATGGAAACCCGCGACGATTTCAGATTCGCCTTCTGCGACATCAAAAGGTGCGCGGTTGGTTTCGGCAACACCAGAGATCCAGTAAACCAAGAACAAGGGCAATAAAGGCAGCCAATACCAATGCCAGATACCGCCGCTTTGCGCCTCGACTATTTTTTCGAAGTTCAGAGAGTTCGCCGCCATCATGACGCCGACCAAGGCAAAGCCCATAGCAATTTCGTAGGAAATGGACTGGGCGGCGGCGCGTAAGGCGCCGAACAAGGCATATTTGGAATTGGAGGCCCAGCCGGCGATGAGGATGCCGTAGACGCCGAGGGAAGAAAGCGCTAAGGAGTAAAGTACGCCAGCATTTAAATTGGCTAGTACAGCGCCTTGATCGAAGGGCACAATTGCCCAGCCAGCGAGGGCCGTGCCGAAGCTGACCATGGGGGCAATGAGGAAGAGATAACGGTTCGAAGCTGTGGGGAAGATGAGTTCCTTGGTGAGCAGCTTCAGCATGTCGGCGAAGGGCTGGAAAAGGCCGCGGGGACCGACGCGGTTTGGGCCGATGCGGACTTGCATGTAGCCGATGACCTTGCGTTCGAAGTACGTGAGGTAAATCACGACCACGACCAGCGCGAGGACGAGCGCGACGATCTTGACGAGCAGCCAGATTAGGGCAATTACACTTTCCATTACTTTCTCCGCTTACTTATAGTAGGTAACCTAGCTTAGGTTACAACTGTCATTCAGGATGACTTGTAACCTAAGCTAGGCTACCTACTATATAACGCACTAACGCATTCAAATTCCTACCGTGTCAATTCTACCGTGCCAAACAATTCACTTAATTCCACCGTTTCTCTTGTCCCCGCGGGAATCCACACCGCCCGCGGAGGGACTCTTTCATCCAACACCAAAGGCAAACTCAAAGTTTCATTTTTTTGTTTCACCGTAATTTTATCACCCGCTCTAAAGCCCAGCTCCTTCGCCGATTGCGGATGCAAACGCAAAGCCGCAAGCTCCCCTTCCACAATCTTCTGCGTCGCCTGCAAGGCCTTGGCCCTTCGCACCAACGCATCCCCCGCATAAATCGGAATCTCGCCCACTCGGGTGAGACCCAATTCTTCTGGGACGGCCAAGGTAACATCCTTCCAGCTCACCGGTGCTGTCCCTGCTGACGCTTGCTGCTGAATCAGCGCGCGAAATTCTTCGCGAATCATTTCAGCGCTTTCATAACGAAATCCCGGCATCTGAAATAAATTAGCCATAGAGCTAAACACCTTCCACGCCGGTTGCGTGTTCTCCAATAAAGAGGCCACGGGTCTAAAGCTCTGCCAAACCCCAGCCGCGTTAATAAAGGTGCCGGACGTTTCCGTAAAAGGCGCTACTGGCAAAATCACATTCGCACACTCTTGTAAGTCCGGACTATTAAAGGTGGAAAAAGCCACCACAAAATCAGCCTGTTTTAAGGCCGTGCGCATTAAAGTCGGATTCGCGCAATCCAGTTCTGGCTCAACCTGCAGTAACAGATAACCTTTGCGATTTTTTTCCAGCATAGCGGTCGCGTTTAAACCGATTTGTGTATTGACCTTTCCACCGGGCCTGCGATGCGGCACGGCCCCGGCAAGCCAGGCACCTGCGGCATTGGCCCCTTCGGTCAAAAAGCCTAGTTGGGCACCGGTTGCTTCGGCGATAAAATGGGCGAGCTTACGCAGAACAGAAAATTCGGGATGATTTAGGGCCAGGCTGCCTAATAAGATAAAGCTTTGTTTGCCTTTCTTCAGCTGCTCTGCCATCACACGATGCGTGTCATCTGGCACAACGACTTGCAAAAGGGCCAAGAGGTTGGCGGAGGAGGCCCTTCGAGTTGTATTTTCTGCCTCGGCAAGTACTTTTGCGACGCCTGCTAAGGCATAAACTAGTTCAGCTGGTGAGACAACTTTTTTGGCTTTTAAACGGAAATGAAAACGATAGTCCATCGGATTCACTGCCAAAATGGCGGCGCCTTTCAAATAGGCTTTGCGTAAACGCAGCGCGGCGAGCGGTTGTTCTTTTTGGATATTGGAGCCGACTAAGAGAATGCGGTCTGCGTTTTCGAGATCTTCAATGGGTTTGCCGAGTCCTGGCAAAAGCGGCATTTCCGCTTGATCACGAAAATCGCTCTGTCTTAAGCGATGATCGACGTGAGAGCTGCCAAGGCCCCGCACCAGTTTTTGCAATAAATAAAGTTCTTCCAGCGTGGCATTGGGTGAAGCCAATCCTGCAATCTGATCTCCACTGCTGGTCGCCATGACGCGGCGTAACCCCCCCACAGCAAAATCAAGGGCAGGCAGCCAGTCGGTTTTTTCCCACTGTCCGTCTAACTTCACCATTGGGTGAGTCAGCCGGTCAGGATGGTCCAGTCCTTCATAGCTAAAACGGTCACGGTCCGCGATCCAGGTCTCATTGATGGCTGGATTTTCCCGTGAAACCACGCGCATGACTTTGCCCTTGCGTGTATGCACATTCAGATTGGAACCCATACAATCATGCGGACTCACGCTTGGCGTTTGTGTTAATTCCCAAGCCCGCGCGCGAAAACGAGAGGGCTTGGCTGTTAAAGCGCCCACAGGACAAATATCAATGATGTTACCGGACAGTTCAGATTGCAGCGCATGCTGCACATAGGTCGTAATTTCCATTTCCTCGCCGCGCTTGATCGCGCCCAACTCACGCAAGCCCGCCACTTCATCTCCAAAGCGCACACAGCGGGTGCATTGAATACAACGGGTCATTTCTGTCGCGACCAAAGGCCCGAGATCTTGGTCCGCAACGGAACGTTTCCCTTCACAGTAATGTGATTTAGGCGCACCATAGCCCATCGCCAAATCTTGCAGCTCACATTCCCCGCCTTGATCGCAGATCGGGCAATCGAGCGGATGATTAATCAGAAGAAACTCCATCACCGCGCGTTGCGCGGCAAGCGCTTTGGTCGATTTGGTATAAACCTTCAGGTCTTTCGCAACCGGCAGCGCGCAGGCGGGCATGGGCTTGGGGGATTTTTCAACCTCCACCAAACACATGCGGCAGTTCGCCGCGATCGAAAGATGCTTGTGATAGCAAAAACGGGGAATATAAATTCCCGCCTCATCCGCAGCTTGAATCACCGTTTGCTGCGGTTTGGCTTGAATTTTTTTGCCGTCAATTTCAATTTCGATAAAGTCGCTCATGATGATTTTAGTGGACACCTCTTTTGTTTTACATGCTCAACAAATTCATTGTAAAAATGCTTCAACATGCCGCCCACCGGCCAAGCAGCGGCTTCGCCAAAGGCACATATGGTACGGCCTTCGATATTTTTAGCGGCGCGGCCTAGGTTCTCGATATCCGCGATGCTTGCTTGCCCGCGCTCAATGCGATGGACCAAACGATAGAGCCAACCCGTTCCTTCGCGGCAGGGTGTGCATTGGCCGCAGGATTCGTGCATATAAAATTGGGAGATCCGTTCTAAGAAGCGCACCATACAAACAGTTTCGTCCAGCACAATGACAGCACCGGAACCAAGGCCAGAGCCTGCTTTTTGCAGAGAATCAAAGTCCATGTCGAGCACCATCATTTGCTCGGCCGGCAAAACCGGCATAGAGGAGCCGCCCGGAACCACGGCTTTTAAATGATGACCGGCGCGCACACCGCCGGCCATTGCCAACAAATCTTTAAAGGGTGTTCCCAGCGGAATTTCATAATTGCCGGGCTTTTCCACATGGCCGGTCACAGAAAAAATTTTGCAGCCGCCGTTATTGGGTTTTCCTAGTTTGAGAAACCACTCAGACCCATGCTGCAAAATCACGGGAATAGAAGCAAAGGTTTCAGTATTATTAATCGTGGTCGGGCGTCCATAAAGACCGCGTGCCGCTGGAAAAGGCGGTTTGTAACGCGGCATGCCTTTTTTGCCTTCTAGGGATTCCATGAGCGCCGTTTCTTCTCCGCAAATATAGGCGCCCGCGCCGAGATGGCTGTAAATTTCAAGGTCGATGCCTGAACCCATTGCGTTTTTTCCAATGAAACCTTCGCGGCGGGCTTCTTCTAAAGCCGCCTCGAAACGTTCATAGGGTTCCCAAAATTCGCCGCGGATATAATTATAGGCAACGCTCGCACCCATGGCATAGCAGCCCAAGGCCATTCCTTCAATCACCTGATGCGGATTAAAGCGCAGAATATCGCGGTCTTTACAGGTCCCTGGCTCGCCTTCATCGGAATTACAGAGCACATATTTTTGACCGGGAATATCATGGCGAATAAAACTCCATTTCATCCCCGTCGCAAAACCCGCCCCGCCTCGTCCACGTAAGGTGGAAGTCTTGACGGCCTCAATAATTTTTTCAGGCGGAATTTTTTCACGCAGCACGCGCTTCAATTGTTCATAGCCGCCCACACGCTGATAAGTCGAAAGCGCCCAGGGTTTTTCCTCTTTGAGCGTACGAAAGCAAATTTCATTAACCATTTGTCTTCATCTCATTCAAAATTTGGTCCACCTTGGCCGGCGTCAAGTGTTCATAATACTGCTTTCCAATTTGAAACATCGGCGCGCCAATACAAGCGCCGAGACACTCTGCTTCGCAGAGCGTGAATTGGCCGTCCACCGTGGTCTCATTCACCTCGATGCCCAAACGTTTTTTCAAGTGCTCGAGAATCTCTTCAGAGCCGCGCAGCATGCAGGACAAATTCGTACAAACAGAAATCACGCGTTTCCCAACCGGCTTTAAATGAAAAAGCGTATAAAAGGTCGCGACTTCATAGACGGAAGAACGCGGCATTTCAAGAAAGTCGGCGACACCGTCCATCAGCTCCTCTGTCAAGGAACCCCCGTTGGCTTCTTGCGCATAATGAAGGGCCTGCAAAACGCCAGAGGCTTTTTTCTCCGGGGGATAGCGCTTGTTCCATTCTTCAATTTTGGAACAGAGTTCGGCGGACAAAAGTGCTTTATTTAGGGTGGTTTCTTTCATTAGCGGTCGATCTCCCCAAAGACAATATCCAGACTCGACAAGACCGCAACGACATCTGCGATCATATGTCCGCGTATCAATTCATCCAGTGCGGCGAGATGTGCAAAACCTGCGGCACGCACTTTCATGCGGTAAGGTTTGTTGGCGCCGTCGGAAACGAGATAAACACCAAATTCGCCTTTGGGATGTTCAATGGCCGCATAAGCCTCGCCTTCTGGCAAACAAAGGCCTTCCGTCATTAATTTAAAATGATGGATCAAGGCTTCCATGCTGGTCTTCATGTCCTCGCGTTTAGGCGGGGCAATTTTATTGTCGTCGATCATGACAGGCCCCGGATTTTTTTTCAGCCACGCCACGCATTGACGAATCAAGCGGTTGGACTGCCGCATTTCCTCGATGCGGACAAGATAGCGGTCGTAGCAGTCGCCGGTTTTGCCGACGGGAATGTCAAAATCTAATTGGTCATAGACTTCATAAGGCTGTTTTTTACGTAAATCCCAGGCAATACCAGAACCGCGCAGCATGGGGCCTGTGCAGCCGAGCGCGAGGGCCCTTTCCGGCGAGAGCACACCAATCCCCACGGTGCGTTGTTTCCAGATGCGGTTGTCTGTGAGCAGCGTTTCATATTCATCAACGTGTTTGGGAAAACGTTCGGTGAAATCCCAAATGAAATCCAGCAAGGAACCTTGACGATTTTCATTCATTTTGGCGACTTCTTTTTCGTTATGCCATTTAGATGCAGGGTATTGCGG
>CAYVBZ010000062.1:0-13418 GCA_964449835.1 uncultured Coxiellaceae bacterium | reverse complement strand
TTGCTGTTTTCGGCACAACAATGTTATCAAATCGGGGCTTCTTTTTTTACTCAGAACGGTGATAGTGAAGTGTATCGCTGTGTTGGCCTCCATCAAGCTCAATGATTAGCTTTTTCCACGGACAGACCAAATCGACTATATAATTTCCTATTGGGACTTGTCTTCTAACTCCCGCACTCTAAGTCATTAATTCCTGTATATTACAATGGGCGGGAGAGGGGGTTCATTTTCAGCTGAAGTGACCCAACAAATTCAGCTTTCATCATTGATTTTTAATAAGCATTGCGGCCTATAAAGCCGCGGAAAAAGGTGAGGAAGATAATCCGGAGATCAAAGAGGGGCGACCAATTTTCGATGTAATAGAGATCGAACTCCACGCGTTTTTTCATTTTTTCCAGGGTTTCGGTTTCGCCGCGCCAGCCGTTGATTTGGGCCCAGCCGGTGATGCCGGGTTTCATTTTATGACGCTGCATATAGGCATTAATGGAATCTTTGTAAAGTTCATTGTGCTGCAGAGCATGGGGCCGCGGCCCCACAATGGACATGCGGCCTTGGAGCACATTGATGAACTGTGGCAACTCATCCAGACTGGTCCTTCGTAAAATACGGCCTAAAGGGGTCACGCGTTGGTCGTTGTGGGAAGCCTGAGTCACTTGGTCCTGTTGTTCCTGGTGCTCATACATGGTACGGAACTTGTACACCTTGATTACCCGCCCGTCCCAACCATGCCGCAATTGTTTAAAAAAGATGGGGCCTTTGGAGCTGCATTTTACAGCAAGCGCGATCAGTAAAAACAAGGGGCTGATCAAAGTTAAAATAATTACTGCCAAAACCCGGTCTTCAATGGCCTTGATGAGGCGGTTCATTCCCACCATGGGAGAAGCACTCAGGTCCAGCATAGAAAAACGGTCCATCTGCGTGATGGAATGTTTCAACAACCCTAAGCCGAAGACATCCAGCACCAAGCGGACCGCTAGCGTATGATGACGAAGTTCATGGAGTATTTTTTTAACGGCCTCTTCGGCGCGCAGCGGCAACGCTAACCAGACCTCATCAATTTCCTGCGGTTGTGAACGAAGATATTCACTTAAATCAGCAGGGGTCTTGACCACTGGAATTCCGCAAAGCGTGGATGGCTTGCCTTCTGGATGCCCGTCAAAAATAGTCACAATTCGAAAGCCGGTCCACAAGGCTTGCTGTACAGTTTCAACCAACTGCGTTCCCAGCTCGCCCAAACCGATCACCACCACGCGGCGCTCATTCCAGCCCTGTTTGCGCATCAATCGCAATAAAATTAAAAGGCTAAAGCGAAAAGAAATCAGGATAGTAATGGAAAGCAGGATCCATAAAAAAAACCACGCCCGGGAAAAAAGTTCACCTGTTTTCGTTATAAAAGCGGTGCACGCCAATAGGACTGCTAGCAGAAGGAGGGCCTGCATCAACCGAAAAATGTGGCCCCAAAATCCTTGGCCGCGAACGGAAGAATAAATGTTAAAGAAAGACAGGACCGCGGTCGCCAATAAAGCGCCGATAGCCAGCGCGGCAAGATAGGAAAAAGGAAGCTGAGGCCCACCAAAACGGTAAAAATAGGCCAGCCAGCCGGCCAGCAAAACCGTGCAAGCATCCAAGCCACGCAACATGATGGCCAAGGGCCTGAAATATTCCTTTAATAAGCCTCTAGGAAGCATAAAACCGCCATTATTTTAATTGCCCGAAGACCCCATAAAATAGGAAATCGTTTTCTCAATTCCCTCTTCAAATGAATAAACCGGCTTCCACGCCAATTCTGTCTTAATACGGTCGTCATTAATCGCATAACGCCAATCATGTCCCGGCCGGTCCTTAACATACTCAATCAAACGGTCATGCGGTTTTTGCGCTGGATCGCGTTCATCCATACAGCGCGTCAGGTATTGCGCCAACTCCAGGTTCGACCATTCATTATTCGCGCCGATATTATAAGTGCGCCCCGCTTGGCCTTTGCGCAAAATCAAATCGATGGCTTGGCAATGGTCTTCCACGTAGAGCCAGTCACGGATATTGCTTCCATCACCATAAATTGGGATTGGTTTTTTTTCAAGGCAAGCGCGAATTACTGTGGGAATAAATTTTTCGGGATGCTGTTTGGGACCATAATTATTAGAGCAATTCGAGAGTGTCACTGGCAACTGATAGGTATGTGCGTAGGCACGCACCAGATGATCACTCCCCGCTTTCGAAGCGGAATAAGGGGAGTTAGGCTCGTAGGGGGAGCGCTCTGAAAAAGGCGTGCCCAGAGGTCCCAAGGCGCCATAGACTTCATCCGTTGAAATATGGTGAAAGCGGCAATTTTCTGAAGAAAGCCGCTTTTCCTCCAGCCAATAGTGCCGCGCCGCTTCCAATAAACTAAAAGTGCCGACTACATTGGTTTGAATAAAAGCCGCAGGGCCTTGAATGGAACGGTCAACGTGGCTTTCCGCCGCAAAATGGACAACGGTGTCAATTTCATGTTTCCTAAAAAGTGACTGCACTAAGTCGGCGTTGCAAATATCTCCTTCCACAAAGATATGACGCGGTCTTGCCGCCACTTCGCGCAAGTTGTCCAAAGACCCGGCATAAGTTAATTTATCTAGATTGACGATCAAGATCTCCGGATAAGTTTTTAGCATGGCGCAGACAAAATTACTGCCAATGAAACCTGCCCCGCCTGTGATTAAAAGTTTTTTAGGTTGAAAGCTATTCACGCCACTTCCCCTTTTTCAGCAAGATGTTGGACCAGCGCGACCAGCGCCCCTTCCCAGGCCGAGGGACTGAGTGCATAGTCCTTTTTTATTTTTTCCATATTTAAGACGGAGTTTTTGGGCCGTTGCACCATAGTTGGAAAGGAGGTGCTCTCAATGGCCTGTATTTTTTCTAGCTTCAAGGGAAAACGGCTGCTGCCGACTTCAACAATGCGCTTTGCAAACTCAAACCAATTCGTTTCCGGGCTGCCGCAATAATGAAAAGTGCCCCAGCGGGGTTGGCCCTTGTGGATTTGCGCCGCGATCTTGAATAAAGCCGCAGCCAAATCTGAAGCCGCAGTTGGGCAGCCCCTTTGATCGGCGACCACCCGCAGTTCCGGTTGTTTCAAAGCCAGCCTCAGAATCGTCTTTACAAAGTTAGGCCCTTGCTTGCCAAAGATCCAACTGGTCCGAACAATGACATGCTTGTCCCATTCTTGCCGTAAAGCTTCTTCTCCTGCCAGTTTGCTCTTTCCATAAACATTCAGCGGCGCATAGAGATCGTCTTCCAAATAAGCCGCTGATTTTTTGCCGTCAAATACATAATCGGTTGAAATGTGAATAAGCGGTAAATCATAGTGCTTACAAAGACCCGCAAGGTTAGCAACACCATCGCGATTAATGGCAAAAGCTTGTTCCACTTCCTGTTCAGCAGGGTCCACTGCCGTGTAAGCTGCGGCATTAATGACAAGCTGCGGACGACAATTTTTGATGGCTTTTTCCACTTGCCTGACCTGCGTGATATCCAAGTCAGCTTTGGCAAAGGAGAAAAGCTCACAAGGCAGCAGCTTGGCTAAATCAACGATTTCTTGGCCCACTTGGCCTTTAGCGCCGGTCAATAAAATTTTCATGGCTGATACACCGGCAGCTTTTCGGGGAGAATGTCCTCTAACCGCGGCGCCGCGTTGTCTTTTGCTGACACTAAAGCTTGCCCGAACTGCGGCCAAGCAATGGCAAGACCAGGATCAGACCACAGAACGGAATACTCATCCTCCGGATGATAATAATCCGTGCATTGATAATGAAAGACCACCTTTTCGCTTAAGGCGCAGTAACCGTGTGCATAGCCTCGCGGCACAAAAATTTGGCGGGGGTTTTCATCACTCAGCTCAAAACCCAGCCACTGCCCAAAGTAGGGAGAGCCAAGACGGATGTCCACCACCACATCAAAGGCCTTGCCATGCAATACCGTCACCAGCTTGCCTTGTGGATTTTCCAATTGATAATGCAGGCCCCGCACAACGTTTTGGACTGAAACGGAAAGATTGTCCTGCACGAAAGCGTCGGCAATCCCCGCCGCTTCATAACGTTTTTCGCTATATAACTCCAAAAAACAACCGCGATGGTCTTTAAATACCTTCGGTTCCAAAGCTAAAACCTGGGGGAATTTAGCTTGAATGATATTCATTAAAATGTTCCCTTTGTGAAATTATTTTCAATAAATAGCCGCCGTAACCGCTCTTTAATAAGGGTTGCGCCAGGGCGCGCAATTGCTCGGTGGTAATATAGCCCATCATCCAGGCCACCTCTTCTGGGCAAGCGACTTTCAGGCCTTGGCGCGACTCAAGGACCTCGATGAAGTGCGCTGCCTTTAACAAAGACTGATGGGTACCGGTATCGAGCCAAGCAACACCCCGTTTTAAAAATTCAACCTGGATTTGACCTGTTTTCACATAGCACATGCTGAGGTCGGTGATTTCAAGCTCGCCGCGCGCGGAAGGCTTAAGAGATTTGGCGTACTGGACCACCTGGTTATCATAAAAATAGAGACCCGGGACAGCATAGGATGATTTGGGGTGTTGCGGTTTTTCGTCAATGGAAAGGACTTTTCCTTGCTCGTCGAAGTGAAGGACACCGTAAGCCTGGGGGTTGTCCACATAATAAGCAAAAATTTTGGCGCCGCTTAGCTTCTCGGTTTGGTGGCGCAACATTCTGCCAAGGCCAGGGCCATAGAAAATGTTGTCTCCGAGAATGAGGCAGACTGGGTCTTTTCCAATAAAATCTTCTCCGAGGATAAAGGCTTGCGCCAGGCCTTGGGGTTGGGGCTGCTCGGTGTAGCTGAAACGCAGGCCCCATTGACTGCCATCGCCCAGAAGTTCTTTAAATTGCGGCAGGTCGCGGGGAGTGCTGATGATCAGAATATCGCGAATTCCTGCAAACATTAGGGTGGACAGCGGGTAATAGATCATCGGTTTGTCATAAACCGGCATGAGCTGTTTACTGACCGCTTGAGTCGCGGGAAATAAGCGTGATCCGGTGCCGCCGGCGAGGATTATTCCTTTCATTTAAAAAGTCTCTTTTGTTGTTGTACTTTCGCAAGAACGACCGCATTTTACCCGAAAGCAGCCCCTGCCGTCACCTGCCATCACCTTCACAGATTGTTCTTTGCATGTTAAACTTTTTGCCTTCATTGTTTACCTAGTGCTTTAAATATGGCCAATTTAGATTTGACGATTACTGCGACAAACACAGACCTTCTGGAGCAACCAGAGCAGGACCAAATTAGCTTCCCCATCAGAGACCAAAAAAAGCTCGCCATTCAGGACCTCACTGACGGATTTAAGCAATGGCGCATCTGGTTCATGCTGGCCTATCAGGACATTAAAGTCCGCTACCGCCGCTCGGTGCTGGGGCCTTTTTGGATCACGCTCAGCATGGCGATCACGGTTTATTCCATGGGCTATCTTTACAGCCATCTTTTTCACATGGAATTAGAAAACTACTTCCCTTTCCTCGTCGGGGGCATGTTAGCCTGGGGCTTTATTTCAAACACCGTCACTGACCTGGTCGAAGCGCTGTCCAGCGAAGAACACAAGATCAAACAAATTAAACTGCCTTACAGCCTGTATATCAATAAAGTGATCGGGCGCAACTTTATTATTTTCGTGCATAACCTCCCGATTCTTTTCCCTATTATGGCGTTTTTTCCGCAAACAGCGAAAATCAATCTTTGCACCCTGCTGCTCATCCCTAGCTTGGTCCTGTTCTATATTAATGCCCTCTCTTATGGCTTGGCGCTCGGCATGATTGGCGCCCGCTTTCGCGACGTCACACAAATTATCAAAAGCCTGATTCAAGTGGTTTTCTTCATTACCCCGGTGATGTGGAACCCGGAAATTTTACCGCCGTCCAAACGCTTCCTCGCGAACCTCAATCCTTTTTATGCTTTCGTCGAGTTTATCCGTTGCCCGCTAATCGGCACCCTCCCCTCACTGACTAGCTGGCTGATGATGCTGCTCATCACGCTTTTCGGCTGCCTTTTCACTTTCAAGCTGTTTTGCCGCTACCGCGCCCGCATCGTCTACTGGCTATAGGAAAAAATCATGGCTCGCATTGATTTACGCAAGGTTTCCGTCGAATTTCCCATTTACAATGTGAATGCACGTTCGTTCAAAAATAAATTCTTGCGCCTTGCGACGGGGGGAGCTGTGGTCAAGGACGCCAACAAGCACATGGTGGTCAACGCGCTCCAAGATCTCACGATGACGCTCCAACACGGCGACCGTCTGGGTCTAGTCGGCCACAATGGCGCTGGCAAGAGCACCTTCTTGCGTCTCCTGGCCGGCGTCTATGAGCCAACCTCTGGCGATATGCGCGCCGATGGCCATGTTTCCCCCATGCTCGACATCATGCACGGCATCGAAACAGAATTCACTGGCCTTGAAAACATCATGCAACGCGGCATCCTCCTCGGCCTGACCCGCGCTGAGATCAAGGCCAAGACCCAAGAAATTGCTGATTTCACAGGACTGGGGGATTATCTCTCCATGCCTATGCGCACCTATTCCTCCGGCATGATGGTGCGGCTGGCCTTTTCCATTTCCGCTAGCATCAAACCGGAAATTTTACTTATCGACGAAATATTCAATGCGGGAGACGCAGATTTTCTCGACAAGGCCCGAGAAAAGATGATTCATTTACTCAATCAATCCAGCATCGTCGTGATGGCAACTCACTCCGATGACTTGATCAAGGAATTTTGTAATAAAGTCTTATTACTAGAAGGCGGCAAAATTAAATACCTGGGCAACCCGGAAGAGGCTTTGAAGCTTTATCATGGCTAGGGGCTGTTTACAATTGAAGTAATCGCTTAAGCTAATTATACGGCCACAAGATTGCCCGTGCAGTTAGTATTTTCGCAGGAATTTGCTAATCGGGTAGAAGCTTTAGCATCTGAAAGGCAAATTAAAGGCTGGAGCCGTAAGAAAAAGGAGGCTCTTATTAACGGTGATTGGGAAGCATTATCAGCTTATGCTAAAAGAGGCTCTGCTTCAAATTCAACAGGATTTGATTAAGGAAGGTCCTTCGAGACAGTGCTACGCACTTCCTCAGGACGAACGGTTTTAAATTATTATTAAAATTAGCTATTTGTGCAACAAATCCAAAATGGGGAGTCATGAAAATACCTAGCTCACAACCTACAAAATTATGCAACATGACCTCGGCTGTTTTTTCGGGCGTGGTGTAATTCTGAGCGGCTGATGTAATTGCTGTAATAAGTTTTGAAAACCGCGCGCCCGCATGGCCGCCCACCCCCCCCGCGGCGCCCACCGGCGCCCCACGCGGCCCTCCGCGCCCCCGCACCCCCCCCGCCAATATCATCATAATAAGAATCAACCCCCAACCGCAATTTAGTAGAAGACCATGAAGGTTTATGCGATTTAAAAAGTGTCGCATTAAGGTCAACGTCACGTGGCGCCGCCCTATTCCAGTTAAGTAAATGATAAAGCGAGCTTCTTAACATTTGTTGTATGCGGGGTGGAAGTTCAGATTCAATGGCATCTCCAATCACCTCAAAACAAAACTGGTCACCTAAGGCACCATACTGATACCCTTGTAAGCTATCACCTCGATTTGCTAATACGTCAAACGCACAATAAATGAGATGAATCAGATTTAAGTGATAGCGGTTATCCGTCATCACCTTTGGTTTCTGGTTTTTTACCCAGGTTTTAAAATCGGCTATAGCCTGTTTTGTATCTAAGTTATTTCTTCGAATCGCATCAAAGACGTCCTCGACAGCTTTAGCATTTGCGGATTCTCGGTCCTTTTTTTCTTCCTCCTCTTCAACCGGCGCCGCAAGCTTTGTGTTTTCTAAGGCTTGTTTGTAGGTGTCTCGGGATAATTCAGCATGCAGCTCTAAGATCTTTTCCGCCATGCCTTGGTCGACTATAGCATCCTGATCATTTCGAATCGTTTGATCTAAACCAATCACCGCTAACTGCGACAGCGTTCCGCTGGCCACACCTAAATGAAACGTCCTTGATAAAATAGTAGGATCTTTCGCGAAAGCGTTTCGAATCTCCTGCTCTATCTCAGCCAGTGGGGCAGCATAATACACTTTAGCAGCTAATAATGAGGGTTGAAAAAATTTGTTGCAGTTTTTGCTTAATGAGGCTAACTTTGCAAAGTCACTAAGATTACACCACTTCTCTGCCAATACAATTCCCATCGCTTCTGCTGCAGGGTTGTTATTTTTAGTATTCAGTTCAAATATGCCTTCATCAAGGGCAATGGCTTCTGGTACGCTGGAAAATTGAATGGTTATGCGTGGAGCAGAATTAATAGCATTATTCTGTTCATCTTTTTCATCATCTTTGTTTTCGTCTGATTTAAGGCGACTTAATGACATAATGACCTCGTTTTATTAAAAACTATTTGGTCAGAAATATATCATGATGGACTATAAAATGTACAGCACTTCCTCTGGCAGGCGCTTCTGCGCTTTAAAAAATAAGCAGCTGTGCTGGTGGGTGGCATTTCTTCCCCGCAACGAGCTAGATGCGCAATAATCTGCGTTACCGCCTGTTGACAGGATTAATCCTCTCCCGCACTCTAAACTAGCAATCTTGTCTATCTTGAGGGGGCGGGAGAGGGAGATTTAGCTTAAGCCATTACTTCAATTGTAAACAGCCCCTAGCTTTTTTATACATGACTTTGGCTCTTTGGCTCTCAAGTAGATGGTTAACCATGGGTGGGGGATAATTTGTGGTGCTGGTTTTATTGAGGCCATGAATCGTTTTGGGTGACAGGCCAGCCAGCTCCGGGACCCAGTGCTTGATGTAGAGACAATCAGGATCAAATTTTAGCTGTTGTAACCAAGGGTTAAAAATACGGAAATAAGGTTGCGCATCACAGCCGGTTGAAGCCGCCCATTGCCAGTTACCATTGTTCACAGCCGGATCGTAGTCCACCAATTGCTGCGAGAAATATTTTTCGCCCTTCCGCCAATCGATGTGCAAATCTTTTGTGAGAAAAGACGCGACAATCATGCGAACTCGATTATGCATAAAGCCTGTGGCATTCAGCTCACGCATGCCAGCATCCACTATTGGAAAGCCGGTCGCTCCTTGGCACCAAGCGCGAAACTGTTTTTCATTTTGGTTCCATTGAATTCCTTGATATTGACCATGAAAGGCTTTCCCAAAAACCCGCGGATAATGGAAAGCGATGTGCGTAAAAAAATCACGCCAATGGAGTTCATGAATGAGTATATGATTTTCATTAAAATTTTTTACAATGGCGGCATAAAATTCACGGATTGAAAGCGTGCCAAATTTATTATGCGCGGACAAGCGCGTCGTGCCTTGAACTGCGGGAAAATTGCGGATTTCTTGATACTGCTCTAAATTCTTTACTTTTTTTAATAAAGAAAGCGCCTCAATTCTGCCGCCCTTTACAAAGATTTTCGGGTTCTTGAGTTGCAGTAATTTTTTCAACGCTTGCCGGTTTTCAAGGCGGATGGGTTTTTGGTAGTAATTTTCAGCCGAATTATTTTTTGGCGCTTGTACAGGCAACTGTAAGGCCTTTTTTAAAAAATGAGAAAACACGGTATAGGGCTGATGATCTGATTTAGCAATTTCCTCAGGCTCATGCAATAAAGCGTCCGCATAAGCGTGAAAGTCGATATTAAAATTGCGGCAAAGGTCTGCAATTTTCTGATCACGCTTTCGGCTAAAAGGAGTGTAGTCACGATTGATGAAAACGGCCTTGATGTTCCGCTGTTGAAACAACTGAGCAACCACCTCTTCCGCAATACCGTAAAATAAATAAAGCTTAGAATGTCTCTTCCTCAATTCAGCATCTAGTTCTTGCAAGGAACAAGCCATAAACTGAAGACTATGATCACTTTTATAAGCATTATTTTCAATTTGTCTCTTATCGAAAATAAAACAAGGCAGGACGCATTCTGATAATTTAAGCGCCTCCAAAAGAGCGCTGTTATCGTATAAGCGCAAATCTCTTCTAAAGATATGTAAGGCAAGCGGATATTTTTTTAGCATTGAATCAACTAGGCCCTAACCAGTATTTTTTATTCACACCCCATTTCTTTTTAAGCATTAGGGGAATAAATCGCTCCCTCAAACCCAGCTGATAGGAAAAATAACTGGCCCCGGTCGAGAGAATCGCATAGGGGAGCCAGTTTAGTTTATTATTCTTGATTAAATATTTCAGCTGCGTGCGCAAATAGCGCAAGCCTTCAGAGGAGGCGCCGGAGAAGGCCTGGACCAGCCAGTTTTCCTTGCCGTGAAAGACGCCGATGGAAAAATAACGATGAAACTTTTCTTTGAGGCGCATATTGTGGGAGTGATAGACCTGGGATTCTGCAACATAAGAAACACCATAACCCTTTAAAAGCATTTTAGCGGCAACATAAGTATCTTCGCTCGAGATGAGCTTAGAAGGAAAACCACCAACAGCTTGCAAGGCTTCTTTCTTGTAAGCGGCGAAGCTATTAGAGAGAAAACAGGTTTTAATGCCGTACTCGTCCTTGTCCGTATAAAAACGCAATTGACTTTGGTCCGGGTAATTGAAAAGACGATCGTAAGCGCCGAGAACATCAGCGTCCTGCTTGGGTAACTGACGGCCATAGGCACAGCCGACTTTGGGCCCAGAGGACAAAGCGGCAACAAGATGCCGGAAACTGTCTGGATTAGCGGGAATAGCATCTTGGGTCATGAAAAGGTAAATATCAGCATCCACCATTTCCGTCGCCAAACGGCGCGTGCCGCCATGGTCAAAATCTTTGCGCTGAATGCTGTGGACTTGGACAGGATAAGGGGCCAGAAGTTCACGGGTGCGATCTGTCGATTCTGAATCTAAGACAAGGACCTGCTGTGGCAGGTAGCTTTGCTGAAAAATGGCTGAAAAAAGCGCAGGAATATACTCTTCCGCATTAAGGACGGGGATGATCAAAGCGGTTTTTAGGGCCGTATCAATTGACATCGGTGTGTTTAGCATTCAAAAAAGCCTCCAATTTGGCCAAACGCGAAAGGAAAAACGCCTCCGACCATAGCGCCAGGCTGGGTAATTCTCGCGGCTGCAAAAAGCGGGCAATATCTTGTTTAACTTCTTGCCAGTTAATTTGCCTTATTTTAACTTTCATTGCTCGCAAAAACCATTCCTTAGTTACTTTCGGGTCTTTTCCTTTCCATGGGCCCGCCTGCTTTAAAGCGTGACTTAAGAGCTTAAAATTAACTTTTACCTGCCGAGAAACATACCAGAGAAAATCATACCAATCCCGCCCTTTGACATAGTCACGGCAGAGCAAAGCATGCGCTTTTCCAGCGAAAAGGCTTGGCAAATCCTGTGTTTGAACACTAAATGCCAAGGGAAAATCCAAGTACTTCAATTCATAATTCGAGCCTTCCGGTGGATTGGCATCAATTTCCAATTTAATTTGTATTTTGGGCCGATTGCTTCGTGCATCTTTTAAAAGCAATAGCCCGCCGATTGAATCCGCCTTTAAGAATGCAACTCTAAGCGCTTTCTCTAGTTTGGTTTTATTGCTCACTTCCAGGATATAGCCATAGGCGCTAAACTCTTCCTGCATGCCTTTGATATAAAGTTCCCAATCAAATTTTTTATCTGGTTTTTCCAAGACAAAATCCAAATCCTCTGAAAACCTTTCCAAGCCATATAAAATCCGTAGACAAGTTCCTCCTTGAAAAGCTGCCACCCTAAAGAAACCCGCTCGCGAAAGCGCCATTAAAGCAATTTCCTGGGCGATTTCCTTCAAGGCATTTTCCTGTTCAAGAACAGTTTGACATTGATAATTTAATAATCTTTGCTGAATCAGCTCAATGCTCATGCTTTTACACTCTCAAATCTCGTTGAATCCCTTTCAAAAAACGACTCAACCGGCGGTGATGATAATATTCATCCAACAGTTGCAAGAACTCGTTACGGATTGTTGGCAAATTTTCTCGATCGATCCGCAAGCTTTCCAGTAAGGGTTGTAAATCTGTCCAATCTTTCCGGTAACAATAGACATAATCACAAATTGCCCGCCAGGGCGTGGCCAAAAAAAACGGGCGGCCATTTTCCTGAATCCGCTCTACGCCCAGATAAAAATGCTCTAATGGCAAGTGCAAATAGGCGAACACCCCTAAAGGGGTTTGAAATTCCTTGGAGCGTTTCGTTGTCACGCTGGTGAAACTATAGACTGTTTCTGGAATCAATTGGTGAAAACTCAGCGCTGATTCTAAGCTAATAAATGAAGGGCCATAGATATGCTGCGCCAGCTCAAAAGGATGGGGCTTTGTGAAATAACCTAATTCTGGCGTCAAACAATATAAGCCACGACGGATATGTAAGAGTTTGTCTTGCGCCAAAAGACGCTTTACTTTGCTATAACGGCTATCGGGTGTCCCGCTTAATAGAGACACCAGTTCAGTGTCTGAGAGATAAGGACGCGGATAGGTCAAAAGGGACCTATATAATTGTTTATTCATGATATGTCCTAATACTGTCATTATTTGACAGTTTCAGGAATAATTATAGCATATTTTTTTATTTTTTTAAGTTTATGCATAAAACTGTCTAAATTTGACAGTTTTATGCATAAATATTAACCTGCAGGTGGGGCCAGGGTGTTTTTTGACCTCCGCCTTTGATGAGATAGATATTTCCTGCTGTCTTTGACTGTGATTTCAGAAGAAATCGCAACGCCCGGGTCCTGCTTTGAGAGCAAAGACCGGGAGTCGCTTATCAAAAAGATTCTAATTGAACAAAAAAACATTTAATGTTATTATTTTGCCCAATTATTATTACAAACAAAACGAGGGTTTCATGGCTTATTCGAGAAAAAACGAAAATAGCGCGTTGGAAGAAAAAGAAGATAAAGAATATAAAGGCCGCCATCTAGCTTCTTGGGCACATAATGATGTGTTCAGGTATACGCTGTTTAGCTTTGTACGTACCTCAGCACTCGCGCAACTGGCAAACACAAATCCTCGGTTTTTTTACAAAATTCCAGAGCTTCAAAACGCGGCCCCTGAATTTGAGAAGGACTTGGGACAGTTACTCTGGTTTGTCGCTCATGGAAAAAAACAACAAGCTACCGCTCTCGTTTCACGGTCCCCCGAACTATTGTTATTCGAGGGAGAAACCACGGACTATACGCAATTCACCCTTGATGGGCAGCGTTATAAACGCAAACTGCAAGGTACCGCTCTGCAACTAGCCTTAGGTGCGGAAGACTGCGGCAGAGATGGCTGTGATCTTTATTTAATGCCTTCGAACGACGAAACGGAAGAAGAAACAACGCTGAAAAAATTAGCTTTATATAGTGATGATAATCCGGACAGCCCTTTTCAGTATTTTATTGCTGGGGAACAGTATACGATTGAACGTGGAAACGGTGAAAATGAATTAAAC
>CAYVBZ010000061.1:0-13557 GCA_964449835.1 uncultured Coxiellaceae bacterium | reverse complement strand
CTTATATGTGGAAGACTGTATTTTTAGCTAGGATTGAAAAAATTGAGGACAAGGAGAAGAAAAAGCAGTATCTAAAAAAATTCTACGAACAAATGCAAAAACAAGAAAGAGAACAAACAAATGAAAAGCCAGCTCATATTGATTTGAGGCCCTTATTTGAGGCTTATGAGGAATATGATAGACAATATCAAAATTGGGTCAATTTTGATATATCCGATCAAGATCTTGATAACGCATGGCATAACTTAGGGAAGAAACAAAAAGAATTTTTGCCTGTGCATATGGTGAAAGAATTTTCACGGGAAAAACTCACCTGGTCGTCGAGTGCGGGTTTTAATGTTGCTCAGATGCCGAGGCCGTCAAATTGTCGAATTTATAATTATACTAAGAGGAAGTGGCAATCTTTACCTTCTATTTTATCCGACGCTGATTGGGGGAGTTCTTTTTCGTTAGTACGCGGGGAATGGGCGATTGCTGTGGAGCGCGCAACTGATGCTTCGACCTTTGGCCGGGAGGTCACCGCGGCATGGGATTTGACGATCTTTCGTCACCTATTTAAAGCAAGAAAAAAAGATTTTACTACGCAGCTTTCTTTGATGTCGCAAAATTCTCTTGAAAATCAGGAACCACAAGATGATATGATGCCTGACGCTGTAAACCGAATAACCCGCTAGCATCAGCGAAAGGGCCAGGGCCATGACAAGTGTTCTCCCGCATAGCTGGAATTGGTATTTTGTTTTGGATTGAGTGACAGGTGAGTCAGGAAGCATGGCAGGGCCGAAGGTATTCCCCCCTCTCAATCTCCCCCCGCAGTCAAATCCTGTGCATAGGTCATCCACCAGGGCGGGGGGAGAAGAAAAGTCAGGCAGCAGCCCGATTATTCAGGGTTTTCTGTTTGGTGGTGCGGAATGTGGGCTACAAGTCTTGTATTTTCATATTAACCCTACTAAAATGAACTTAACCTCATTTTAGTAGGGTTAATATGCTTAAATCAGATCTCCTAGCTTATCTGGAACTGTCCAATCCCTGGCTCAAAGACCCCGGCGCACCCATTTTTTCAGTCGAAAATTATATTCAGCGAATCCAGATGACAGAGCTTCAAAAACCACACTGGGACAGCTATATCACCATTCTCACAGGTCCAAGACAAGCGGGTAAAACCACCTTGGGCCGCTACCTCTGCCAGAAATTGATTGAGTCGAAACGCTATCAGAAACTGCTGTATTTAAGCTGCGATGAACTTCTGGTTAGGGAATGGCTAACTGGCAGTCAGGTTGTGAAAGATATGACCCTATTGACCGGCAAACCTAAATTCATCCTTTTTATTGACGAAATACAACGGCTGAAAAATCCCGGACTTCTGTTAAAATCGATTCACGACCTGAAAGCTTCAATTAAAATCATTGCAACAGGCTCTTCACAGCTTGAACTCAAGAGCAAAGTACAAGAATTCCTCACGGGCCGGCAGTTCGAATCGGTCATTTTGCCCTTGAGTATTCCAGAGCTAGGGGGCCTATGGGATTTGCACTTGCAAACTATTTATGGCAGCTATCCGAAAATTGTCACTGAAACAGAAAAAACAATCGCTTTGGCAAGCCTTTATAAAAACTATACCAACAAAGATATTATTGAAATTCTTAAAATCAGAAACGCTGATATTTTCCAACATTTGCTTATGTTGCTGGCTCATGCGTCAGGACAGTTGGTGAATTATCAGCAGCTGGCAACTGATTGCCGGATTTCAAGTCACACCGTGCAACATTATCTCAGTATTCTTGAAAACACCTATGTTGTCCAAGGCATTAAACCTTTTATTGGCAATAAGCGCACAGAAATCACTTCGAATCCGATATATTATTTTATTGATAATGGCTTTCGAAATCAGGCCCTCAATAATTTTTTACCGCTGACAAATCGCACAGATGCAGGACTACTGATCCAATCCGCCGTTTTCCAGGAATTGCACAAATTTCGCATACAAAATTATCTGAATCTGGATATAAAATACTGGCGTACAAAAAGCGGCGCGGAAGTGGATTTTGTGTTGTACAAAAATGAAATGGAAGTTCTGCCGGTTGAAGTTAAATATCAAAACCTAAGAGACCCTACTGTGGGCCGCGGCTTCCGATCATTTCTCGAGGCGTATCAACCTGGAATGGGAATCGTGATCACAAAAGATTTGTATGGTGAAATGAAAATAGGAAATAGCCAGATTTATTTCATTCCATTTACAGATCTGCAAAAATGTTTTGGGGTATTGAAAGATTGGTGTTCTGATAGCGCTAAGATTTGAATTCTAGACGCGTTTGCGACCCCAAGGGCTTCGCTTCCAAAATCTTGTTCAACAAATCTGCAGTGCGGCTCACCCCCCATTGCTTGGTAGAGGTGTTCTTGAAACGCCAAGTCACCCGCATTTGTTTAAGGGATTCTCTTGCCAAGTCTTGCAGCTCTGCAAGGGTACTGGCGTTCTGCATCGCAGTTAAGCTCGCTTTTTTCTCGATTTTTGTATTTTTTTCAAAGTTAATAAAAAAAGAAATACAGGCTGTATAAGATCGCTTCTTAAGGTCTGCAATTTCCTCCTCCAGTTTCCTATGTAACGTATCGACTTCCTCACGCAGCTTATCAAACACCTCTTTTTCAGGGTCCTGTGAAGCAGAAGCAAAAATACCCAGTTCCGCCGCCTTGGGTTCATCCTTGCTTTCCTCAAGCAGCGAGAGCAATTGACCCTTGCTTAAACCGCTCAATAAGTCCAGAATTTCACTCTCCTGGGTAGCCAGATAAAAATAGGGAGTTTCATCTTTAAATTGTTTGTAATAATCCTTGCAAATCGCTTGCCAATTGGACTCCCTATCCGGTTTCAATGCTTCCAGAAGTCTGCGCAAAATATCCTTTTGATCCCTATCCAAATCACCTTGATTGATATGTGGCGTAATCATGGCAATGATTTGCTTTCTCTTCGCTCTCTCAATACAGCCCGGGTCTTTATTCAAACGCTTTTTCCGCTCTAAGTAGCTTTCGTTCGGAACAAAGATATTTTCAGCCAGGTCCAAATACCGCAAGGGCAAAACCTCTTCCACGATGCATCTTCGGTTCTTTCGCAATATTGCATCAATTTGACGTTGTATTCTTTCTTTCTCCTTTTTAGTTTTTGCATCTAAGGTTTCTCGTAAGGCGCGGACCTCCCTGTCCGTTTTTTTATCCAATACATAAGCGGAAATAAACCCAGGTTGGGTCTCGTAATCAAAGGCAGCCGGTTTCCAAGTAACCGAGGTATACATTGTTTCATCCGGTTCCTGCTTCTCATAGGCAACCGCATGCACGCGTACTTGCGTGAACTTTCGCTCGTGCAGTTGGTCTGCCAAGTGCTGCGCATAAGAATCATTTTTGCCAGAATTTGAAAGCCCAAGCTCACAGCCAAAAATATAGATGTCTTTTACCTTGTCCTTATCGTGCGGTTTGAAAGATCGCCCCGGAAATCGCTTCGAAAAAAAGCCAGGGTCTTCAAATGCTGTATCAAAGTGCTCGGCGAATTTTTCCGGCGTAAATTGACCATAGCTGCCATCATCCAAGGTATGGCCCAAAAAAAACAAAGCCTGAAGTTCTTCCTCGGCCGAGCCAATCTCAGGAATCTTGCCTGTGGCAAAAGGATTATCTGATTCATAGTAAAACTCATTGACTTGAATGAGCGTCCGTCCGGAAGATTGCGTGGTTGAAAAGAGTTGAGCTAAATCAGTGGCCATCGTATTGGTTTCGACAGTATTATCGATTTTAAAAATACGTGTGATCATGGTCCACCACCCCTGAGTGAAAGGAGGTCATTATGATCAGATTTATCATATTAGGCAACTGCGGAAACTATGCTATGATTTCCTGACTTGAAATCCAAAAAAAATGGGGTTTCCATGCATAAGCAATTACCGGATGACATGCAAATTTACAGTCTTAGCTTTTTGAATCATAAGGATTTTGCAGCCGCGCTGGTTGCCTTTGGCCTACGCCTGCGTGACGCACCGTTTACAGATAAATCCGGCACGCCAAAAAAGGCCCCATCCAACTATTTAAAAAACGCCTTCCTGGCCATCTCTGAGAGCGGCAAATTAATGAAAGCGGTTGACTATGCCGCTTACGATCAGGCCAAGCAAATGATCGCAGAGGATTCTTCCTTGATGTTCAAGCCTGTCAGTTACTTAGGCGTGAATGGCCAAGGAGAGCAGCTCTGCCCTTTGGAATATGCTTTTAAAAAATATGACACTTACATGTGGAAACTCTTTTATGAAAAAATCAAAGATAACGAAAATCACCGCAAAAAATTTATTGCCATCGCAGAAAGTCAAATCAAGCATATTGACTTAGAAGCTGTGGTTGATGCTTATCGTGAATATAGTCGTTACCGGGGTTTGTGGTGGGCAGACGAAGTGGGCGATTTGGCATTAAATCAAGCTTGGTCTAGACTTTGCGCAACAGTAAAAGAAAATTTGCCTGCCCATATGCTGAAAGAATTTGCACGAGCAAGTGTTTCGGAAAACGCCAATTTCACTTTTGATGTGACAAGCCGCCCGCAACCTGAAAATTCTTGGATTTATGATGCAAGATGCGAGGGATGGAAGTTATTGACCTCTTTTCTGGCAGACCCCGCTTGGGGACAATCCTGCGTCTTCCTAAGAGACACAAAGGACCGACTGGACGGCATCTGGCGCTTGTCCTTCGACGGCCCCGATCACTGGTCTGTTAAAGATTTGGACCTTTTACAATGCTTGTTCAAGGCCAGGAAAAATGATTTTGCAGAACTGCTCCTCTCTTTCAATCCCGCCCCCCTCACTACGCCCTTTCATCAACTTCGTTGAGGAAAGGGCGGGGGATAGATAGGGAGGGACTTCCACGAAGTGACGGGAGGAGGGCCTAAGCACCGGCCTCTTCTTTCACTACCACTTTTTCAATCAGAACATTTTCAACCGGCACATTCTGATGCCCAGCGCGATTGGTTGTGGCCACTTTTTTAATTTTATCCACCACATCCATACCTTCGGTCACTTTGCCAAAAACGCAATAGCCCCAGCCTTGTGGAGACTCGGCTTTGAAATCGAGAAAATCATTGTCCACCACATTAATGAAAAACTGCGCCGTCGCAGAATGCGGATCAGAGGTGCGCGCCATCGCGATCGTCCCTTTTTTATTGCCTTGGGCTGTTTTGCCTTCATTCGAAATGGGACTATGCGTTTTTTTCTGCTGCAGCTCTCCATCCATGCCGCCGCCTTGAATCATAAAGCCATTAATCACGCGATGAAAAACGGTGCCTTCATAAAAGCCCTCTTTGGCATAAACCAGAAAGTTTTCAGCCGTTTTGGGTGTGTTCTTAAAGTCGAGTTCCAGGGTAATATCGCCAAAATTGGTTTTTAAAGTGACCATTGCTCAATCCTATACCTATTAATGAAAGGGCGAGTATACCGTATCTTTCTTCTGATTGTCGCCCCCCCCAATTTGCATTAAAATAACCCGGCATAATGATAAAAGATCCAAGAGATGTTCAACAAAACGAACGAGTCGAGACCAGCCGTATTTGTCACCCAAGCGCTTGCTTTATTGGAAGAAAATGATTTTGAAAGCTTCCTGAAGCAAATGGGACATTTGGGCAAGTGGGTGCAAACTAAGTTAGGGCTTTCCTCCTATAAAGGGCAGGAAGAAAGTTTTGAAACCGCACTAAGCGAAACATTGGCTAGCTCTTTCCCCCCCCTTAAGCCAGAGCAAAAACTAGCCTTCGAAATCCTGCAAAATGCTTGGCAAGACCGAAGTCTTGCCAAGGTCAAACATCTTTATTTTGTTGAAGACTGCGATCTAAACACCCTTGGCGAGCCGAATAGTTGTTTTTTTAGCCGCCTGAATGAAAAACCCTATTGGCAAGTGGTCCCGGTGGATGCGAATGGAGAAAAACAAAAACCGCTTGACCTAAGTGACTTGGAAGACATCGAAGAACTGGCCCAGAAAATCCCTATCGATTTTATCAATCTTCTTCCCAAAGACTATTCGCCGCAACAACAAGCGCTCATCGCCCGTCTCAAACTGGCCTTGAAACGCGCGGCGCTCGAAACCTTGGACCAAAGTGAATTGCGTGCAAAAGCAAAACTTTCCAAAGCGCTTCGTCATCAACTCAAATTAGGAATGGAGACCTTCAAATGGTTTTGCCTTCCCACTGCAAATCAAGTCCTGGCGGAAGAAAAAATAGGGCCTGCCTTGAATCTAGAGATACTCGACCAAGAACCGGCCCAGGAAGAACTAGCCCGCTTTGGACCAAACACTTATGTCGTTCTTCGCCCTCAAGAAGGACGTGATGGCCGCGTTTTTTTCTACGCTTCCCACAAGAAAAAACAAAAAATCTCAAATAAAGCGCTTCAACAGCTGCTCTCGACGAACAATCTAACTTTCTGGATGATGGAAAACGAAACCTTCAAAGCGCGCGCACGCCAAAACTTCGAGGAAAAAATAAAAAAAAATCTACTTGAATTTCATTGCCGGCAACTGGATGCAAAAGCGCAAAGGGCCATTCAGGAATATAAGACCTTTCGTCAAAAAATCATTCGTGGACTAGAATATTCACTCGCCGCCTTGACCGCCTTCGTCTATGGCACTGTGGAAATGACCGCCACTATGGTCGGATTTTTTGTCACGGCCGGCATTGTCTGGACTAATCCTTGGCTTGCGATCGTCGGTGCTTTGCTGCTTGCGGGCGCTGTGATCTTCCCCGTTCCTTCAACCTGGGCCAATTGGAAAATATTTTCAACCTATCTTCCCGACTTCTTTGACAAAATTGGCGTGGAATACAGGGAGATTAACAGCAAAAGAAAAAAAGGACTCTTTTGGGGGCTAGCCTTGTTGGCCTTGGCAACCGGCATCGCCTCCGGGGGACTCGCCTATACAGCCACTATCGCTTTGCCCCTCATGCTGGGACTTGGCAGTCTCAGTTTTATTTTCCCGCCCTTGGGTGTCATTTTTGCCGCCGCCATTGCGCTGACTCAGACTTTCTCTCTCATTCGCAATTTCACGACCATCCTGCGCAAAGAAAATTCTTGGCGGTCTTTTATAAAACCCTTTCAGGACGTCAAAAAATTTCTTCATGAAGATGGAGCCAGCCGAAGCAAACGTCTTCTCACCTGGACGCTCATTTGCGGGCTCACCCTGCTCGCTGTTTTGGGCTTAGCAATGAGCTGTTTTACCTCGACCCGCTCGGTCGGCAAGCTTTTCATTGATCAGTTTAAAATGGCGCCCCAAAAAGCACTTGCTTTTGGTATTGCTATTAGCGCCGTCAGCTCTTTTCTCAGCCGGATCTATATGACGGTGAGCGCCGCCTTATCTTCCGCGATCGCTTTGAGTCGGCAAGCCCTGGTGAAAGGGCCGAAATCCATTCGCCTTTCCTGCAAAAAATGGGCTGCCATTATTATTGATAGCCTACTGGGGGCCGCTTTTTATGCTTGGAGTATCATCCATTTAAGCCAAAAAACACCTCAGGAACTAGAGCAGGACGTTGACCTTCATATCAGCGACCTCGGCACAGCATCAACTACCGCCTTGGCCACCGGCGCCTTTATTACCACGAAGGTCCGTTATCTTACGCTGTATTTAAAGCACGCGGGTGGTCCCGAGGATGTGAGTACGGCTGCGCGCAAAAAGGCAAGTGATCAGCGTGTGGGAAAGAATGTGATGTTCTTCCATCAAGATAATCCGCAGAGCTCTTTTGTGGAAATGGAGGCGAAGGATGAAAAGAAGCCGTGTTTGAAGTAAATGACGGTGTCTTTAATTATGCCTTAGTTTTTTCACTAAGCTTGGCCCGCACATACGATCCTGGTGCCTCCTCCAAAACCGGCAACCCCGCCTCCCCCGGACAGCGCGCTGCCACCTTCACGCCACTCTGCCCTCGCAACCATTCTTCCCAAATCGGCCACCATGACCCTGGCTGCTCTTTCGCTGCCTTGAACCAGTCCTCAGGCTGTTCATAGACCTGATCACTTTCATAATAATTATACTTCCCCTTCTCAGGCGGATTAATCGCACCCGCGATATGTCCTGACCCGCCCAAAATAAATTGCGTAGGCCCCGCATGCAGCTTCATTCCAGCATAGACTGACTTCCACGGAGAAATATGATCGTGCAAAGTACCAATGAAAAAAGCTGGCACTTTTACTCGTTTTAAATCGATCGGCGTGCCATTTAAACGCAGCGCATCACTCTGTCGCAGCGCATTGCTGAGGTACATATTCCGTAAATAATAACGATGCATTTTTTCTGAAATATTGGTGGAATCGTTATTCCAATACAAAAGTTCATGCGGCGGCGGCTCTTCACCCAACAAATAATTTTTAATGTAATAAGACCAAATGAGATCTTTCGGCCGCAAAAGATTAAAGGTGGCCGCCATTTCGCGTCCATCATAGTAGCCTTTGCGCCGCATTTCTTCGTCCAGCCACTGAAGCTGACCTTCATCGATCAAGGCACCCAAATCTCCGGGTTCACTAAAGTCTAAAAGCGCGCAGAGATAACTTGCGCTCACAATTCGCGGATCGTCATGATAAGCAAGATAAGCGAGTGCGCAGGCCAAAAGGGTACCGCCCACGCAATAGCCAAACGCGGAAACTTCCCGTTCACCCGTTGCCTTTTCAATCACATCCAAAGCCTCCAAGGGACCTTGCAGCAAATAATCTGCGAAGGTTTTTTGACTGAGGCGCGCATCTGGATTGACCCAGGAAATCATAAAAACCGTATAATCCCGCTGCACCAGCCAATGGACCAAAGACAAGGCCGGGGTCAAGTCCAAAATATAATATTTGTTGATCCAAGGCGGGATGAAAAGTAGCGGACGCTTGAATACTTTTTTCGTCTGCGGCCCGTATTGAATGACCTGCATGATTTCATTTTGGTAAATGACTTTACCTGGCGTGGTCGCAAGGTTGACCCCCACTTTAAAGGCGGACGGGTCCGACATGGGAATTTGAAAAAATGTTTCATCTTTATTAAGGTCTCTTAAAGCATTATTAAGTCCTTTTAATAAATTTTCCCCCTGTGTGACGAGAATGGTTTCCAGAACATCCGGATTGGTCGCGGCAAAATTTGCGGGTGACAAGGCATCGGTGATCTGCTTGAAATAAAATTCAAGTTGCTGTTTATTTTTTTCGCTCATTCCCTCGGCCAGAGGCAGCAAAGCTTGGAAATGACGAACATGTAATAGATAAAAATCTTTTATAAAATGAAAAACCGGGTTTTGCTGCCAATTTTTGCCTGAAAAACTTTTATCGACTGGTTTTTTTTCTTCTTCTGCTTCCTGTGGCTGCTCCATCATAAACCGCTGCCAAATAAAAAATAATTCCTGCCAGTATAAAAGTTGAAAATCCAGCAACTTTTCGGGTTTGGTCATGAGTTGTTGCAAAAATTTTTGATAAATCTGATTAAAATAAAAAAGTTGAAAAAGCGCGGAGGGGGGAATTTTTGTTTCAAACAGTTTAGCAAATAACTGCTGGCTCTTTTCCGTCAGTTGAGCAAAGGTGTTCGCCCATGCGAGACCTTCTTCCTTTAACCTTTCTTTTTGTTGTTCTTCCATTGCCGCCTCCGATCGACTTTCACTTCCTTCTGCTTGAGCCAGGCCGCAATCATTTTCGGCAACCGTTTAGCGGTCTTCTGACTCAGGTAAATTCCAATATGTCCGGCGGGCAGCATTTTCAGACGATAAGCCGCCGGTGGAACTAATTTTCCCAGGCTCCGTGAAGAACGCGGTGGAACGATATGATCATCACGTGCTATCACATTTAAGATGGGCGCCGTTAAGGACTGTAAATCGACCTCATCCTCAGCCAACCTAAATTTACCACGAACCAAACTATTTTGCTGGTAAAATATTTGCACATAATCTGAAAAAGCCTGGCCGGCATGATCGGGCGTGTCGAGCAGCCATTTTTCAATCAGAAAAAAACGGTTCAACCAAGCGGGGTCGGGTTTTTCTTTGGACAAATGGTCTAGAAGCTTCAGATATTTTTTCCCCATAAGATGAAAGGGCTTCAAGCTGACAAAAAGCTTGGAAAGCCAAGGCCCAGGAATATTGCCTTGTTTTTCCACAAATTGATCCACTGGCGCAGACCGGACCATTTTACTTAAGACATCGCCTGGGGTTTGACAATCAATTGGCGTGGAAATAAGCACCAAACGTCGAATTTCTTCAGGAAAAAGACAGGCATAACATAAACTCAACACCCCGCCCTGACAAATGCCAAGCAGATCAACCTGTTCTTGCCCGCTGATTTCCTTCATTTTTTTGACGCAATTTTTTAAATAACGCTTGAGATAAACCTGCAAGGATAAATGACGGTCTTCCGGTGAAGGATAACCCCAGTCCAGCAGATAAAGATCGCGGCCCTCTTCCAAAAGGTCTTTGATAAAAGAATGTTCAGCGGAAAAATCTAAAATATCAGGCCGGTTAATCAAGGCAAAGACTATCAGGAGCGGCGTTGCGGCTATTTTTTTAACCTTAGGTTTGAAGCGATAAAGAGTGAGTTTGTTTTCCCGATAAATCAATTCTTTCGGCTGCGTCGCAAACTCAATTTGCCCGGCTTGCTTCAATAAAGCCTTGCTTTGCAATAAGTAATTATAAAGCCGAAACGCTTCTTGTTGAATGGCTGATTCCATGCCAACTCCTGTTATCCAATCCGGTCCCATGGAATAAGTATAATTATTTATTAAAACATCTTGCCCATGATCTCGCCAAAAACCGCTAGAAACCGTTCCTGGTGCAGCCATTTTTGGTAAACCGTTTCTCCGCACTCCAACCATAATTCATAAAAATCACGCAACACTTGCGGCGATGATTTCTTTTTGATGCGCTCACGCATTTTTTGATGCAGCAAATCAACTGCCTCCTCGGTCATGTCCGAAAGCAAAGCAAAATATTTTGGAAACATTTCCCGTTTGGAAAGATCAATGGGCGGAAGAAAAGAAAAAAAACTCTGCTGTGTTTTAATGTGTGCCTTAAAATAATAGATCAGCTGGTCCAGGGCAAACGAAGCGCTTGCTTCATCTGCATAAGGACTAGAGAGATACTGGTCCAACAAAGGCAGACTATGCTCAAAAAATTTTTGGGACTGTTTAAGCCAAATTTCATGCCCTTGAAAAAAGTCACTGCGTAAATAGTCATCGCCTTGCATATCAACTCCTTTTTAACGCAATGGTTTTAGCATGACAGATTTGGGAACAACTAGGCAAGCAATATCGCTAAGTGGTAAATAAGCTGCAGGACAATGGCGCCAAACGTTCATTTCCTTTCCTTCTCGGTTCCGCTACAATGCTCCCCTTATGACAATCTCAACAATTTTACACTCACTCAACGATGCCCAGCGTGAAGCGGTTACGGCCCCGCTTGGTCATCAATTAGTCCTTGCCGGCGCTGGCAGCGGCAAAACGCGCGTGCTGACTTATCGCATCGCTTGGCTGGTGCATCAGGAAAAAATTTCGCCATCCAGCGCCATGGCTGTCACTTTCACCAACAAAGCGGCCCATGAAATGCGTCAGCGCATCGAGGCCTTGCTTGGCCCGCAAGCCAAGTCCATGTGGGTTGGTACTTTTCATAATCTTAGTCACCGGCTCCTGCGCTTGCATTGGCGTGAGGCCGGACTTCCTGAGCATTTCCAAATCATTGACTCGGACGATCAATACCGTCTGCTGCGCCGTTTGATTCAAGGCCTCAACCTGGACGAGGATAAATTCCCGCCCAAAGAAGCGCAGTGGTTTATCAATGCACAAAAAGACCAAGGCTTGACCGCCCGAGAAGTGCCTGACTATGGTAACTTCGTCCAGCAAAAATGGATTACGATTTATACCGCATATGAAGAGGCCTGCCAGAAGGCTGGTCTTGTGGATTTTGCTGATCTGCTCATGAAGGTCCACAAACTCTGGAAAGCACAGCCCGCGTTACTGGCCCACTACCAAAACCGCTTCCGCCACATTTTGGTGGATGAATTCCAAGACACCAACGCCATGCAATATGACTGGGTGCGGCAATTGGCAGGTAAAGAAACCTTCATCACCATCGTCGGTGACGATGATCAATCCATTTATGGTTGGCGCGGCGCCCAAGTTGAAAACCTGGAACGCTTCCGCCGAGATTTCCAGCAAGTCCAGCTCATCCGCCTGGAACAAAACTACCGTTCCACTGGTACTATTTTAAAAGCCGCCAACGCCTTGATTGCCAACAACCAAAGTCGTTTCGGCAAAAACCTGTGGACCACCCAAGGCGATGGCGAAAAAATCTCACTCTATGCGGCCTTCAATGAATTTGACGAAGCTCATTTTATCGCCAATCGCATCCGTGAACAGCAAGACCGGGATATCACGCTCACTGAAATGGCTATCCTCTACCGTTCCAATGCGCAATCCCGCGTTTTGGAAGAAACTTTAATTCATTATGGCATCCCCTACCGGATTTATGGCGGCTTGCGCTTTTTCGAACGCGCTGAAATCAAAGATACCCTTGCTTATCTCCGCTTAATTTCCAATTTCAACGATGATGCCGCCTTTGAGCGCATCGTGAACGTGCCCACACGCGGCATCGGCGATAACACGCAAACGCTTTTGCGCGACTACGCCAAGGAAACTGGCTTGAACGCGTGGCTTGCCGCGGAACAAATCCTCCTTGAAAAACGTCTTCCTGCTCGCACCGCGAATGGCGTTGCGCATTTCCTGGAAAACATCCGCACCTTGCGCGCGGATGTACAAAATCTTTCACTCCATGAAACCGTCCAGCACATTGTTTATAACAGCGGCCTCATCGAGCACTACCGTAAGGACAAAGGTGAAAAAGGCATTTCCCGCATTGAAAACCTGGAAGAATTAATCAACGCTGCCAAAGAATTTGAAAACGAAATCGTGCCGGAAGAGCATAGCATTCCTCCGCTGTCCGCTTTTTTAGCTTACTCCGCGTTAGAAGCAGGCGAAGGCCAAGCCGGCCTGTCCCAAGACTGCGTGCAACTCATGACTTTACACTCCGCCAAAGGCCTGGAATTTTCCGTTGTTTTTCTGGCCGGCTGCGAAGAAGGCTTATTTCCTCACTACCTTTCCCAAGACGACCCCGAAAAACTAGAAGAAGAACGCCGCCTTTGCTATGTCGGCGTGACACGCGCCATGCAAAAATTGTATCTCTGCTACGCGGAAGCCCGGCAGCTCTACGGTAAAAACACGCATAATCGCCCGTCACGATTTTTACAAGAAATCCCCGCACCCCTCATTGACGGCATTCGCGTCAAGACCAAAGTTACCTTGCCGGAATCCATGTCCGCGAGCAAAGGGCCCGCAGCGGTCCCAGGTTTGCTCATCGGACAGCAAGTCGTCCACCCCAAATTTGGCGAAGGCGTCATCCTACAGCAAGAAGGCCAGGGAGACCGGGCGCGGCTGCAAATCCGATTTGCCAGAGTGGGTGTCAAATGGCTGATAGCGAGTTATGTGGAACAGGTTTGAGTGGTGGAATGAAACAGTAAACGATTGGAGCAAAAACAAGCTTATACAATGGTTTTGTCGAGCTTGCTTTGATGT
>CAYVBZ010000060.1:0-13798 GCA_964449835.1 uncultured Coxiellaceae bacterium | reverse complement strand
TAAAGTATTCTGTCATGCCAGCATGCTTTTAGCTGGCATCCAGAGCAATCGCGGCTTCAATATACGAGCTTATCAAACATTGGCATCAACTTATTTTTCATATTGCCTTTTATCCCCGTAATAAGTTACAAGCCTCTGGAACCTTACCTTAAAGCTGGGAAAAGTCCCGTTAAACCCGTAGCCAGCATTCCTGAAGCAATCGCCATGATGAGCATACCCATGATCCGCGTAATAACCTTCATCGTAGACACACCAATCAGCTTCGCTATCGTTGCCGCATGATAAAGCAGAAAAGTCATGCTGACGGCAAGCGCAAGACAAATTAAGGAAAGCCAGGTTTTATAAAGTGTCGTGGGAAAGTCGGTCGTCGTGATAATCAGCGTGCTGATAGCACCCGGTCCTATGATAACCGGCAAAGCCATAGGAACCACAGCAATAGACTCTCTTTCTTGCGCTGCCCGATCATCCTCCGGTGTGCGGCTCTGCGGATTTTCTTTGGACTGTAACATGGAAAGACCGGTCAAAAGTAAAATAATCCCTCCCGCGCAGCGGAAAGAAGCGATCGTGATACCCAAATAGGAAAGCATCGATTCCCCAACCCAGATGCTGAGCACCATAATCACGGTAATCGCCAAGCCGCAAGTAAAAGCAGTTTTCCGTTTCTCTATTTGTGAATCTTTCCTTGTTAGCTGTAAAAAGGTTGAAAGCGCAGCCAAGGGGTTCATCATGATAATCATGGCAACGACAAATTCAACTAAGTCACTATAGAGCATCGGTCTTTCCTCTAGTTAAACATTCTGAATAAATCATTCGCCAAGGCCTGCACCAAAATCAAAATCAAGAACAGAAAACCGAGACGATAACAAACAGCCTGCACTCGCAAAGAAACGGGGTGACGGATGAGGGCTTCGAGAAAAAGAAAGAGCAAGTGGCCGCCATCCAGGCCAGGAATAGGGAAAAAATTAACAATGCCAAGTGCGACGTTGAGAAAGGCGAGAAAACCCATAAAGGCCAAAACGCCATAAAGAAAGGCTGAGCCCGCGGATTGGAATATGGTGATGGGGCCGCCGAGACTATAAAGGGAGAGTTTATGAGTGATTAATTTGCCGAATAGTAAGAGATTGATATAGCTCAACTGAATCATTTCTTGAACGGAATGCGAGACGGCGCCGAGCGGGCCATATTGAATGGTCTGTAATAACTCTTTGGGCAGCTCAAAATGCGGGCTGATGCCGAGAAAGCCATGTTTACGAAAAAGGAGGTCTCGCTGATGACCGATGCTCACCGGCAGCGCCATGATTTGATGCTGGCGGCTTAGCTTAACAATGGCTTCTTGATCAGGGATTTTTTCGATGGCAAGAATCAATTGGTCCCAGGTTTTGATGGGCTTACCGTTGAGGGAAAGAATTTTATCGCCCAATTTCAAGGGAGAGGCGGCTGCCGGTGATTTTGCTTTGATGTTCCCTATGACCAAGGGAATTTCCGGCATATAAGGGTTGATGCCGAGGCTGCTGAGCGGGTCCGGTTTCAGGTCATTCATTTGCCAATGGGCGAGATTTAAAGTATAGGACCGCGTCGCAGCTTCTCTTTTTGGGGTAAAGGGTTTTGTTTGCAGCGTGACCGTATCTTGGTCTCCCGTATGCACAATCAGCCGCATTACAACGCCGGACCAACTGTGAACGTCATGGCCATCCACGCTGACAATTTCCTGTTGAGACTTCAAGCCCGCATGACTTGCAATAGAGTGCGGATCGATTTGGCCAATAAGGGGAATAGCAGTCTGAAAGCCGACGAGGAAAATCACCCAATATAGCAGGACCGCCATCAGCAGATTTGAAAAGGGGCCTGCTGCCACCACAGCTACGCGTTTATAGATCGGTTGCCGGTTAAAGGCCAGATGTTTTTCATTTTCCGGGACGACGTCTTCACTTTCATCTAAGAGTTTGACATAGCCTCCCAAGGGGAAGGGCGCTAGCACATATTCCGTGCCTTTTTTATCTCGCCAGGTATAAAGGGCTTTTCCAAAACCGATGGAGCAGCGCAAAACTTTGATGCCTAGAAATCGAGCGACAGCAAAATGTGCTCCCTCATGCACGCCGACCACAATAAAAATGGTCAGAAGGACACCCAGAATGGAAAGAAGAAAATCAAAGATCATAAGCCATCCTTATTGGCTGAAAGTCCAATTGTTCTCAAACGATTTCGAATTTTCGCAAGGGTCTCTTTATCTTTAATAGGGCCGATTTGTACCTGATAAATGAGCCTTTGGCCGAAAGCTTTAGTTTTAATGTAAATAGGGTGCTTCAAGACCTTGGCCAGCCGCTCTTTTAAGCGCGCGGCATAAGCGCGCTGACGAAAAGAACCGACTTCCAGAAAATGCTTCTTTTTATCATGGAAGGCCTGAAAAATCGGGCGAAATCTACGCTTAATTGGATCCAAGGCCTTAATCTCAACCAGGGCGGTCCCGCGGCCTGCCATGCCGAGTTTCTTGGCGGCCACATAGGAAAGATCAATTAAGCGGTTTTGCTCAAAAGGCCCACGGTCATTGACTTTCACGACCACCTGGCGACCATTTTCAAGGTTCTTGACTTGAACATAAGTAGGCAAGGGCAAAGTCCGGTGGGCCGCTGTCATTCCCAGCATATTATATTTTTCCCCATTTGAGGTCCTGCGGTCATGAAATTGGGTGCCATACCAAGAAGCAATGCCCACCGCCGCATAATTTTTTCTGGAATGGAGCACTTGGTAGCGTTTACCAAAAACCGTATAGGGTTTATTGCCAATTCTGCTCAGCGGTTCCGCTTTAGGAACTGCGTCCGGTATTTTTGAGGCATCAACAGGATAAGACGGCGGGCCGTCCTTTCGATGCGTCGACCAACATCCACTGAGGAAGAGGCCCAGTAAGCTGAAAAAACAGAGAAAAAGCGCTTTTTTTCTCATGCTAAGATTTTGTGTCCTTTTTATGGGCCAGAATATTCCGGCTTAATTGAAAAACGGCCATCGCATAAAGATTGCTGGCGTTATATTGTTTGATCACGTCGAAATTATGAAAGACCAGCCAATATTCCTTTCCTTTCATGGCATCCAGTTCGATTAACTTGATTTGCTGTCTTTTGGGAATTTTGCGCTCCGGCGTAATACCGTAGCGGGCCAAGTAGGTGGAGGAGAAACGGCGCGGCGTTCCGTCAGGGTTTTTCAATTTGAGATAGGCGTCGCCATGAACTTGCGCGCGGATAGCTATAAAATGAGGCGTATTCCAGCCATGTTTTTTATAGTAATTCGCGATGCTCATAATGGCGTCCTGCGTGTTGTTGATTAAGTCGATGTGTTTATTTTTAGAAAAGCTAATCGCATAATAGCGGTAGCTGCTGGGCATAAACTGAGGGGCGCCGATCGCGCCGGCATAGGAACCTTGGACCTTAAAGGGGTCCAAGCGTTGTTCACGTGTTAAAAGAAGAAAGTGCTCCAGTTCATTGCGAAAATAAGTCGCTCGCGGTTGATTGGTAAAAGAGAGATTGGAGAGTGAGTCAATGACACGATAGCCGCCGGAATGTTTGCCATAAAGCGTTTCAACGCCTAGGGTTGCAATGATGATGCTGCCCGGTACCCTGTATTTTTTTTCTGCCTGAACGAGCGTCCGGTGATATTTTTTACGGAAAGCGGCGCCGGCTGCAATGTGTTCATCTTCAATAAAAACGCGTTGATAGAGTTTCCAGGTTTCTTTTTCCAGGGGATGCTTCATGTTTTCAATCACCTGGGGTTCTCGCTTCACAGACTGAAACAGCGCTAATAAGTGTTGTTCATTGAAATGATACTTTTCCCGCATGTGCTGGATAAAGGCTTTGACATCCGGCTGCTGCAGTAAAAATCCATCAGCGAAAGCAAGGGGGGAAAAAAATAAGCAGACAAGGAGAGTAGACTTCAGGAAACGGTTTATCATTTGAAAGCCCTTTGGTTTTTATTATTTCCGGTTACACGTCTATCTTACCATGTCATCCTGAACAGAGTGAAGGATCATATCGATTTAGGGCTGAAAACTTAGGTGGTAATAAGCCGGCGGTGGGTTTTAATCGACATTAAAATCCCTAAACTGACCATGGAGGTGACCAAAGAAGACCCCCCATAGCTCACCAAAGGCAAAGGCAGCCCGACGACGGGCAGAACGCCGGTAACCATGCCTATGTTGATGAAAAATGAAAAAAAGAAGGTAATTGTGATGCTGCCGCCCAAAAGGCGAGTAAAGGTATCCTGGGCATGGGTGGCAATATAAAGGCCGCGCAGAACAATGAGTAGAAAGAGGCTAATTAAAAGAATATTGCCAGTAAAGCCGAACTCCTCGCTGCAAACCGCGAAAATAAAGTCAGTGGTGTGTTCGGGCAAGAAATGCAATTGGGACTGGGTCCCGGACAGCCAGCCTTTGCCGAAAAGTCCACCGGAGCCGATGGCGATTTTAGATTGAATGATGTGATAGCCGGCGCCCAAAGGATCGCGCTCTGGATTCAGAAAGGTGAGCACGCGTTGTCTTTGATAGTCATGCATGAGGTACCAAAGCAGCGGCATGCCGGTCAAAAGGAGCAGGCCCATGCTGAAGATAATGCGAATACTTAAGCCGGCGAAAAATAGGACCGAAGCGCCAGCGGCCAAGAGCAGGATGGCCGTTCCAAGATCGGGCTGTTTGGCGGTCAGCAAAACAGGAACAAAAATAATCAAGGCGGAAACCAGCAACGATTTGAAGGACAGCGGTAGATGAATTTTATTGTAATACCAGGCCAAAAGCAGCGGGATGGCGAATTTCATGAATTCCGCGGGCTGAAAACGAAAGCCGCTGATGCTGAGCCAGCGCTGCGCGCCTTTGCCGATATGTCCAATGAGTAAGACCGCAATGAGAAAAAAAAGACTGAGCGAATAGATCCAGGGCGCGGAACGCTGCCAGGTGACGGGTGAAACTTGTGCGACGATAAACATGAGGGTCGCAGCGAGCAGGATGTGAACGAGCTGTTTTTCAATGAGGAATAGGTTTTGATTGCTAGCACTATATAAAATAAAAAGGCCTGAAAGGAGCAACAGAATCAGAACGCACAGCAGGGGCAGGTCCAGATGGAGGTAATCACTTAAGCGGAAGGTGGGGCCGCTTTTGTTCCGCTGATGGCGGTCATGTAGGCTCATGGGCGCGGGGTCCTTTCGGTTGGCTGCTGCTCTTGTTTAAATAAGCTTCGATAATCGTTTTGGCAATGGGCACAGCGGCTAAGCGATCATTTTCAATGATCAGCGCGAGCGCGATTTTTGGCCGGTCCACGGGGGCGAAGGCGATAAATAGACCGTGGTCACGAAGGGCTTCCGGCAATTTTTCTTGGTCTTCTACCCCGTCTTCGTCTTGTTTTTTGGAGTGCACTTGGGCCGTCCCGGTTTTTGCGGCGATAGAATAGCCCCGATGTGCCCCGAAACGGCGAGCAGTCCCTTCGGGGGAATCAACAACCTTTTGCATGGCAGCGATCACGACTTCCCAATTATCGGGATCGTTCAAGACAATGGGATCCAAAAGAATAGGTGCTTGGAGCTCAACAGGTTTTTCCGGCTCTTGTTGTTTAAAAAGCAAGGTCGGCACACTGCGTTTTCCCCGGTTGGCCAAGGTGGACATGGCCGCGGCCAATTGCAGCGGGGTTGCCTGCATATTGCCTTGGCCGATAGAGGAATTGATGGTGTCGCCTTCATACCAAGGCAGTTTTTTCACGCGGCGCTTCCACTCTGGAGAAGAGACCACCCCCCTGACTTCCTCCTCCAGTTCAACGCCTGTGACCTCCCCGTAGCCGAAACGATGCAGAATGTCATCGATGCGCCGGATGCCTAATTTGTTGCCCAGTTCGTAAAAATAGACATCGCAGGAAGTGATCAGCGCTCTTGAGAGGTTGACCGTACCATGGGCGTGCATATCGCGAAAAACATGCTCGCTATTTTTTAACATAAACCAGCCTGGATCATGGATCGTATCTTCGGGGGCGATGAGATCGTTGTCGATTGCATGGAGGGCAAGATAGGGCTTGATGGTGGAAGCGAGTGGGTAGAGACCCCGAACGGCCCGGTTGTAGAGAGGGTGGTCCGGTAATTGCTGCAGTTGACGGAAGTCGGCCGTAGAAATACCGCCGACGAAGAGATTGGCGTCGTAGCCGGGCATGCTTACCAGCGCTAAAATTTGCCCGCTGTCCGGTTCAATCGCGACCAAGGCGCCGCGGTGCCCCCCCATCGCTTTTTCCGCCAGCAATTGCAGGCGGCTGTCGATTGAAAGATAAAAATTTCTTCCCGGGACGGGTTTAATTTGCTTTAAGACGCGTACGGCAAAGCCGTGTGCGTCTGTTTCGACTTCTTGATAACCGGCTTTGCCGTGTAATTCATCCTCGAAGTATTTTTCAATGCCGAGTTTTCCAATGTAATGACTGGCGCTATAGTTCGCCAAATCCACTTTATTTAATTCTTCACTGTTGATTTGACCTAAATAACCGAGCACATGGCTAAAGCTGCCTCCATAGCTATAATGGCGAATCAAGCGGCCTCTAATGAGAAAGCCAGGAAAACGATGTTGATTTTCCGCGAAATGTGAAACCTCCACCTCACTCAGGCGCAATTTTAAAGGAATTTCTTCAAAGCGGCGACGCTGCTTGAGTTGCTTTTTGAAAAGCCCCAAATCGGACTCCGATAGGTTGATCACTTTGCCCACTTCAGCAATTTCTTTCGAAAGATGCTGCGTTTTGTTTGGGACCACGTCAAGACTGAAAACGGGTATGTTGTCCGCGAGTAAAATGCCGTTGCGATCATAGATGAGCCCGCGGGTGGGCTCGAGCGGCACCACGTCCATCGAGTTGTGAGTGGATAGGGTGGTGTAGAGTAGATTTTTATAAATTTGCAAATAGGCCAAACGGCCAATCAGTAAGCTTACCAAGACCAGGATAATGAGCAAGGCTATCCAAGAACGACGCGCTGTGAGCCGCACTTCACGGTTAACGTTTTTGAAAGGTATCTGACTTAAGCGCATGAAATATCATTCATTTCGAGTAGGTCCTGCTGTTTAAAGGGCCGTGCGGGTTCTTCCTTAATTCTATTCATTTTTTTTCTCTGTTATAATCCTAACCTTTCGCTATAATTAATAATGTATCACTTTATAACCTTAGGAGAAATTGTTATGAAATTGAAATTACTAGCTGTGCTGGCCGTGGCAGGGATTAGTGCCGGCTCGCTGGCCATGGCAGCGAATAGCAGCCGAATTCTGTTGGCGGATGATACTTCAGGGCAAGCTCAGTCGCCTGCGAGCGGAGCGGATAACTCGCAATCGACGGGCACGGATAATTCTTCTGGTGCTTCTGGAGACAATGCGGGCAGCTCTCAAGATAATTCCATGCCTTCATCTGGTGATGACAGTTCTGGTAGTGATACTTCTGGTACGGATACGGGTACTGGGGATGATGACTATTAATCGTCTTTAAGTTTAATTTGGTGGATTACGGCAAAGAATGCTTAATCCACCCTAACTGTTTTTTTCTCGCTTAAAATGTTTTGCTATCACTTCACTGACACAACAAGTCAACTTTTTTCCTGCTGGTATGTGTAAAGCCTCATTAGGCCCGTGCGCATTTGAATTTGGACCTAGTAAACCCGTAATTAAAAATTGGGCCTCAGGAAATTTTTTACCTAGCATGCCCATGAAGGGAATTGAGCCGCCTTCTCCCATATACATCGCGCCTTTGCCGAAATAGCTTTGGGAGGCCTGGTCGAGCGTTTCGCTTAACCAGGGGCTTATCTGGGGTGCATCCCAGCCCGTGCCGCTATCTTCGATATCATAGCGAACTTTTGCGTGATAGGGCGCATTTGCTTCTAGGGTGGTTTTTAAAATTTTAGCCGCCTTTTCTGCGTCGCAGGTCGGAGGAAGACGCATGGACAATTTGAAAGACAACTTCGGCAGGGTTACATTGCCCGCATTTTTGATTTCAGGCAGCCCATTACTTCCTATGATCGAAAGCGCGGGTTTCCAGGTGTGGTTTAAAAGCAAGTCGAGGGCCTGTGTTGTGAGCGGTTTCACGCCGCTTGCGAAGGGCAGCATTTTATAGACTTCGTCACCCAAGACCTTGGCTGTCGCTTTGGCTTGTTGGACACGCTCATCTGGAATGGCAACCTGTAAGTCATGCAGTAAAATTTCGCCGCTGCTGTCCCTTTCAACTCGATTCAACAACTGTCGCAAGACTTGAAAGCAGGAAGGAACAATGCCGCTGCCCATACCAGAATGGATGCCTTGTGATAAAACTTCGATGTGGAGTATGCCGTTGGTCAGGCCGCGTAGCGAGGTTGTAATCCATAATTGATCGTAATTGCCGCAGCCGGAATCCAGGCAGATGACCAAGTTGGGGTCTCCAATGCGGTTTCGCAGCGCTTCAATGTAATAAGGAAGATCATAGCTGCCACTTTCTTCGCAGGCCTCAATTAAAATCACGCAGCGGGCATGCGGCAGGTTTTGCGCGCGCAAGGCGAGGACCGCAGCCAAGGAAGCGAAGGCGGAATAGCCGTCGTCGGCGCCGCCGCGGCCATAGAGTTTGTCGCCTTGGAGGACAGGTTTCCAAGGATGCAAGCCATTGTCCCAGCCTGCCATTTCGGGTTGTTTGTCTAAGTGCCCGTACAAAAGAATAGTTTCTTCGGATTGACCTGGAAGCTCCATAAAAATAACCGGCGTGCGATTGTTCAGCTGAATGACTTCTAGGTTGAGATCTTTCGGCCCCTGTTTTTTGCACCAGTTGGCAATGAGCTCAACGGCCTGCATCATGTAGCCATTTTTCTGCCACTCGGGATCAAAATGCGGCGATTTGTTCGGAATGTGGATGTATTCCATGAGGGCGGGAATGATGGAGTCGTCCCAGAGTTGGTTGATAAAATTTTGGGTTTCTTGAGTGTTCATCTATTTATTTATCCGTCGGGTAGGTTACAGGTCGATGGCATTAAGTAGTATATCGCCTTCTAACCGCTCGCGCTAATTTTGCAAGCAAGGGCTCTGTTTCTTCCCAGGACAAACAAGCATCCGTAATACTTTGGCCATAAGTCAAACTTTGTGGGTTGGCCAGATTTTGTTTACCGCCGATCAGATGACTTTCTAACATGACACCGCAAAGAGGATAGGGACCATAGTCTTTCAATCCCTGTTCTAAATAATGCGCAATCACCCTGATCACTTCGGCTTGCTGTGCATATTCTTTGCCGCAATTTCCATGGCTGCAATCAATCATCAATCGCGGCCTAAGGCCCGCGAGTTTTAATTCCTGTACTGCATGCTGAATATGCGTTTCAGAATAATTTGTGGATTGGAGTGATCCTCGTAAAATAATATGACAGGCTTCATTCCCAGTCGTTTTAATCACGGCAATCTCGCTTTGAGTATTGAGGCCAAGGTAATGATGGGGGGCGGAGGCGACTTTTGCGGCTTGAATTGCGATTTGAATATTGCCATCGACTGAATTTTTAAAGCCGACGGGCATGGGAAGACCGGAAGCGAGTTCACGATGGATTTGACTGGCCGTGGTGCGTGCTCCGATTGCGCACCAGGAAATCAAGTCTTGTACATAGGCAGGCGTAAAAAGATCAAGAAATTCGCAGCCAGCCGGCAAATGACGGTTTATTTCTAAAAGGATTTTCCGCGTGAGAAAGAGACCTTGTTCGATATCATGGCTGTTGTCCAGAAGGGGGTCATACAGTAAGCCTTTCCAACCTTCCGCTGTTCGTGGTTTCGAAAAATAAGTGCGCATGACCACATAGAGTTCATCCGCATAGCGCAGCGCAGCGCTCTTTAAACGTTCTGCATAGTCTAGGGCCGCTTTCTCATCATGCAAAGAGCAGGGGCCGACCAAGACCAGCAAACGAGGGTCTTCCCCTTGAATAATCTTGGTAATGCTGCGGCGGGACTCCGAAATACCTTTTATGAGTTTGAGATCCAGAGGTAAACTAGAGTGGAGGCTACTCGGCTTGGGAAGTGCCTGTTCACTGCATATTCTTAGCAAGTTATCATTATTATTCATGATCTTATAATTGAATGCCGAGACTCTGAATTGATGTTTATAATAATATAGGGAGTAAAAACTTAACATATCTCGAAAACCCAAGCAATTCTGACTTTAGGACCACTTATGCAAATGACAAAACATACGATTCATCTATTGGGTTATGCCTCAGGTCTCGGCGGGGTCCATCTGGACTGTGGCCAGGGACCGCTAGTGCTTCAAGAGTCGCGGGCTTTTAAGCGCTTGGTGGCTGAGCTTTCTGAAAAAGGGCTTGCGTTACACTGGGATGCTTTACTTCAACCTCAGTCTTGCGCGAATCCAGAGGCCCGTCAGACTGAAATCCAACGCTTGTGTCAGACCTTAGCTTTGCAGATTGCGGAATTGAAACGCAAAAAAGAATTTTTCATGGTTTTTGGCGGTGACCATACCTCGGCGATTGGGACCTGGACAGGGGTTTATGAAGCTTTGTCCGGTCCATTGGGTTTAATTTGGGTGGATGCGCACATGGATAGTCATACCCCGGCTACCACAGAGTCAGGGCGCACGCATGGCATGCCTTTGGCGTCGCTTTTAGGCTATGGTGATCCTCGCTTTACTCAGTTGCTTTCTCCTTCGCCGAAAATTGACCCCGCGAATTTGTGTTTAATTGGCGTGCGAAGTTATGAAGCAGGCGAAGAAAAACTGTTAAAAGAGCTGGGAGTGCGTCTTTATTTTATGGAGGAAGTGAAAAAACGCGGTCTTGCGGTGATTTTTCAAGAGGCCTTGACGCGTGTGACGCAAGGTACCTTGGGTTTTGGTTTGAGCTTGGATCTCGACAGTTTGGACCCGCAGGATGCACCGGGTGTGGATGTACCAGAACCCGATGGTTTGAGGCTTGATGAATTAGCGGAGGCCTTAAAACCGGTGATGCGGGACCCAAGACTTCAGGGGATAGAAGTAGCCGAGTTTGATCCGAGACAAGATCATGAGCAGAGGACCCTGTTGGCCATTGTGAAATTAATTGAGGCTATGGTCGGGTGACCCTCCAGCCTGTTTTTAGCTGGCATGACAATTGTCATATAGGTTGAAATCATGCAGAAAGATAAGGTTTTTTTGGACAACTTGCCGAACCAGCCGGGCATTTATCAAATGCTGGGCGAAGACCGGGAAGTTTTATATGTGGGAAAAGCCCGTGATTTAAAAAAACGGGTGACTTCTTATTTTCGCCTACAGCCGCAAGACTTAAAAACGGCCAAGCTGATGAAGCAGGCCCAGAAAATTGAAGTGACCCTCACTCAAACAGAACATGAGGCGCTGCTGCTCGAGTGCTTCCTGATTAAGAAACACCGGCCTCGTTATAATGTTTTATTAAGAGATGATAAAAGTTATCCCTATATTTTAATTACCGATGAAGCGCCTTACCCGCGCATTACGCTGTATCGCGGTGCGAAAAAAGGAAGGGGCCAGTATTTTGGTCCTTATCCTAATGCAACGGCGGTCCGCGAGACCATTCATATTATTCAAAAACTCTTTCATCTGCGCAGTTGCGACGACAGTTTTTTTGCCAATCGTAAGCGGCCCTGTTTGCATTATCAAATTGGACTTTGTTCCGGTTCTTGCACCGGCCTCATTCCGCCTGAGGAATATGCAAAAAATGTCGAGCATGCACTTTTATTTTTAAAAGGAAAAAGTCAGGCCCTGATTCATGCCTTGCAACAGAAAATGGAGGAAGCCGCTAAGGCCTTGCATTTTGAGCATGCCGCCAAATTGCGCGACCAGCTAGCTTATTTGGCAGAAATTCAAGAGCGTCAATATGTCATTAGCCGTTTACAGGAAGATATCGATATTTTAGGGCTTGCCAAACAAGCGGGTCTCGCTTGCGTTTATTTGCTTTCTATCCGCGAAGGACGGTCTTTGGGGGGGAGGGCCTATTTCCCCTCTTTGCCGGACAGCGCAAATGCAGCCGAAATTTTGTCAGCTTTTATTGGCCAGCATTATTTGGGCGGCGCTCAAAAAGAAACGCTTCCTCAAGAAATTATTATTGCAGAAGCGATAGAGGACCGTCACTTTCTGGAAAATGCTTTGGGGGAAGAGGCCAAGAAAAAGGTGAAAATTATTAAGCCGTTCCGGGGTGAGCGCCGCAAATGGCTGGAAATGGCGGAGTCGAATGCAAAGCAAGCGTTGGCCGGTCAATTGCTTCAAAAGACGCATCTTCAAGGGCGTCTTGCGGCTTTACAGCAAGCTTTAAATCTTGAAAGCTTACCGCAACGCTTGGAATGTTTTGACATCAGTCATAGCCAGGGAGAGGAAACGGTGGCCTCTTGCGTGGTCTTCAACCGTGAGGGCCCGCTTAAAAGTGATTATCGTCGCTTTAATATACAAGGTATCACGCCGGGAGACGATGTGGCGGCGATGCGCCAGGTCTTAATGCGTCGGTTTAAGCGTCTACAGGAGGATGGCAAGCCCGTGCCTGAATTGATTTTTATTGATGGTGGTCCGACGCAATTAGCTTCGGCGGAAAGAGCTTTAGCTGAATTAGAGCTGCAAGGGCCTTTGCTGGTGGGTGTAGCCAAAGGCGAAGGACGGAAGCCCGGTTTGGAAACGTTGCATTTTTCTCATAGGGCCCCTTTGCAGCTGGCTTCGGATTCGGTTGCTCTGCATTTTATTCAGCAAATTCGGGATGAGGCCCACCGTTTTGCGATTACCGGTCATCGAAACCGACGTGATAAAAAGCGCAGGACCTCGGTTTTGGAGGCAATCCCTGGGATTGGCGCGCAACGCCGGCGTGCGCTGCTGCGGCATTTTGGGGGGTTGCAGGGGCTTTTGGCGGCTGGGGCCGAGGAGATTAAGGAGGTGCAGGGAATCTCTTCTGACTTGGCGGAGGAAATTTACCAGCATTTGTTGCAGCACCGTTAAACTAGGAGCCAAGTTAAGTTTGGTTTGGTGGATTACGGCAAAGGGCGCCTAATACACCAAATAAAAAGATCACTCTTGCTTCTTTCAGAAATTTGCGTTTAACTGAGAAAGCTTCCATCGTCCTGGCGAGCTTATGCATCCGGTATTGAATTGGCCTAATATTTTAACCTTAATACGGATTTCCCTTATTCCGCTCCTCGTGGTTTTCTATTATGTTCCAGTTTATGGTCATGCCATTGCTGCTCTCATCTTCGCTTTTGCGGGCCTGACAGACTGGTTGGATGGTTATTTAGCGCGTAGTCTCCAGCAAACGACCAAATTAGGTGCTTTTTTGGATCCGGTTGCGGATAAATTGATTGTCTGTATCGTGTTGGTGCTGATTGTCGGGGAACCGCAGTTTCAGTTTGTCAGCGTTGATTCCACCGTCACCAATATTCCTGCTTTTTTTATTACGATTCCTGCGGCCATTATCGTGAGCCGTGAACTGATTGTCTCGGCCTTGCGGGAGTGGATGGCTGAGTTAGGCAAACGGGCCAAAGTCGCTGTTTCTTACTTGGGAAAGGTCAAGACGGCGGTGCAAATGTTTTCTCTGATGGTATTACTCTATTGTGATAACGGCACGAGTTCTATTGTGGTTTTAATTGGCTATATCTCCCTTTATATCGCGGTGGTCCTAACCATTTGGTCCATGCTGATTTATTTAAACATGGTATGGATTGAAAGTCAGACCTAAAAAGAAAGTTTTTTTAAATTCGCTCTTGACTCTGTAAGCATCCCCATTAGAATACCTGCCAGGTTATTGAAATATTGTTGTTCACACAGCGGGAATAGCTCAGTTGGTAGAGCACAACCTTGCCAAGGTTGGGGTCGCGAGT
>CAYVBZ010000059.1:0-13849 GCA_964449835.1 uncultured Coxiellaceae bacterium | reverse complement strand
TGGTCTTTAAATTGGTCCGGGAAATTATTCATATTCAAAGTGTAAAAAGTAAAATGTTGGATGATGGCTTTGGGTATATTCGAATCAGCCAATTTCAAGACCCCACCTCCTCTGCGGTCAAAGCTGCCATCGAACAGCTGAAAAAAACCGCGGGCGGTCATCTTAAAGGTCTCATTCTGGATTTACGCAATAACCCAGGCGGCCTTTTGGATATGGCGGTCCAAATTACCAATACCTTCCTAGATAGCGCCAGGTTGAGTCAATTCAACAAAACCATCGTCTATACCGAAGGCCGCATTCCGGAAGCGCAGTACACGGCCAAAGCCTCAGGTTCTGATATTTTAGATGGCGCTCCCATGGTGACCCTCATCAATGGGGGCTCGGCCTCGGCCTCAGAAATTGTCGCGGGCGCCCTGCAAGATTATAAACGCTCACTCATTGTCGGCAGCCCCAGCTTCGGCAAGGGTTCCGTGCAAACCGTGATTCCCCTCGATAAAACGCATGCCATTAAACTGACTACTGCGCTTTATCACACCCCTTCGGGCCGTGTTATTCAGAACTTGGGAATTATGCCGGATATCTTCATCGAAGACTTCCAGATTACACCGCAAAAAGAAGATGATTTGGCCCTGGTTGAACCTCTGAAGGAATACCAATTAAAAAATCATCTGCCCGGAACGAAGCCGGGTGGCACGAATATGACAGAGGACCAGTTATTAAAATCGACTGACTATCTCTTGGCGAAAGAAGACTATCAACTGTTTTCAGCCTATAAGATTTTACAGGCGGTTTATTTACGGAACAAAGGCATTAATTAATTTGCCCGTTCATCAGTCTGCAGGAGAAACATCAAATGGGTAAAAATCGATTTCTAGCACTTTCTATTTTATTGGCCCTGACAGGTGCTAACGCGTCTGCAAGTGACAGCAGCAAGGCAACCCACCCAGTAACCTCTCATCTTCAAAAATTGCGCATTTATAATATGCAAAATGGAGCGATTAATTTAGCGAAAACGGATGATCAGAAGGATGTGGGGTCGAACAACAATTCTGAGAACAATATGAGAACGCAATGAAAGTCTTCAAATCATTCCAACACCATCAAAGCCTCAATCTCCACCGCCGCATCCTTCGGTAAGCCTGCAACCGCAATTGAGGTGCGCGCCGGATAAGGTTTTTGAAAATACGCTGCCATCACTTCATTCACCGTTGCAAAAACAGATAAATCCTTGAGAAAAACCGTCAGTTTTACAATGTCTTTTAAACCACCCGAAGCCGCTTCCGAAACCGCCTGAATATTCTGAAAAACCTGGTGCACTTGGGCGCGAAAATCGCCTGCAATGAGCTTTCCTGTTTGCGGATCTAAAGGAATCTGGCCCGAAAGATAAACCGTGTTTCCCACACGCAGCGCTTGGGAATAGCAACCAATCGGTTGAGGCGCATTTTTTGTTTCAATCACTTCTTTTTTCATAGCTAGTCGTCCTTTTCACTAAATAATAACCCACTTGTCCTGCTTTTTTATGCTTGATAATTTCCCACCCTGGCGGGAGTTCCTTTTCTGAAAGTGTTGTTCCAGATTCAAGATAGATATAAGCAGGGCCTGCGAGCAGGCCCTTTTCTTCCAAGGCAAAACTCACAGGCTGCAAAAGCTTTTCTCGATACGGCGGATCTAAAAATACAATATCAAAAATTTGTGAAAACGCCGGCCAATGCTGTGGGATTTTTGCCTGATAAACCAAACCGCCTGTGGCTTTAAAATGCTTAAGCTCCTCTGTCAGTAATTTGACGACAGCCGCGGATTGGTCCACCATCACCACTTCTTTAGCGCCGCGCGATAAGGCCTCAAAACCCAAGGCGCCACTGCCAGCAAAAAGATCTAGGCAACGCGCGCCAGGCAGCAAGGGCGCCAGCCAGTTAAAGAGGGTTTCCCGAACACGGTCTGGCGTTGGCCTCACTTCGGAATGCTCTGGAATGGTGAGTTTTCTGCCGCGCCATTCGCCGCCAATAATGCGGACCTGTCCTCGCATGAAAAATACCTTCAGAAAAGACTTTTTAAGGACTCTATAATACAATGCTTGCCGGTGGGGGGATATAGCGGCCCTTCGAAAACGATTGTTATTTTAGAGGTAGAGCATGTTTAATATTCTTAAGCGGAAAAAATCTGCGGAAAACGTTGATGCTAAAAGCGAGGCGCCGGGATTTTTTGAACGGCTTAAAACGGGGCTGGCTAAAACGCGGGCGAATTTTACGGACAAGCTGGCTACCCTGCTGCTTGGGAAAAAAGAGTTGGACGCGGAGGTTTTTGAAGTTCTGGAAACCCAGCTGCTGCTTGCCGATGTTGGGGTGACGGCCACCCAGGAATTCATAGTAGACCTTCAACAAAAGTTAAAACGTAAAGAACTCAATAATGTCGAAGCCGCCTTGGAAACGCTGCAAGAAGACATGTTGGCTCTCTTGCAACCTTGCCAAAGGGAATTAAAGCCAGGCCCCGAGCAACGGCCTTTTTTAATCCTGGTCGTTGGCATCAATGGTTCGGGAAAAACAACGACTATTGGCAAATTGGCCAAATATTTCAAGGAACAAGGAAAATCGGTCATGCTAGCAGCCGGTGATACTTTTAGGGCTGCGGCCATCGACCAACTGCAAATTTGGGGCGAGCGCAATCAGGTCCCAGTGATTACCCAGCAACCCGGCGCAGACACCGCTTCTGTTATTTACGATGCCCTCCAGGCCGCACAGGCCCGCCATATGGAGGTGCTAATCGCAGACACGGCAGGCCGCCTTCATACGCAAACTAATCTCATGGCGGAGCTTCAGAAGGTCAAACGGGTCTTGGCCAAGCTTGACCCGCAAGCGCCCCATGAAACCCTTCTGGTGTTGGACGCCTCAATTGGTCAAAATGCACTCAATCAAGCCAAGCAATTTCATGAGGCCCTTGGGCTCACTGGCCTTGCTGTCACCAAGCTGGATGGGACGGCCAAAGGAGGCATCCTCTTTGCCATTGCCAAAGAGTTGCAGCTGCCCATCCGTTTTATTGGTATCGGTGAAGGGATTGATGATTTACGGCCCTTTCAGGCCAGCGATTTTGTACAAGCTTTGTTCGAAAGCAACCTCGATTAGCACTCTCAGGCAAAGAGTGCTAACATACTGGACTATAATGATAGAAAAGGGGATTTTGAATGACCAATGAAACAAGTTTACAAGCCATTCAAGGCCAACTAGCCCTCGGCAGTCTGGACTCCTATTTTGCCTATGTAAACCGCATTCCCATGTTAAGCCAGGAAGAAGAATATGAACTGGCCCTGCGGCTTCGTCAGAACAATGACCTGGAAGCCGCCAAACGTTTAATTCTGCCCCATCTACGCTATGTGGCCAAAATAGCGAAAGGTTATCTGGGTTATGGCCTGCCCCTGGCCGATTTGATTCAAGAAGGCAATATTGGCCTCATGAAAGCGGTGAAACGCTTCAACCCGAAAATGGGCACCCGGCTTGTGACCTTTGCCATTCATTGGATCAAGGCGGAGTTGCACGAATTTATTCTTAAAAATTGGCGCATCGTTAAAATTGCGACCACCAAAGCACAACGAAAACTTTTCTTCAATTTACGCGGCCTTAAAAAGCATTTGGGTTGGTTAAGCCAAGATGAGGTGAATGAAATCGCGAAAGACTTGAAGGTCAAAGCAGAAGCGGTCCGTGAAATGGAAATGCGTCTTTATCAAGCAGACACCTCTTATGACGGCCATGCGGATGAAGATGAGGAGTCAGCAATGACTTTGCCCGCGGCTTACTTATGCGATCCCAAGGCCAGTCCCGCCCTGCAGCTAGAAACAGAAAACTGGACAACGCAGTCCAATAATGCTTTACAGGAGGCCCTGCAACAACTGGATCCACGCAGCCAGGAAATTTTACAGGCGCGCTGGTTAGATGAAGACAAGGCCACGCTGCAAGCGCTTGCGAATAAATATCAAATTTCGGCAGAACGTGTGCGTCAGTTGGAGCAAAATGCAATGTTGCGGTTGAAGGAATTGATGGTGAAAGAAGCGGCTTACGCCTAATCCATCCCTGATGCTAATCCTTCGCGCCACCTGTACACCGTCGTCCCGCGGGAAGGGAACTTTCTTTTGTTGTCATTCTGGTTGATAGTCAAAAACATCTGAATAAAAGCATTCGCGCGGCAAACCGCGCGCTTCAAAAGCAGTGAGCGTGGAATAGACCATTCTTTCGGGGGCACTCATATAAACCTGGCATGAGGACAAATCGGGATGATCTTGCAAGACCAGATCAGAAATGGAGCCGTACTTCACGCCTTCTAGCAGAGGCGACTCTTCGCGGGTGAGCACTGCCGTAAAATGAAATTCTCGGAGCTGGGATACCCAGGTTTGAATGAGCTCGCGCAAATAAAGATCGCGCCATCCCGGGACAGACCAGTAAAAATGAATGGCCGGACAGGCCGCTTGTTGGGACAGGGCTTCAATAACGGCCTTGATTGGAGAAAAGCCGGTGCCGCGGGCAATAAAAATAATAGGCTTTGCAGGTTGCAAGCAACTTACTGTGCAACGACCATAGGGCCCGCGCAGCTTGAACGGTTTTTTTTCCTTCACTTGTCGGAAAATGGCGCAGGCTTTTGGATTTTCTTTTAAAAATAAGAGTTGCCATTCCAGGAGGGAAGTGGCTGACGGCGCATTGGCGATGGAAAAAGGAGAAGTGCTTTTATCCGGATGGACCAGTTTAATATATTGCCCTGCTTCATAGTGTAGAGGGTCTTTGCCTTGACTCGAAAGAAAAATTTGAGCGACCTTGGGAGTCAGTAGTTTGTATTCTTGAACTTCATAAAGGTAATCGCTCAACTTAGGTTAAGCCTCTTAATTGATTGGCCTCATTCACGAGAGCAAGACGCACCGCTTCTAATTTTTGCATTTTGGCCGCGCGCAGCACTTCATAAACTTCGGCTAATTTTAAAAGTCTTTCGCTCTTAATGCGTTTATCATTGGAATTGGCTTCTGTCAATTCTCGTACTTCGCGCAAAACCTGGGCCAGACCATCCCAGTTATAGGATACTTTTAAATCGGATGGAAGCGCACCTTGCTTGTTTTCCATCATGAGGGTCTGTGTAACATCTGTCACAATCGCCTTGTAGCGTTCCGCCGCTTCCAACAAAATTTCAATTTTGTCTTCCAGCGTTGAGCTCACGTCTTTATTTAAGTCTTCTTCATAAGGATAAAAATTGATGGGCATGGTGCACCTCTGCAGCACAACTTCCATACACGTATAGGAGGTAACCTAGCTTAGGTTACAAGTCATCCTGAACGAGTTGTAACCATAAGCTAGGTTACCTAGTATGTATTATAGCATTAACAGGCTTTTTTGCCTATCAAAACAACGATAAAGCAAGGCTTCACTGATGGCCTCTGGGCCTGTTTGGGCTTCCCCTCTCAAGTCCGAGATGGTCAAGGCTACTTTGAGAATACGGTGATAAAGGCGGGCTGAAAAATGGAATTTTTCCAGGGCCTCTTTCAAAAGCTTATCTGCCTCGCGCGTCAAATGGCAATGCATTTTCAGTTCAGTGACGCTTAACTCCGCATTACATTTTCCCTGTCTTTGACGCTGTCTTTCGCGAACTAAGGCCACACGCTTTTTGACCTGCTCACTTTTTTCAAGCTCCTGTTGTCCGGTTTGCGTTAAAACATCCACCGGCAAGGCCGGCACTTCGACTTGCAAATCGACCCGGTCCAAAAAAGGCCCCGACAATTTATTCAAATAGCGCTGAATATGCTCCGGTCTGCAGGTGCACTCATGGTAAGGATCACCGGCATAACCGCAGGGGCAAGGGTTCATTGCCGCAATCAACTGGAATTTGGCTGGGAAAACCGTTTGAAAGGAAGCACGTGAAATAGTCACAGAGCCGGATTCCAAGGGTTCACGCAGCGACTCCAAGACTTGCCGGTTAAATTCCGGCAGCTCATCCAAAAACAATACGCCCTGATGCGCTAGCGAAATTTCTCCGGGACGCGGCGGTCTGCCGCCGCCCACGATGGCAACACTGGATGCGCTATGATGAGGGGCGCGAAAGGGAATTTGCCGCCAGGTGGACGGATGAAAACCACCTACACTCAGAGAAACAACAGCGGCGGCCTCTAAGGCCTCTTCTTCTGTCATGGGCGGCAGCAGCGTCGGCAAACGGCTGGCCAGCATGGTCTTCCCCGTTCCAGGCGGCCCCATAAGCAAGAGACTATGCTTTCCCGCGGCGCAGAGCTCCAAAGCGCGCTTGGCTTGAACTTGTCCTCGGACTTCCGCTAAATCTAGCTGTCCTCCCAAGTCCGGTATGGAAGTGGGCAGGGAAAGCAGGCTGGAAGTTAAGATCTGTTCTCCTTTTAAATAAGCACAGACCTCTAAAAGATGAGACGCAGTCAAGGTTGTGGTATTTTTAGCCAAAGCCGCCTCGGCCGCGTTCACTGCAGGAAGCACTAAACAACGGCCTGCTTTTTGCGCAGCTATTACCGCGGGTAAAACCCCTTTAATGGAGCGCAGCTCACCGGACAAGGCCAATTCGCCCATAAACTCATGCTGTGACAAACGCTCCAGAGAAATTTGCTTTGAGGCCGCTAGAATACCGAGGGCGATCGGCAAATCGAAACGCCCTCCTTCTTTTGGCAAATCCGCGGGCGCGAGATTCACAGTGATGCGTCGGCGGGGAAACTCGAGTTGGCTGTTGATTAAAGCAGAACGAACGCGGTCCTTGCTTTCCTTCACCACCGTCTCCGGCAAGCCGACAATGCTGAGACCCGGCATACCGCGTGAAATATGGGTTTCGACTGTGACTAAAGGTGAAGCCATTCCAGCGCTGGCACGGCAAAATACAATGGCCAAAGACATATAATTCCTCTTGTAAAATGGATTCTGATTCAATTAACATGCCATGCGTGCGCCCGTAGCTCAGGTGGATAGAGTATTGGTTTCCGAAGCCAAGGGTCAGAGGTTCGAATCCTCTCGGGCGCGCAATTTTTAAAACTTTAGGCGTGCAAGCTTTCGTTGTAGGCCGCTAAATCTTCCGGCGTTCCGATGTTATGCCAAAGACCTTGATAACATTCACCTGTCATTTTCCGATCTAAAAGAGCTGTTTGCCAGAGATCTGCGAGTCTCTGATAGACAGGTTTGCAGCCCGCGAACAACTCAGGGTGATAAAGGCCGATATTTGCGAAGGTATAGGTTTTTCCAGGGCCTTGTTCCAGTTCCTGATTTTGATTCAGGCAATAATCGCCTTGCGGTTTAAAGGGGGGATTTTCAACTAGGACCAAATGCGCTAAACGCAGCGGTTTTTGGAAGAGTTCCGCGATGGGGTAATCGGTGATGAGATCGCCGCTCATGACCACAAAGGGGCCCTCTCCTAACAAAGGCAAGGCCTTCACAATCCCGCCGCCGGTTTCAAGCCGCTCCCTTTCCTCGGAATAAAAAAGTTTTACCTCATAGTGCCTGCCATCACCGAGCGCGTCGATGATTTGCTCTTTCAAGTAGGAGACATTAATGACAATTTCCCGGATACCGGCCTTTGAAAAAGCCTGAATGGCGTGCTCAATTAAATAAGAGCCTCGCGCTTTTAATAAGGGCTTGGGTGTCTTTTCTGTTAAGGTCCCCATGCGCTCGCCTCTTCCGGCGGCTAAAATCATGCCTCGCATTGTCGTTTTCCTTCATCCAAAACCGGCAGCTTGAATTCTCGCACATAGTGATGAAAAGCGCGTAGTTCAGGGTAGCGCGCGCTGATTTTCACGACATAGTTTAAAGTGCGCGGCAGATAATGCAAATAGCGGGGGACCCGGTCCCTTAAATATTTGCGCGCGAAGATAAATAAAGCTTTCATGTGGCGTTGCAGACCCATCCAATCGAACCAAGACAGGAATTGCTCTTTGCTGATTGCTTTTAAATGCTGGCCGTCGAATAAGAGCTCGTAATAGTGGCCTGCCCAGGTTTGCACTTTTTCATCCGGCCAATCAATGTAACAATCGCGCAGCAGCGAAACTAAATCGTAGGTGAGAGGGCCTATGCTCGCGTCTTGAAAATCTAAAATGCCCGCTTGTTTATCGGGCAGCACCATCAAATTGGCTGAATGATAATCCCGATGAATGAAAACTTGAGGCTGTTGGCCCGCTGTGCTGCAAAGACGGTCGAAAGTGGTTTGCAGCAGCGTTTCTTCCTGGGTCGTGAGAGGAAGTTCTAAATAGCGCTCCACGAACCAGTGTTTAAATTCTTTTAATTCTCGCAGCATGAAACTGTGATCAAAGGCGGGCAAAGTCCAATTGGGTACTTTGCGGCAGGCTTGCATCAGCGTTAAAGACTGTAGGGCTGTTTTATAAAGCGCGTCGGCGTTATTTTCATTGAGCACGCTCAGGTATTGCTGATCGCCGAAGTCGGAAATGAGCATGAAGCCTTGTGTGATATCTTCAGCCAAGATTTGGGGGACTTCGAGTCCAAGTGGATGCAGGGCCTTCGCGATGGCGACAAAGGGTTCAAAGCAATCGCGTTGTTGGGAGGCGTCCATGACCATGTAGGTTTGGGTGCCGGAATGGAGGCGGAAATAACGTCTGAAGCTCGCGTCACCAGCGATTTCATGGAGGGAGTCGATGGGGGATGGGCAGGTTTGTTGCAGCCATTGGGTTAAATGGGGATTGACTTGGGTCACTGGGTCTCCTTGTGGGTTTGGTTTGGGGTCTTGCAGGTGGAAGCTTGGATAAGAAGCTAATCTTAGCATGATTAAAAGTGCTCCAAAAGGAATTTTTTCCTCCCAACCCCTCCCTTACCAACGCAGCGACGGTGTATGACGGAAGCTTATGAAAAGCAATTCCCTCAGCCAAGTCTTTTCGCTACACTGCTCCAGTCAGAATTGGACCAAAGCATGTTGTTTAAAAAACACCTTCAGCTAAGCGCATTTTTGCTTATTTTCTTAGGCCTCCTTTCCTTTGGCCTCACAGAGGCCTTTGCAGTCGCCCCCCCTAAACCCAAAGAATTAGCGGAAGAACTCGGGTGGGTCGAAAATGCTGACAACTTCTGCGGGGGTTATTATGTAGAGTCGCCTTTTTTATCCGCTGAAAGCTTAAAAGACCAGGACAAACTGCGCGTCACCAGCGATCAATACACCATTGTTCAACACGGCACCTCCGTCCTCGAAGGCAAGGTCTCGGTGAATTATGGCAAAAGACAAATTACCGCCAATAAAGCCTTCCTCTACCGAGATCCTGCAACCGGCAAACTCACACACATTGATCTTGCCGAAGCCCTTCATTTAAGAGAACCCAATACGCTGGTTCTCGCCGAAAATGGCGCCTTTGACTTGAAAACCAAGGCCAACTCTCTCTCCGATATTCTTTATCGCACTGCGATTTATGCGAATCCCTTTGATGCCAGCCATTATCGCGAAGCCATGAAGGAAAAATCACGGGTCAAAATTCAAAATCTGGTGAAACCCCGTCAGGTTGTTCAACTCAGCGCCTGGGGCCAGGCCAAAAGTTATACTCAAACTGAACCCAAAATTTATCATTTCAAGGAAGTCAGCTATAGCACTTGTCCGCCGACCCATAGTTTTTGGCAAGTGAAAGCCAGCCGGCTCGATCTCAACAAAGAGACTGGCAGAGGCTCTGCTGACCATGCGCGATTGTTAATTAAAGGCGTTCCAGTTTTCTATACACCCTATATGAATTTTCCGATCGACTCCCGTCGTAAAACGGGGTTTTTATGGCCGACGCTCGGTTCGGTCAATCGAAATAATTCCTATTCAGGTTACTATCTCGGGCTGCCTTTCTATTGGAACCTTGCCCCTAACTATGACACCACAATCACACCGACCTATTACACAGAACGCGGCCTCCAAATTGCCGACCTTTTCCGTTACCTCACCCCCAAAAGCGAAGGCAACATCCGCGTTAGTCTTTTTCCAGACGACAAATACTTTCCGACTTTTAAAGAGAAATTAGAACAAAAATACCAAGGGTCAACGGACCCCTTTAAGCAAGCGGAATTGTACCGGCTCTTGAACACCCACAACACACGCTACTCCTTGGGTTGGAAACATCAAACTCAATTTAACGAACACTGGTCGGCGAACATTGATTACAGCTTTGTGAGCGATGACTACTTTCTGGAAGATTTCACCAAAAACATGAATGAGAATGCGCAAAATGATTTGCTGCAGCAGGGTGAAGTCAATTATGCCGGCGAGCATTGGAATTTCACGGGCCGCATTCAAGGCTACCAGACCTTGCACCCCGCTGATGTGGACTCGATCTTTTACAACCAATACCGGCGTTTTCCACAACTCTTATTAAACGGAGACTATCCTGGCCAATGGGGGGGACTGCGGTATTTCATTAGCACTGAGGCCACGCACTTCGATATTAAAAATACCCCAGGCGACACCAATAAATATCCGATCGGCGACCGCCTGCATGTTCAACCCGGCGTCGAATTGCCGCTGAATTGGCCTGCTTTTTACTTTAACCCCCGGGTGCAACTCGCGCTGAGTGAATATGAGCTGGGCCATGTGAATAACACCATGCCTAAACACCAGGACCGCGGCCTGCCCATTTTTGATCTAGGGTCCGGCCTTTATTTCGACCGGCAAATGACGCTCTTTGGCCATAACTATACCCAAACCTTAGAACCTCAGCTGTATTATGTTTACATCCCCTATCGCAAGCAAGCGGACCTTCCTATTTTTGATACGACCGTGAACACCCTGATTTATGATCAACTCTTTGTCTATAACCGTTTCAGCAGCATTGACCGCATCAACGACGCGGACCGCGTGAGTATCGGGATCACTACCCGTATCATTGACCAAGATGGCGGCGCGCAAAGCTTGCGCGCCAGCATCGGCGATATTCTTTATTTTAAAAATCGCGCGGTCACCCTTTGTCAAAACCCCAGTCTTTGCACGGACTACCCAGATAACAACGACAATAAACGCCGTTTTTCTCCCATTTCAGGGGCCTTGATTTATAATCTGGCCACGCATTGGAGTGCCAGCGCAGACGTGATTTGGGACCCGCAAACCAAGGAATTAAATAACCAAACGGTCACCCTGCACTACCGCAAAGACCAGGAGCGTGTGATTAATTTGGGCTTCAGTTATGTGCGCAATGCCGACTTATTGGGTGGGATTATCGTGAACTCCAATGCCAATGTTCCGGGCACTGGCAATGAAAATATCTTGAAATTAACTGATTTATCATTTAGTTGGCCGCTGAGCAGCCATTGGGGCCTGGTGGGCCGCTGGAGTGAAGACTGGAATGCTTTGCATTTCCAGAATCTCTTTTATGGTTTACAATATGACAGCTGTTGTTGGGCTGCCCAATTCGTGGCGGGCAGAACGCTGACAGGTGTTCAAGAAACACGGCCTCAGTACAACAACCAGTTTTATTTTCAGGTCATCTTAAAAGGTTTAGGCAGCTTTAACCCGCGGGGCGACCCAACAGCGGCCTTAAGAACAAATATATCCGGTTATGAATCACGATTTGGACAGGACATTTAATTTATGAAAACCAAACTATTCTTTGCACTACGCAGGCTCTTTGTCGGTCTGTTGTTGGCCTCGGGACTCAGTGCAAGTTTTTCCGCGAACGCCGCCTTAAAAAAAGGTGAACAAGTCTTGGATAATATCGTTGCCGTGGTCAATGATGCGGTGATCACGCAAACAGAATTAAACCAGGCCGCTCACCTCGCGATGCGTCAAATGGGCCCTGAAAGTTCATCTGGCCTTTCCCCTAAAGCCTTACGCAAACAAATCTTGCAGCGTTTAATTGACAATAAATTACAATTGGAAGCGGCGCAGCAATTAGGCATTAAGGTTGAAGATGAGGAAATGGACAAGGTTGTCAATCGCATTGCGCGAGATAATCATCTCAGCATCAAGGAATTCTACGAGCGGATCGGACGCGAAGGCATGAGCGCGAGCGCCTATCGTAAACAAATTCACGAGTCCTTGGTCTTGCAGCATTTGCAACAACGAGAAGTGGCTTCCCGTATTACCGTTTCACCCGATGAAATAAATGACTCTTTGCGCACGTCTAAACTCGAGACCCAGGGTGAAAAGGAATATCATATTCAGGACTTGCTCATCCCCGTCTCCGATTCCCCTAATCCACAGGAAATCGCCATCGCCAAAAAATTTGCCGAGGACATTATTGTTCGGCTGCGCAAAGGGACCAAGCTGAATCAGCTGGCTTCGGCAGAAGCGGATTCGGTGCAAGACAACGATTTAAGCTGGCGCAAATTAGCCGAAGTGCCAACCGCTTTCACTCAACCTGTCATGAACATGCAATTGCATGGCTTTGCAGGCCCCATTCAAACCTCAAATGGTTTTCATATCATTCATCTAGTCGGCTTAAGAAGCTTGAATGAACAGGGCAGCAAGCCCCAACGACAGGAAGTCGCACAAGCTATTTTTCAACGAAAATTCGAAGAAGCCATGCAAGGCTGGCTGGCCAAGGTGCGCGGACAGGCTTTCATTGAGATCTATGACAAGGCCATGGCGTGAAAATTCCACGGATCCTGATCACTTCCGGCGAACCTGCGGGTGTAGGGCCTGACCTGGTTGCTCAAATTGCCCAAGAAAGCTGGGCAGCGGAACTAAGCATTATCGGGGATGCTGACTTATTAAAAACGCGTGCGGCGCGTTTAGGCCTGCCGCTGAAATTGCTCCCCCTGGATGACAGTAAACCGCCGGAAAAACTAGCACCGGGTTCTTTAAAGTTTTTGCCGGTCGATCTCTGCCAACCCTGTGAAGCAGGCAAACTTAATCGAGCGAATGGGCCCTATGTGATCAGTCTTCTGGAAAAGGCAGCTCAAGCGGCCCTACTGAAAAGAGTGGATGCGCTCGTGACTGCGCCAGTACACAAAGGGCTGCTCAACGATGCTGGTTTCTCTTTTCAAGGACATACCGAGTTTTTCGCGGCACAAGCCCGCATTGGGAAGGCGGTGATGCTCTTTGTTGTGAACTCCCCTTTGACGGCCTCTTGGAAAAACAGCGAACTCAAAGTGGCCCTTGCCACAACGCATCTTCCTTTATCGCGCGTGCCGCAGGCAATCACGGCGGAATTGCTGGAAGAAACGCTGCGAACACTCCAGCAAGCCCTGGTGAAACATTTTCAAGTGAAAGCTCCCCATATTTTTGTTTCCGGATTAAATCCTCATGCGGGTGAAGGCGGCCATCTCGGGACTGAAGAGCTGGAAGTGATTGGGCCTGTTTTAGAAAAATTGCGGCGGGAGGGCCTGAAGCTGACAGGGCCTCTTTCGGCGGACACCCTTTTCACTGAACAGTATTTGACGCAGGCAGATGCTGTTTTAGCGCTGTACCATGATCAAGCACTGCCTGTTGTGAAGGCGCTAGGGTTTGGCAAGGCGGTCAATGTGACTTTAGGGCTGCCCTATATTCGCACCTCAGTGGACCATGGCACTGCAGTGGATGCCGCCGGAACGCGACAAGCGGATGCGAGCAGCCTAAAAGCAGCCATTCAATTGGCAATTCGCTTAGCAGGACCTCTAAACTCACCCTAAAGTGTTTATTCTAAAGTCAGTTCTTTTCTTTCATAGTCTGTTCCAGTATATTGGTTCAATTAATTTTCATAAAAAATAACGAGGAGCAAAATGAGTACAACTAGAAGCGAAGACACACTTGCCTTATCTGAGGCGTCAAAAGACCTAAGCGAAGACACGTCTGCCTTCTCTGTTTTGCCAGAAGACCTAAGGAAAGATGGAATATACCCTTATTTGCTGTTAAGCGAGCTTGGAATTCTTGGGCGAACATCAAAGCAAAATGAAGCAGAGACTGCTTTTTCACGCATATTGCGAGCGGCCATTCATGC
>CAYVBZ010000058.1:5192-14134 GCA_964449835.1 uncultured Coxiellaceae bacterium | reverse complement strand
CTTGGTTTAAGTGCTCCCCCATCTCATTAAGCAGCGCACCTGGTACTTTAAGCAGTTCACCTAGAACTTTTTCATAAGAATCAGAGGGTGGAATATTCTGGTTCTCATCCTCGAGATTGTTATTTAAAGATAAATGTTTTGTTTGTCTAAGCATGAGAGAACCGACCTCGATTTTGTGTAATTTGTGCGTATGAAGCTATCATGGCTTCCATGATATGTAAATAAATTAATCAGATGGACTAAGGAGAAACTTGATCAACACCTAGACAAGGTTCTATGTAGAACATAAACCCATTCGCGACAGTCTTGTCCCAAAGACGTCACTCTTGATAAAAGTCAAAAAAACATAAATCATTTATATTCAGCATGTTACAGTGTTATTCGGTCACCGAAGTAATGCCGCGAATGATTCTTTGGATGATGCTAGCACGAATGAGATTACTTTTAACGCCTTCCATAGCAGGATACTGACGCCGTACATGAATGACTGCATCATCCAATTTTCGCATCAAAGTTTCAGGAAAGCGCAAGCTGACCATTTCTGTCAAATGATCAGAATCATTTGCGAGATCCACCAAGTTGGGATAATCCGGCAGGGCCAAAAAGGCTTCGATCGCTTCTAAGATCCATCGATTCTTCCCGCGCATGCCGTATTCATCATTGATGACTGACTGTTGCAGTTTATGATGTAGCTGCTTTTGTAGTTTAATGGATGTAATTGCTGTTTTCATACTTGTCCTACTAACTCCCTCTCAAGAATGTCAACTAACTGCCGAAAGGCCAAAGAGCTATGTTTGATTTCAGCCCAATCAATGGTCGTAAAAATGGGCAGGTATTTCTGATACTTGGTTTGGCCCAAAATAGCATCTACAATTTCTTTAATAACCGCCGCATGTCCCGTAGAGCCCATGTTAATACGCCGAGCTCCAGCCCGTTTCACAGCATTTTGCAAGGCAGCTTGCTTCTGTTTCTTAGAGAAATCCCGCTGCTGTGAAATCAGTTGTCGAAGCTCTTTCAAACTACAGCCCTGAATACAAGCTTCCAAGGCCTGTTGGCGTAGCGTATCTAACTCGATCCCCGCCAAAACTGCAGCCTTATCTAAACTACGAATTTCACTCTTGGCAATCGCCTCTTTCAAATCAGAGGGCGCGTTCAAGACAGCCACATAGTAGGTTGCTTGCGGCAAGGACAAGCCCGTCAGTTCTCGCAGCAAAGAAGCGGTGACCTCTTTGGGATTGTTTTGTTGGTATTCCTTCAACAAATCACGAATATTCTCAATGCGTTCTTCTAGGGTCAAGTCTTCCCGTGCCGTATTCTCAATCCATTGAACTAATTTCAATTGAAAGCCTTTCGGTTTTTCATTGAAAACTCGGGCATCAATTTCATGTTTATTAGCAAGAATCGACGCGAGACAACGTCTCTCTCCTGCCACAACACGGTATAACTCTCCCCGTTTGTAAACCACGATAGGATTAATGACACCACTACTTTCGATAGTTGCCGCCAATTCCTTCAAGCGTTCAAGTTCTGCAGTTTTTCGCGCATAGAGCGGATCTTGCTTATTAAAGCCTTCCCGCACGTCTTCTAAGTTGATGGCCAATTTTCGCGGATTATCAGGATCTAATTCAACCCGAGACAAGGGGAGAACCACATGCCGGAAGATCCCTGAATTATTTTCCACAACATGAATGGTCTCAGAGAGGCCACGGCTCAAAGCACTTGATACTCCAAAACGTTTTTTCTTGCTCATGTGAAAATCCTCTCTGCAATCTGTTGATAAGCTTCCAATGCTTCTTTTTTAGCGATATGCTCATCAGGAAAATCAAAAATAGATCTCGGGTTCGCTTCTTCCGCATCCACTTCCGCATAAACAATACGCTGATTTAATTTCGCCGGCAAAATATAGCGATTGATCGCAGGGTTACCTTGCAAGCTATTTAAGAGGTCTTTATGTAAACGCGTCTGCTTGAACATATTGGGCAAGATACCAACCAAATTCAGAGGCCGCGACTTTTCCCGAATTAAAGACTCCTGCATCCAAAGCTGCAACATTCCGTAAATCCCTTGCACGGGTTGTTCTTCCATGACTGCGGGAATAACGATATCCGTGGCCGCTTTCATAACAGAAATCGTTAAAGGCCCTTTTGAAGGCGCAGTATCGATGATGACTGCATCGTATGCAGCTCTAACATCCTCAGAATTTAAAAAATTCGCCAATTGCTTGTGTACTTTTTCAACAACCTCTGTTTTTCTGACCGATTCTGCAGCAAGTAGACGTTCAGCATGCCCAGGTGCAAGATCCAGGTTTTCGATATACGTTGGATAAGGCACCACACCCTGGCCATAGAAAATTTCCGCGATACTACTGCGGCCTTCCCAGTCCATCTCTTCTTCCTCTTCAGGATTATAATCAGGATGAATCGGCGGAATGAGCCCTTCGGGTGCGACAGGATCAATTTCCATTTGTAAGTATTGATGTGAAAAATTACATTGCGGATCAAAATCAATGCCAAGAACAGACATTTTTTTTACTTTTGATAGGTATTCCGCCATTATTTTGCTACAAGTTGTTTTCCCAACACCTCCCTTGTTATTCACAAAAGCAATAATCTTCATTCCATGCTCCTTTTTTTCCGAGGAATTGTATTACAAGAAATCATAATATATTATCAATTTTGTGTCATCGAAAATAAAAAAAGAACAACGCACTGTTGTGTTTTTATTTTAATAACGTTTATCTTTTGTTTAGAGAGCGGGAAGTCGTTGAATGAACGTGAATTAAAGGTGAAAGATGAGACGCTTATGGGATGATCGGTGACACTTATGGGAGAAACAGTGACGTCTTTGGGAGTTGAATGTGACAAACATGGGATGAATGTGACGCTTATGGGATATCCAAGAAAAAAAGAAAAACAAGGGCGACAGCAGGGAGAGAGCAAGCGCGAATTAAAAAAACATGCCGCGACGATTCATTGCTCGAATACCTTGAGCTTGCTGCAACGTAAAGTCACCAATGCGCTGCTCTATCATGCTTATCCTGAGCTGATGCTGAAAGAGGAGCATGAAATTACTGTAAAGCAGCTTTGCAAGCTGATCGGTTATCAAGGGAACAATCACGCAGTGATTAAGGATGCTTTGAAGGAGCTGCTCTCAACAGTGATTGAATGGAATTTAATTAGTGACAAAACCGGCCTTGAGGATTGGACCGCGAGCTCCATTCTCGCCAGTGTCAGTTTGCAAGGACCGCTTTGCTATTACGCATATTCCCCCCGAATGAAACAATTGCTCCATTCTCCCTCTATGTTTGGCCGCATTGATCTTTTTATTCAGTCGCAATTCCGTTCCAGCTATGGCTTAGCTTTATATGAAAATTGCATTCGCTACCGGGGTTTGCCCTTTACGAAGTGGATTGAAATGGCGACTTTTCGAAAGCTCATGGGTGTGCCGGCGGGCAAGTATGTTATTTTCCGCGACTTCAAAAAGCGGGTGCTGGACAAATCCATCGAGGAGGTGAACACCTATTCCGATTTAGTGGTGGAAGCGGAACTTCAGCGGGAGGGGCGCCGCGTGAACAAGCTGCGTTTTTCTTTGAAAGAACGCCCCAAAAGGACCCGAATCGGCGGCAATAAAGCAGAGCAGCTCTTGTTGACCGATGCCCAAGCCGAATTGCGGGCCCGTTTAATGGAGTCCTATCAATTTTCTAACAGGCAGGCCCAACAAGTCTTAAAGGAATATTCTCAAGAGATGATTCTGCAAAAAATGGAGCTGATTGAGCGGTCCAAAAACTATAAAACGGGCCGGATTGAAAACTTAGCGGCTTATTTGATGAGCGCTTTACGATTAAATTATCAAGATGCCCAGCCAGCGCCAAAGACAAAGCCACGTTTAAGAGGAAAAAATAAAAAATTACCCGCCTCACCTCCTTTAAACGAGCTCATCGAGCAAATTCGCGAGGATTATCAAATTTTTCGTATCCAACGGATTGATGAGACCCTGGAAAATTTAGCTGAAACGGACAAGGCGCTCTTTATGGAACGCTTTCATCAGTATGCGCAAATCGCAATTAACACCGTCTTGCATCTTCAAAGGAAGAAGTATACCCCTGAAACGGTCTTCTCTTCACCGCAAATCAAAGCCATTCTGCGTCAATATATCGAGCAGGAGTTACTAGCCAAAGAAGCACTGTCTCTGGAAAACTATATTGAAACCCTGCCTAAGGAAAAGCGTGTGGCGTGGAAACAGAATGAGAAACAGCTCTCTGCAACCTAACAACGCGAATTCTGGATGCCAGCAAAAGCATGCTGGCATGACAGAATACTTTATCTGGAATTCGCGTTAACAAAACCTAAGCGCTGCTCTTTTCTGCGATCTATGCCCATTACACTTCAAACTGCGAAAACCATCATCGCGAGGCGGCATTGCGTTTAGCCGTGGCGATCCAAGATTAAAGAATTTACCCCGCGGCTTGCCGCGGCTCTCTAGCTAAGGGGTTTCCAAAGGGGAGTAGAGAGCTTGCTCTCGGGCCCCCTTTGGTTTCCCACGGGGATTTATTCCCCGTGGGAAATATAATTTGAATTTGCTTTGGATTTGGCCCTCCTAGCCTTACCTAGGGTTATTACTAGTTAAATTACGAAATCAGCAGATTAAGACGGCAAGAGAAGTCCCAAGTTTATTTTGTGAAACAAAGAAAACACTATAAAAAAAGCGTTTTTTAAATATTTTACAGAAAAATTTCTTCTCTTTCTCTTTGAAAACGTCCTTCTTGCGTCAAATTTTCAGAATTGAAAAAAATCAGGTATGAAAAAAAAATGATAATAAGTATTCACAAATCCTTAAAAAAATATTATATAATAAAGGTTGTTCGAGTAAATCGAGCATCCTAACTAAACTTTTAAGGAGAAAGAACCATGGCAGGGAAAAAGAAAGCAAAAACCAAAATGAAAACGAAGAAGAAAGCTAAAAAAAGCTCTAGCAAGAAAAAGAAGAAGCGTTAAGGAAATAGGGGGAAATGGTCAAGGCCATCTCCCCCTCTGTTTTTCTCCCCTCAGTTGTTCTGTTTTCCCCGTCCCCCCTGAAAAGCAACAGCACTTAATCCGTCAGCCGCCGCAAGATAAAGGCCTTTAGATAGTCTGTTTCGGGTATGGCCAAGTGGATAGGATGATCAGGCCCTTGATGGCCTCGCTCAAGCAGTTGTAAGGGAGAAGCTGCAGCGAGACTGGCGCGCTGCAAAAGCGTAGTGAAGTCTTCCACCTGAAGATGCATTGAGCAAGAAGCTGAGATCAGAACACCCGTCGGACTGAGTAACTTAAGCGCCAGAGTATTCAGGCGTTGATAGGCGAGCCATCCTTCCTTTTGATCTTTGCGTTTTTTTATAAAAGCGGGTGGGTCGAGAACAATAACTTCAAATTTCTTTTTTTCCCGGTGAAGCTTTTGTAGTCCGGTGAAAGCGTCTTCACAAAGGACCTGAACTTTGGTTTGTACTTGGTTGAGCTCGGCATTTTTGTGGATCCATTCACAGGCCAAGGCCGAACTATCGAGACAGAATACTTCCTTCGCGCCATAACGCGCTGCTTGAATGCCCCAGCCGCCAAGATAGCTAAAAACATCCAGAACACGCTGGCCACTGACATAGGCCTTTAAACGCGCGCGATTCAAGCGGTGATCGAAGAACCAGCCGGTTTTTTGTCCTTTCCACAGAGGGACGTGAAAGGGGGTATCATTTTCTTCAATCAAGACGCTTTCAGGAGGTTTGCCAAGCCCGGCTTCGACAGCAAGCGGCAAGCCTTCCTGTTGACGGATTGGGCTGTCGTTTCGAAAGAGCAAGGATTGTGTTTGAGGGAGAATGCTTTGAAGGGCGGTGAGGAGGGCATCTTTTTGAAGGTCCATGCCAAAAGTATTGCATTGAACAACGAGATGGTCCCCAAAGCGGTCTATCACCAAGCCGGGTAAGAGATCGCTCTCTGCGAAAGCGAGCCGGTAATAAGGCTGATCAAATAGCGTTTCCCGTAGACCCAGGGCTTGCTGTAAACGTGCTGTCAAAAGGGAGACACCGAGCCGCTCTTTCAAGCTTCGAGAAAACAAACGGGCAGCGATAAGGGAATGCGGATTGATATAAGCGAGACCGATTGCTTCCTGGTTTGCAGTTTTGACCATGACTTCTTCACCAGGCGCGAAGTTCTTAAGCGGCGATTTTTTGATATCCACCTCATTGCTATAGACCCAAACATGGCCCTCTCGAAGTCGTTTATCTTCGCCTTTTTTTAAATAAAGAATCGGTAATGACATAAAAACTGAGGTCCAAAAGTGAGTTTAAGCGTAGAAGGATATCGGGATTGCGAAGGGATCGTCAATGGAGGCTTCCGGCAAGATATCATTCGGGTTGGGGTCTTCGTTGTAGCCATAAGGATCGCGGCGGAAATTTAAGACGCCGTCCCTGTCCACCCAGGCGGTTGCATAGATGATATAAACGGGCAGGGGCTTCACTTTGATAATGGTTTCTTTGCCAGACTGTAGGACTTGCGCGAGACGCGTCACGGTCCAGTCTGTGTTGCCATTTAATAAATAGGAAAGCAGGGCGAACGGTTTTTCAAGACGGATGCAACCTGAACTGAAGATACGAATTTCCTTGTTAAATAATTCCTTTGCCGGTGTGTCATGCATGTAAACATCATAGTCATTGGGAAAATCGAATTTGACCAGACCCAAGGCATTCTTTTTACCCGGCTCCTGACGGAGGTCATAGTTAAAACCATTCTTGACGGCCTCATTCCAATCAATTTTGCTTGCATCCAGCGGGATGACCTCGGAATGACGACGTTGGACCACTTTGATATTCATTTCATCCAGATAGTGCCGATCTTTTAAAATTTTAGGCAAAATATCTTTTTCAGCGATACTGGGCGGGATGTTCCAATAAGGATTGAGTTCAATTTGTGTTAAAGACGAAACCAATTCGGGTGTGGGCCGGTCCGGTTTTCCCACGATGATTTTCATGGTCAGGATGGAGCGGCCATTTTCAATGAGATCGAAACGGTATTCTGGAATGTTAATGAAAATAAACCGCCTGCCGAGTTGGGGCGGCAATGCCGCCCAGCGCTGCATATTACGCCGGATTTCCTCGGCCCTTTCGTAAGGGGAGACATTCAGTTCTCTTTCAGTCCGAGGACCTAGAATGCCATCCGCTTTTAAGCCATGCCGTGCCTGAAAACGTTTGATTGCAAGTTCTAACGCGGAATCAAATTGCTCAGTATGAGAGTCTTCATCGGGGGCAAGGTCGCCTGTAAGGCGTAAGCGTTCCCGCAGTTCAGGAATAGCAGGATTACTGCCGCCTTTTTGAAGTTCCGAAGTTGAAAGGCTTGGCCAAGACTGGGTTTGAAGGTTTTCGTAATAATCGAGTACTTTTTTCAGACGATAATAGTTTTCATTGAGCGGTCCTTGCGTCGGCCCGTCTAACCACTCTGCAGATACACCAGAGGTGTAAAAAATGAATAAAAAAACAAAAATAGATAAATATTTAATCATATTTCAGGCGGCCCACTCAGTGCGTCATTGAAAACCTAAGAAGATTTTAGCATGTGTGCTGGCGGGCGTCATTGGCACTCGCTGGTTAGACTGACTTTTTAGTCATTATCCTTGTCACTTGGTTTCTTGGGTCTTGGACGCGGCATTTTTATCTGTATTAGTCTTTTTGCTGGCCGGCCCCGCTTGCGGCATATTTTGTGCGGGGATGACAATGACCGGCATCACAAAGGGCGTGCCATTATTGAGCCATTGCGAATTCCAGTTGTAAAGCTTATTCATGTCATTCAGCATGTTTTGCATGGCTCGATTCATGTTTTCCTGCAACTGCTGTTGTTGCTGTTCCGTTTTTTTAAGTTGAATTTGCACCTGTTCTGGCGACATTTTGCTGGGACCGCCGAATTGAATAATTTGGTAAGTTTGCGGGGAGTTGCCGGTATTAATGAACCGTTGGGTAAAGGTATATTCCGTTGTGTTGGCAGGCCCCAAGTCTTTGACTTTGACCCAGCCGACATTTCCATTGCGTGGATCTGCGACTTTAATCCAATCGCCTTTTTCGGGCGTAAAAATAGGGATAATTCCAGCATTGGAATCGACGGAGCCCACCACTTTGGCCTGGTCTTTGGGTCCATCGTAGAGGTTGATTGTTTTGGCGAAGGCCGAGAAAGGGCAGAGCAAAGTGCTTAACAAAAATAGGACCAAGGGAAACATTCGATTCATGACATTCTCCTTCAGGCTAATAGGTTCTTGTATCTTTATTCCGGAATCAAAGCAAGGGCCCGCATTACCGCTTCAGTGCCCTGTGCCGTCTTGATCGGTAGAAAGAGGCCATAAGCCCCTGTAGGCGGAAGCTTTTGGCAATTACTGAGATTTTCGGCGATGCATTTGCCCTCGCCTAAAATGAGATAATGAACGGGAAAACGCAAGTCGAGACAGTCCGGAGAAAGACTGTCGATGCCGAGACCTTTGATGTTGCGTTGAAGCAAGTATTCTGCCGCATCCTTTGAAAACCCAGGAAAATGCATTTTTCCTTGAGCGTCTACGTTGCGATATTGCTGTGGGTCTTGCCAGTAGCGGTCCCACCCCGTGTAGCCGACTACCCAGCAGCCATCCGGAATTTTGCCATGCTGTTTTTCAAATTTCCGCAAGTCTTGAACGGAAAGGTAATAATCCGCATGTGCTTTTTGAGAAATATCGACCACGCAAAGCGGTGCAATGAAATCTTCAAGGGGGAGCTCGGCGATACTTTTGGCGCCTTCAATGAAATGCGAAGGCGCGTCCAAATGGGTGCCCGTGCCGGCATTCATTTCAATGGCTTGTACACGGCAAGCCTCGGGGTAATCCACGATGATACGATCCTGAAAGCCACACGTTCCACTCCAGGTGGGTGCGGTGGGAGAGAGGGTGTGTGTTAAGTCAACTAG
>CAYVBZ010000058.1:0-5182 GCA_964449835.1 uncultured Coxiellaceae bacterium | reverse complement strand
TAAAGCCACATCCGCCGGTCCAGGTTGGTACGGCGGGGGAAAGGGCATGAGTGAGATCAAGGGTTTTAAACCGAAGGCTCTGTCTAGTATCACTGAGTATCAGCATGAGGCTACCTTTTCAGGGTCAAATCGAAGGAGGGTAACTTAAGCGCTTGGCTTTGTCATCCACAGAATGAGGAGGGTTTATTTTTCTTTAACATAAGACCCAGGCGCTGCTTCAAGCGGGCGGTAGCCTTTTTCCTTACAGCCCATCGCGGGAGGGGCAATCTTTTTCCGGGAATGTTTTTTCAGCCATTTTTCCAAAGCCGGCCACCAGGAGCCCTCTGTGAATTTTGTTTCTTTGTGCCAGCGGTCAGGGTCAATATAACGGTCCTGCTCTTTCAGCGTCGAAATACGATAATGTCGTTTGGTTTTTTTCACGGGCAAGCTCACAATGCCGACATTGTGGCCGCCACTGGTCAAGACAAAAGTGACGTCGACTGTTGTTAATAAATTTATTTTAAACACAGAGTGCCAAGGAGAAACGTGATCACGTTCGGTCGCTACAGCAAAAATGGGAACATTGATATCAGAAAGCACGACCGGTTTTCCTCCCACGAAATAATGCCCTTCCGCTAAATTGTTATTGAGATAGAGGCTGCGCAAATACTCAGAATGCATGCGATAGGGCAAGCGCGTCGCGTCGCTGTTCCAAGCCATCAAATCAGTCATTGGGTTCCGCTGTCCTAGGAGATAGTCGCGAATCATGCGTGACCAAATAAGATCATTTGAACGCAGCAGTTGAAAAGCGCCTAACATTTGATGGGCGTCCAAATAGCCTTTGTCCCACATTAGGTTTTCAAGATAGGCGATTTGACTATCGTCAATAAAGAGACCTAATTCGCCGGGTTCGGTGAAATCAATTTGGGTTGCGAGTAAGGTCAAGCTTGCTAAAGAATGCTGTGCGTTCCCAGCGAGTGCGGCGGCTGCAATAGCGCTCAGGGTCCCCCCCAGGCAGTATCCGATTAAATGAATTTTATGCCGGGGAACAACAGCCGTTATCACCTTGAGGGCGGCCATAATGCCTTGTTGTAAATAGTCCTCCATGCCGATATTGCGATCTTTTTCCACGGGATTTTTCCAGGAGATCATAAAAACGGTATATCCATTTTTAACAAGATAACGAACCAAGGAATGTTTGGGACGCAAGTCTAAAATATAATATTTCATAATCCAGGCTGGCGTGATCAAGATTGGATTGGCATAGACTTGCTTAGTCAAGGGTCCATATTGAATGAGCTCCATCAAATTATTGCGATAAATCACTTGGCCAGGGCTGATGGCAATATTTTCGCCGACAACAAAATCTTCAGCCCCAAAAGGAGGCTCCTGCAGCAGCTTGCGCCTCTGGTCTTCCAGATAATTTAAATATCCATGAACAAAATTTTGACCTTTTTGATCGAGCGTTGCTTTTTGCACTTCGGGATTTAAAAAGGGCGAGTTCGAGGGAGAAAACATATCAAGAATTTGGCGCATGGTGAAATTAATGACTTGCTGGTGATGATCACTAACACCTCGAACGCCGGTCGTGGCTTGGTCCCACCATTCTTGTAAGAGCAGGAAGGATTGATAAATCAGATTAAAGGGATAATGCTGCCAGTGTTCGTCGGCAAAACGTTTGTCGTGAGAGGGGCATTTTACGCAAAACGTCTCCGCTTTATAATCAAAAAGGGTGCTTAATAAAGAACACCAGAGATGATAAGAAAAACCTTGGCTTTGTTCAGTGAGCTCTAATTGCTTGCCGGGATGAAAGTAAAGATGAATATACCAGTCCACGAAAGCCAGAGTCAAAGCGGCAGGAGAGATGCCGCTGGTTAATTGACTCAAATTGGAGTGCAAAATGCGATCCAAAGCTTGTGAATAACTGGGCTGTGAATCGCATGGGGTCGTCATCCTAACGTCCTTTTGCGTTACAAGTTAGCGCATTCTATCGCTGCTCTTTGAGCTAGCGCTGCTGCTTGCGCTTGTGCCTTGTTGATCGCGGTCTTTGAGGCTGGTTGTAAAGTTTTTATTAATTTCCTCAAAGCTGCTCAGGGAGAGATTCATGAGTTTCTGAAAATCGCTCATCCAGGCCGTGATATTTTCATTGAGACATTCTTTTTGCAGATTAATCGCTTCATCCGGCCGTTTCACGGAGCTAAAGCGTTTTAATTGGTCCGCTGTCCGGTCCAGATTTTCTCCGGCAATTTCCAAGGTCCCTTGATTCACGCGGCGGCAAAGGTCCAAAATGGTTTTGCTGACGTCACTCCAAGGATTTGTGAAATTTTTGCCCAATTTAAAATATTGTTCAAAACCTTCGGTAACCATAGTGAAAACCTCCATATTGTGCACCGCAACATAATTTATATTGACGCAACCCGGCATTAAAGTCAAATAAGTGAGCAAAAAATATGCATAAATAACTTTTTGATCATATTTAAGTCTTTATTTATTTTTGGATTTTTGTAGCAGTGTTTCGAAAAATTGGCTTTGCATCTTTGTGAATTCGTTTAGGGGAGTCAAGGGATTGGCTTGATACTGTTCGAAGTGCTGCGACCAAACTTCTTTCTGCTTGATAAATTGCATTAAAGCCTGTTCAAAATAACGTCCAAAAATACTCTGCATGTCTTCCTGATAAAGTCGGATCATTTGCTGTAAAAGCTCAGTTGTGAAGAAGGTGTTCTCGGCTGCTTCATGTTCTGTCAGGACTTGAAAAAGGGTGGTCTTGGTCAGGTCTGCTTCTGTTTGCGCGTCGATGACCCGGAAGTCGAGGTGGTCTAAGACATATTGCTTAATGTCGCTCAAGGTAATATAGGAACACTTTTCAGTGTCATAAAGCCTTCGATTGGGATATTTTTTGATGATACGCGTGTTTTCTGTGCTCATTCGTTTTCCTCAGCTATAGCATATACTGTCCGCCGTTAATCGCAATATTGGCGCCTGTAATATAGGCACTTCTTTCATCGGCTAGGAAAACCACGACATGAGCGATTTCTTCAGGCAAGGCAAAACGGCCCACTGGAATTTGAGAAAGAATTTGTGTGCGAATGTTTTCAGGAACGGCCTTGACCATGTTGGTATCGACATAACCAGGGGAAATTGTGTTCACAGTAATGCCTTTGCGCGCGACTTCCAAGGCCAGTGCTTTAGTGAAACCATGCATGCCGGCTTTTGAAGCGGCGTAATTGACTTGACCGAATTGTCCTTTTTGTCCATTGATTGAAGAAATATTAATGATACGGCCATGTTTTCTTTTGAGCATTTCACTCAGCACGCTGTGCGTGACATAAAAAAGCGAATTTAAATTCGTATCAATCACGTCTTTCCAGTCCTGCAGTTTCATTTTACTGCAAGTCGCATCGCGTGCTATGCCGGCATTATTAACCAGAATATCAATGGGGCCTATGTCCTCTTCAATTTTTTGGACGGCGGCTTCACAGGAATCAACTTGAGTGACATCCGCGTGGACAATTTCAAAGGAATAATGTTCCAGTTTTTGGTCGGCCTGCCAGGCCAAAGCAGAGTCGTGATTGCCGCCGCGGTTATAACCCGCTACGGTGCGTATACCGGCATCATGAAGCGCACGGCAAATCGCTGTGCCAATGCCACCCATTCCGCCGGTGACGAGCGCAATTTGTTCTGCCATAGTGACTCCTGTCTTGTATATCTCCCTCTTCTTAATCATAACATAAATAAGATTGACTCTATTTAGGCCTAAAGCTACTTTAGACGTTAAACTGATTGAGAAAGAGAGTGTAAAAACAAATCAATTTAAATTTTTTGTTATTTTTTTATCCTTTTTTTAAGGGACGTTTGAGTGAAAATAGTAGAGCGTTTTGAAGTTGCTTATTATCAATATCTGGATGCAGACAGCCAAGTCGTGGATACGCTTCCAGACTTTGCCAAAGATCAGGAAGAGCTTATCAAACTTTACCGCTTGATGGTTTTAATACGTCTTTTTGATCAAAAAGCGATTGCCTTACAGCGCACAGGCAAGTTGGGGACCTATCCTTCAACGCGTGGTCAGGAGGCGACTTTTGTAGGTCTTGGCGCGGCGCTTGCTAAAAAAGATATTTTTGTTCCTTATTACCGTGATCTAGGCGCCTTGATTCAACATGGTGCCAAACTTTCTGACATTCTTATGTACTGGGGCGGGGACGAGCGCGGAAATTGTTTTGCGTCTAAGGCGCAAAATTTTCCTTATTCAGTTCCTGTTGGTTCGCAAGTGCTTTATGCCGCGGGGGCCGCTTATGCTTTGAAGTATGAAGAAAACCCACAAGCGGTCTTGTGCGTCTGCGGGGATGGCGCCAGCTCGCAAGGGGATTTTTATGAAGCCATCAATGTGGCGGGCATTTGGAAACTGCCGCTGGTTCTTGTTATTTGTAACAATCAATGGGCAATCTCCGTACCACGCGCCCAACAAACGGCTGCGCAAACACTCGCGCAAAAAGCCATTGCCGGCGGGATTCATGGAGAACAGGTGGATGGCAACGATGTCATCGCAGTGCGTGAACGCACGGCCTGTGCGCTGCAAAAAGCGCGAGAACAGCAAGAAGCCAGCGTCTTGGAATTGGTTTGCTACCGTCAAAGCGATCATACAACAGCCGATGACGCGAGGCGTTATGAAGTGAAAACAATGCGGGAAATAGAATGGCTGAAAGAGCCCGTCGCCCGCTTGCAACGCTATTTGGAAACACTCGGTGTCTGGTCTCCATCCGAGGAAGAAAAGCTCCTTTCGGAATGCGCCAAACAAGTTGAAGTGGCCGTTCAAGAGTATGCCAACCTGCCGGAACAGCCGCCGGAATCTATGTTTGATCATCTTTATGCGAAGCTGCCAAGAAGCTATTCGGACCAGCGTGCTTATCTTGAGCAGTTAGGAGAGCAAAGTGCCGCTGATCACCCTCGTTGAAGCGATCAATCAAGCGCTTGCCTATGAAATGCGGACTGATCCCAAGGTCCTGCTTTTAGGCGAAGACATTGGAAAAAATGGCGGTGTCTTCCGCGCGACTTTGGGACTGTATGATCAATTTGGTTCGAAGCGTGTTCTGGATACACCGCTTGCTGAATCCATGATTGCAGGGCTTGCTGTCGGTATGGCGATGATGGGTTTAAAGCCGGTCGCCGAATTCCAGTTTATGGGCTTTATTTATCCGGCCATGGACCA
>CAYVBZ010000057.1:4735-14544 GCA_964449835.1 uncultured Coxiellaceae bacterium | reverse complement strand
AGACCCAGCCCATCACAGGTCCCCCGACGGCCCAACCCCAAAAAACAAAATTATTCAAATGCACAGAGATTTCTTTTGAATATCCCCGGCCCTGCTCAAAATAGGAAACCCCCCAGGCCTCGGCAAAACCAGACAAGGAAAGAAAAAGCAAGCAGCCCACTAAGCCATTCGCCCAAATAATGGGTTTCTTCGAAAGCTTCACCATTTCCTTGCAGAGCATTTTTAAATCACCGACGGACGTGTCCCCGTTAAAGGAAGTAAATTCATATTTATTTTTTGGCATCACCAAAGCCATTACCGCCGCCAGCACAAAGCCGAGTGCCGCGAAGAGCAAGGTTGTTTGTTTCCAACCGTGGTGCGTTGAAAGAAAGGCGATTAACACATTGCCTTGCGTAACGCCCAACATGCATAAGGTCATGATGAGGCCGGAGATTAAAGCAAATCGTTTCGGATGCAGCCAAATAGTGGCCAATTTTAAAAAACCCACAAAAGCAAAGGCGGAACCAAAACCCACCAGGAAGCGCCCCAGCTGTGAAATCATCAGGCTCGATTGCATCGAAAAAAGAGAGGAACCGCTAGCGCAAATTAGAGAGGCCAGGATCAACAAACGTCTTGGACCGTAGCGGTCAATCAAAATACCGACGGGAAATTGCATTGGCGTGTAAGCGTAATAATAGAAACCCATTAAATTGCCAAAAGCGGTGGAGTCCAATTGAAAAGCCTGACGGAGTTCAGGTTCCATGATGCCCGGCATCGTGCGTAAAAGATATTCATAGCAATAAAAAAAAGCGCCAAGCAAACAGACCACCCAGGCAAACCACCCTGCGCTCACAAAGGAACTCGTTTGCGGAACAGTTCGTGCTGGGGCTTCCAGCACAAAAGTGCTGGACTCTAGATTGGGTGCATTGTTTGAATCTGTCATGCTTATTCCGATTTGAGATCGTTAAATTCGTTATGATTATACAGAAACTCTGGGGAGAAGTCGCTAGGATGGAACCGGAGAGATAGTTAATACCTTGATTAATTTTATTTTTCATCCTGAAACAGCGGCCTTGAAAGCGCAACCTCGCCACTCTTTGCCCTAGCATGCGACGCCCGCTATGCTTTTAACTGGCATGATAGGCATGGCAATCGCACTGAAAAAATCATAAATTGGCCATATTTCTATTTTTCTTAATATTTGAATCAGCTTTTAAAACTTTCATCAGATACTGATGGTCCCAGCCTGCGGTTTTTCTTCTGGGCTACGCTTGAAAATTTCAGAGGTGGTGCCATGAATTCCTATTTTGCTCGCTCTTCATGGGTCGATGCTTTAACTTTGGCGCCTTTAATTGGCACCAGTCCTAATTTGATCTCATACCCCACAGCGGAAGCGAATTTTGCAAGAGTCAGCAGAGATGGAAAATGCCTGATGTCATCGCTTACGGATTCTATACGAGAAATAGCCGGTTTTTTAGTATGCATAATTTCAGCGACCTCATCTTGGGTCATTTTACACTTTTGGCGCGCTTTTTTTAAAGACAAAGAAAGCTCAATTTGTAATTTAGTGGCTTCGTATATAGCACGAGCTTCTGGATCGGCAAGTACTTTTTTGCGTAATCTATTTTGCGCATATACTGGTTTATATGTCATGGATTTTCACCTCTTTCATACGTTGTCGTGCCAATTTCAGTTCTTTATTGGGAGTCTGATCTATTTTTTTAACAAATACATGCAATATGATAATGGTATTTTTACTTACTGTACAAAAAAATCCTCTAGCAATACCAGCATGTCCTTTGGCACGTATTTCAAAAAGTCCTTTCCCCATGGGTCTTGTAAAAGGCATTCCGAGATTAGGACCATTCTCAATCATCATATCGGTAATGGCAATAAATTTGGAGTTAATGCTTTTTTCAAGACAATCAACCTCCTGTTCCACAGAATAATTGTAGTATGCAAGTTTCCATTTCATGTGCAAAAACTTTTTGATTGTAACCGTCATGTTAACAAATATGTTATCGAATGTCAATCGATTTCATGGGCTTTAAATGGTCGCCGCCGGATTTTCTATCCATCAGATCAGAGCTTATCTACAGCAATGGGTGCGTTGGTGGCAAAAATCATCGGGATCTTGGACATACGAAGAACTGCTTCACCGGTTTATTGATAGTTGCTGGGACTTTCCACCTGCGGCTATTGCCGAAGGGCTTGTGAGGCAAGCTACATCACTACACGGTAAGCATTCGACGGTTTGTCTGGCTGCGGCATAAATCGCTGCAACGATGTTGTTTTTTCTCCAATATAGTTTTGAAAACCCCGCGCCGTCGAAACCACGCGCGTGGGAACCCGCCCCCCAACCGCCGCGCCAAGAATCAACACCAAGACGAAACCCGGGAGAAGACGAGAGAGGAAAATAAGAACCCTCTCTATCACGATATTCTAAATCGCGATTGAATTTTTCACCTTCTTGGAGAAGATAATGAAGCCCTTGCGCCTTTGCCATGGCATAGTTTGCGGGTGCAAGCGTTTGGAGGTAGCCTACGATTTCATTATAAAACGCATCATTTTTATCCTGGTCGTCGTTATACCACTCTTGATGGCCCATCTCAAAGGCAGCATCGAGTAGCCTTGCATTCCAATGCTTTCCTTCCCGAATAACGCCTTTAGGGGCTAAATACTTTTTAAATTCAAGCAAGGCGGCCCTATATTTTGACCCATCTGGATCTTCGCTTGTTCCTTTGGCGGTAAGCGCAGTCCGAACGATGCGCAGCTGCTCTAAATCTTCTTGATGCCTATTTTCTTCTTGTTCTTCCCATCCTTCTGGAAATTGTTTAACTGTCTGTTCCGCAATAATTTTTTCACCATCGGGCAATTTTTGTAAATGCCGCATGAGCATTTCAATCATGCCTTCTTCGTTGACAAATAAGGTGTGCGGTTTTTTATCCGGGGTGACTCTTTGAGATGTGATTTTTAAAAGAGCGCTATAGGCTTTCCTCTGCTCCGGCGTTAAAAAGTTGTTGTCCAAATTTAAGGGCTTATTGCATAAAACAGCAGGGCCATACATCGCTTTGAGGGTATCAAAATGCACAGGTTTTAATTCATTTTTACCGTTTCCACGTTCAACCGTATACTCTTTCCCAGCAATAAAATACCGAAAGGGGCTGGCCGCGTTATCATCTGTATACAAAGCTAATTTTTTCAGCGTTGTTTTTTCTTCCGTTTCGTCGTTCGAAGGCATTAAATAAAGATCACAGCCCTCTCTGCCGCAGTCTTCCGCGCCTAAGGCTAGTTGCAGAGCGGTACCTTGCAGTTTGCGTTTATAACGCTGCCCATCAAGGGTGAATTGCGTATAGTCCGTGGTTTCTCCCTCGAATAACAATAGTTCGGGGGACCGTGAAACGAGAGCGGTAGCTTGTTGTTTTTTTCCATGAGCGACAAACCAGAGTAACTGTCCCAAGTCCTTCTCAAATTCAGGGGCCGCGTTTTGAAGCTCTGGAATTTTGTAAAAAAACCGAGGATTTGTGTTTGCCAGTTGTGCGAGCGCTGAGGGACGTACAAAGCTAAACAGCGTATACCTGAACAAATCAGTATGTGCCCAAGAATCTAGATGCTGGCCTTTATATTCTTTATATTCTTTTTCTTCCAACGCGTTATTTTCGTTTTTTCTCGAATAAACCATGAAACCCTCGTTAAACCCTCGTTTTATTTGTAATAAAAATTGGGCAAAATAATAATATTAAATGGGTTTTGATTCAATTAGTATCTTTTTGGTAAACAATTCCCGGTCTTTGAGTCTCAAAGCAGGGCCCGCGCTAACTTGACTGTTTTTAATCCAGTTTTTTCATAGACCCTGATGTTGACTTGTACCTCCTTTTTAAGATCATGAAGACGATGAAGTCTGCCGACATATTGAGCAATTGTGGCGCGCCACGAGACTGGTAGAGTGAGAAACAAGGTGTCTAATCGCGCATCATCAAAGCCTTCTCTAATAAATTTTCCGGTTGCGAATAATACCCTTTCTTCACCTTCAGGAGTCTCTTTTATCAGATTCATGGCGGTTTTAATTTTTTTACTATGCTTTTAACTGGCATGATAGTGGTACAGGGGGCGTGGCATGAGAGGAGTTGGTCGATCAACATCTGTAACATCATCGTGATTATGCTTTAAAAAAGCCCGACCCTCTGCTAACGCCATTTAAAAGCAAGCGATGAATTCGTTATAATAGAAAGAAAGCCCTTGGATTTTTAAGGAAAGAATATGCAAGCCGATAAATTAAAGCTCCTGCTTCTTTCTCCCCTCCTCCTACTAAATGCTTGCACCATGTTCCAGCACGGGGACGATCCCAATTATACCTTGTGTAAAACGCTGGAAAACAAAATCAACTTTTCTGACAATTCCACCGTGGTCAGCACCAATCCTACCTCCACCTTCTCTCAAACTGCTGCCCAGGTAAACGTAGAACAGAGACGCCTGCAAGCCACTTACGACCACTTAGGCTGTTCAAAATACCAAATGCTTAAATTCTAAACTTTTTCCCAATTATCAGGTATAATCCACGATAGGATTCACCTCATAATTTAATCGAAAAAGGAGTTTTCGATGAAAAAATTACTGGCCATTTTTATTTTTTCACTGATCTTTACTTCCCCTGTCTTTGCTGTCAATAGCCTCAAAATCGCGGTCATCGACATGAATCAAGTTTTACAAAAATCGCCGCTCATGATTTCAATGAATAATAAGTTAATGAATAATTTCACCACCCGACAACAGGAATTGAACGACGCAAAAAAACAACTGCAAGACGACACAGACCAATTGAACCTCAAAGGCGACACCATGAGCAATGATGAACGCACGCAACTGCAAAACAAAATTATTAATGGGAAAGCCAATGTTGCTGTTCTTCAAGCCTCCTTTGAGAAAGACCTGACCCTGGCCAAAAATGCTGACTTGCAAATTTTCATGCAAAAATTTACGGAAGTTATTCAAAAACTCGCGAAGGAAAAAGGCTATGACTTAATTGATCAACGCACGACCATTATTTATCTAAATAATAATTTAGACATTACGCAGCAAGTTATACAACAAATGACTTAGAAAAATGCTTATCTATCTCTGATGACAAGCTGCACAGCCATAACCAGAATTAAATAAAATACTATGGTCCTTTGAACTGGCTTTCGCTTGATTAAAATTTACGACATTTTCTTTTGCGTTTCGAATGCGTTTTTCCAGCATTTTACGATAGGGCCAGGTGGAATAGCCTCTTCCAATTTGGGCGTTCTTATATATTTTAATCCCAGTTTGCCAATCTCCCTTTTTGACCAGCATATCACCCATATTCATAAAGAAGCCTTCATAATTATGCGGTGCGATCCAGGAGTTCCAGCAAGCTCGCTTACGTCCTTCCTGTGTTTCCAGCGACAAATAAGGGCGAAAATCGGGATTGGCGCGATTGACAGTAGCATTGGCGCATAAATTGAGTGTCTTCCACTGCCATTCAAGCCCCTCTTTGAACTCAGCGGACTGTGGGTCAAGGCTGCTCATGACATAGCCCGCGGTGAAGTAGTTAAATTCCGGCCACATTGCAATGGACTGTTTTAGTTGGAAATAGCCACGGACTTGCTCACGCTTGTCTTCCGCGATTTTTCCGGCCACCAACATGCTATCACCGAGAAAGCCTTGATAGCGCGCGTCCGCGGGCACTAAAATAGTCGCCTCCTTGAAATAATGCTTTGACAAAACAATTTCGTCCGTAATGGTGGGAGGCAGCTGCTTCAGACGGGCACGCTCTGTGATTTTCCAGATATGCACAAAACCAAGATGGGCCGCGAGCGCAGGATCGTTCGGGTTTTCGAGATAGGCCGCTGTTAACAGCTTGGTTGTTTCAGGGAGTTGGTCATACCTGCCCTGATGTAGGTTAGCCCAAAACTTACGTTCAGCCAGCGTGGCGAGTTTTGAGTGCGAGGCTTGCGGCTTCTTGGAGGGCGTGGTAATCAATGCGAGCTGTTCGCAGCCCATTAAACCCATACTCAGCAAAAATATAACTAGCAATCGTCCCATTGCCACCGCTCCTTCCGTTGGTCCTTAACAGGATATAACACCTTAAAGAAGCGCTGCAACCCTCTTGTTTTAGAAATTTGTTCCTAAGTCAGTTGACGCGCCTGTGCAGATTTTCAAGAGATCTTCAGGCACTCGAGCAAGATAGCTTGGCCGATGTTCTAAAAGAATTTTCTCGGAGTTGAATCCCCAGGTCACAGCGATCGAATGAATGCCGCTCTCATGCGCTGCCTCAATATCACGGGTTTCATCACCAATATAGAAGGCCCTTTCTTGATCAATTTCATTGGCCTTCAGGATCTTCTTCAGCATTCTGCTTTTCCCAAAAAGAGTGGGTTCACTGTGCACAAAGCGAAATAGCTTGTCTAGGTGGTTACTCTTCAGCCATTGAGAAGCATTTTCAATGGAGTTAGAGGTAAGCACGCCCAAGGCCAGGCCTCGTTGTGAAAGCGTTTGTAGCACTTCTGGCAATCCTTGAAAAACCTTCAAAAAATGCATTTCTGATTTGATTTCTTTTCTAATTTTAAGCAGGACTTCAGGAATTTTATAAAGGGGAATTCTGAAATGATGAATCAGTTCCTTCGAATTCAGATTTTTTAAGGCCTCAATCCCATCCTCATCCACCTTAGTGAATCCGAATTCTTTCGCAAGAAAATTAAATTTTAAAATAACAGCCTTAAAACTATCAACCAAGGTGCCATCAAAATCAAAAATAAGACTTATAGCTGTCATTTTTAAGTCCTCAAAATTGGCAGAATTATAACAAAAATTTTCCTCGCCTTTTATCTTTTTTGTGGCATTGTGTAAATATAATACAGTTTCTAAAAATAAGAAACGGCCCCTTGATAGGTGAAGAAAAGGAAATCATTACAAAGAAGAAAGCAATTTAGTCCCGATGGTGATGTGAAATTCTATCGAATAGCCTTTAAAATCCAGCATGTCTGGCAACTTATATTTTCTTCGCAACTGCAGCAAAGAGGGCGCTTCCAGCAAAAGCGCGTAATATATTTTTTGATGAATTTGGGCCGCGACAAGTTCTTTCACCGAAAATACATGCGGCTGATTTAAGTCTTCTTTTTGAAATATTTTATTTTCCTCTGGGTAAATGATACTAATATGCGCCCCAGCTCCGCCTTCGCCAAAATAATGAGGTCTTTGGGCATTTTGGCCAGTGAGCAACGGGAACAATAAATCAATGTAGGCGTTATCAATATCTAAATAAACCAGGTTGTTTTTTGATTGCAATACCTTGCCTTGATTTTGAAGCTTTGCGCTAATATCAAAGAGAGTGGGGATATTCAATTTTTTAAAGGAAGGCCTTTTCATGCTTAGTCCAAGAAGGTGACCTTCCCTGTCGAGAGGTCATGCATGGCCCCCACAATTTTTACGTCTCCTGCCCCCATCAGGTCACTGACGATTTTACTCTGCTTAGCGATATTTTTTACGACGTTGCGAACATTTTGTTTGGCGATTTCATTAATCAAGTCTGTGTTCTTGCAATCCAGGTTAGCGTTTCCTTTGCTATTTTTGATCGCAGTCACTGCCGGCTGGATTTTGTCCAGCAACTGGGTCAAACTGCCCAGTTCTACCCCGCTGCAAGCCCCGGCAACCGCGCCACAGTGAGTATGCCCCATCACAACGATCAGATGAGACCCCACGACTTTGGTCGCATATTCCAGTCCCCCCAGTTGATCTTGGTCCAGCACGTTACCGGCCAATCTCGTCGAGAAGATATCTCCAATGCCCTGGTCGAAAATCAATTCCGGCGACCCCCGCGAATCCATGCAGCTTAAGATAATCGCAAAGGGATGTTGTCCTAATTTTCCTGTTAATTTTGCTTGTTTCATCAGATTCCGATGCTGCGACTTCTCGCTGACAAACCGGGCATTCCCTTGCTTCAGAAGTGCGAGGCCCTTGTCCGCTGTCATCGATTTCTGCGACTCACTGGTTTGCGTATAAAGCCAGGTGTTCCCTTTCAAATCATCTGCCTGGGCTGTATTGAACATCGCGGCAAGAGATATGAGTAAAATGCTAAAGCTTACGCGTATCATAAAGAGCTCCTGAAAAAGAAACGGAGCCAAAGCGTTTCTACCTCTTGACGACTTGGCCCCGTTATCATTCATTAAATTTTATTGCCCGATTGAATGTTATTTGAAAGAGCCATGCTTTCAAATTTATGGTTGGTATTGATGAAAATCAGGCCGTTCGCCAATTTGTAGGTGTAAACACAGGTTTCTTTGCCGTTGGTCCATACCTTCCAATTGACGCAGACTTGTCCATTGGCTTTGGCTTGCCAGGTGCCTTGGTCATTTTGAGGGTCATTGTCAGGTTTATTCGCGAATTGACCCACCAGTAGTCCATCCTTACCGAAATAGATCGAGGCCGTGTTTGAAACTAAATTGCCGTGCAAAGTCACAACCGGAATTGTCACAATGGTTTTATCTTCCAGTGCCTGCGTGATTTCAGCTTTACTCATCGATTGTAGGGTCGCGGCATAGCCAAGTGAAGAGCTCAAACTTAAAACGAAGAAAATAAGCGCTAATTTTTTCATATAATCCATCCTTAGAAAATAGTGTGATTAAATAATAGCCCATTTAGCTTAAAAAAAATAGCCGCTAGTTAAGAATGAGACGCCAAGCTTAAAAATTATTCTTCCAGGCCCTCAGTTCACGAAACACGTCGACCTCCTTTGTCAATTTTTGCTTAGCGTAAACCTGCACGCTTTCAATGACGCCTTTTTGAGAACAACGCAAAAAAGGATTGGTCTGTTTTTCAACTTGAATCGTCGAAGGAAGCGAGGGACAGTTTTTTGAACGTATTGCTTCTGTAAGCGCAAGGCGACGTTGAATATTTTCATTCTGCGGTTCAACCTTTAGGGCAAAACGTAAGTTGGCCAGTGTATATTCATGCCCACAATAAAGAAGCGTTTGGTCCGGCAACGCCGAGAGTTTGCCGAGTGAATGAAACATTTCTTGGGCTGTTCCCTCAAAAATACGCCCGCAGCCTGCGGCAAAAAGCGTATCTCCCGAAAACAACAGACCCTCCCCGTAAAAAGCCACATGTCCCATAGTATGCCCAGGAATATGGATGACCTTGAATGTAAAGGGCCATTTTTCAATGGTAATTACATCATTATGCGCTACACCATGGGTTGTTAAAGCAAGATTTTCTATTGGATGCGCATAAACAGCAGTACCCGGATACGCTTTTAGCAATTCACCAATTCCCGCGCTATGGTCACCGTGTTTGTGTGTCACCCAGATTGCTGCCAAGCTTAGCTTCTGCTGCTCAAGATAAGTCATCACAGGACCTGCGTCTCCCGGGTCAACCACGACGGCCTGAGAAAACGGACCATGAATGAGCAACCAAATGTAATTGTCTTTTAACGCGGGGACCGGGATAATTTTTAACATCCGCTCACCAGATTTTACAAAAGAAAATGTAAAGAAAAGAAAGAATCAAAAAAAGCCAAAACATATTTGAAATATCGATCATCTTGGGCCACCTAATAGAAGCTTCATGGTATTATAATTGCATATAAAAAGGAATCTATTAAAAAATCAAACCAATGACCTGGCCAATCATTTTTTCTAGCGGAATGATGGTCAAAACCAAAGGATACAAAGGTAAAGCCGTAAAAATAACAAGGGCCAGCAAACTATTCCGTCCGAATGGTGTAATGCGCATCTTATTCGATACTTCGAAACTGTTAAAAAGGTCCGCCAGGAGATCGGAAGAGCGGACGTCGGGACTCCAGTCACCGCTCA
>CAYVBZ010000057.1:0-4725 GCA_964449835.1 uncultured Coxiellaceae bacterium | reverse complement strand
TCTCGAAATTGATGCGCTGTTTTTAGAATCTGGCGCGATCCATTTTTGACGGAAATTATTCACATAATGATTGGCAACCACACCATAATTGAGGGTCCCCAGCCGTTTTTCTTTTACCATTTGAAAAACAAAAAACAACAAGGGAATTAGAGGAAGCAAGAGCACAAAAATTAAAACTCCCGCAATCTCCATTTTAAATTCAGAGATATTGGCCCCTTCGCCCCATACGCGATTAAAAATCATGCCTGAAAGCAAAATCGTGTGTGCGAGTAAAAAAGGCCCGAGTGCAAATAAACTGTAGGTCAAAAATCCGAGACCGCCGGCGCGGTCCGGATGCAAGGAATTCAATCTCAAAGGTAAACGTGAAACCTTCCAAAGAAAGCGATACCAGATCAAAAGTCGATAGTACCAACGTAAGACAATAAATTGGAAAATAGGCAGACTGACCAAGACATACCAATAACCTGCCGGGGCCAGCTTCATGATGCCGTTACTGCCTTGAGTGAGCCAATTCGAAATTTTCAGAGGCAGAAATTCCATTGAAACCCAATGGCCTGCGGTGTAAACCAAGATGATGAGGGCTAGCTCAACAAGATACGACCCTCTGAAGTACACTGACGATGTAATAATGCGATGAAACTTAGGCTGATCGTCTTTCGCGATCAGATTACGCTTTAAAAACTGCCCTACGATAACAGGAATGCGATCATGAGCTATAACTTCCGCATAGAGCAGAACAGATAAGACAAGAAGAAAGCGCACATGCACTTCAATGTCATAAAAAAATGGGACCTTCACACCCGTGAAAGCAAGACCACTCAGCATGGATAAAAGCAACAATGGCAGCCAGGTCAGCATAGAAATAACGAGGACACGACGTTTATAGAGCAACAAGGGTTTCTTCAATAAAAGCAGCCTGCTTAAAATCTGATAGAACGGGCCGCCAAGCCCCAAAGAAAATTCTTCAAGAGCACCCTGCTTTCCAGAATTTTTATCCATATGGTCCGGCTCCTTCTAAACATTAAAGGTCAACTTTAAAGATACAGCATCTCGAGATCCTGTATTGACGCCACTAATCACATACCGGGCGCCTGAAATGGCTATATTTGCATTATTCATGAAGGCATGGGCGTAGCTGCCATCAATGGTAAGGGTTTTATTGAGATCATAACCCATGGAAGCCCCTAAAATAACGCTGTTTCCATTGGCGATCTGGTAATGCGTGTTTCCGGGAGATTCATTATAACTGCCTGCAACCCGTAGAATCCATTTTGAAGTAAGCCGGTACTGGCTGCCGAGGGTCAGAAACCAGGTATCTCGCAAATAATAGGGAATGGCGCCATTTAGGATAACCGGCGTGCCGCCTGAGACATTCGCAACGCCATAAACATGCACATTGGAAAGAGAACTCCATTGAATGCGCGTGATCGTTGCGATTACACCTAGCGCCTGCGTAAAAAAATGATTAATAGAAAATACACTACGCGCCGGCGATCGCAAGGTGAAATGATAGTTATTGGATACTACTTGCGGACTGCCGTCAAAAACACTTTGCCCGCTAAGACGATAAGTGGTAAGGCTACGATAATTAAAACCAATGAGTGTCGCAGGACCTGGTTTTAATAAAAAGCCCACATTCCCTCCTATGCCGGTACCATCACATTGGTTATTGCTTTGCGCATCCGCGCTATTGCTGCCCGGAAAACCGGTGATAGGCCTTAAGGTAAAATTAGCGTAGGAAAAATTGACGCCTGCTCCGATTGAAAATAAATCGTTAATTTTAAACGCCACTGCGGGAACCACATCATAGTCTTCAATGCTATTGCTGGCCTGAACATAACGAAGAATTGAATTTTCCTGGCTATCTCTTGTGGCAGCATTGCTTACAATAGCCAGTCCAAGTCTAATTCTCTCGGTGGCGGGCACTCCTAAATAGAACGAAGGGGAGTAATAATAGGTGGAGGCGCTCGAACTGCCCACCTCAGAAAGGCCCGTGGAGATGGTTGTAGACTGCCCAGAGAAGTGAGTGCGAAAATCAGCAACAGTACCCTGAGGAATAATTTGTGGATTTTTGATCAGCGCTAAAGCCGCAGGATTGTAATAACTGGCTGTTGCATCATTGACGACAGCTGTACCAACGGTGGTTTCGATAAATGAGGCATACCCTGTCAAGGGAAACAGCAGCCATGGCAGAAAAAATGCGCTAGTCCATGCCCCAATATGCTTGAAAGTCCTCATGACTGCTCTTCAATCCTTGCAAGAATTGCTCAATTCCTAAAAAGCAAAATACATTATGACATTAAGTTAAGTCTTATGATATCTGCTCTCTCACCCTTCTGAACTGAAACTGGGACAATAGTATCCAACAACTTGTATATATTGAAATTTCACCTGCGGATTTTAAGATATGCCCCCAATATGCACATCAATCGTTTTTCTCCATATAAGACGGAGAGCATTTATAATGGCCACAATATCAATCAGTTCTTGAGCTATTGCACCGACAACTGGCGTAAGAAATCCTGCAGCAGCAAACCCCATTCCCAAGAAACTAAGAACCATTCCCCCAATCGCGCTTTGCAAGGCAATTTTACGTGTCAACAAACTGAGATGGATTAATTCATCGACTTTACTGAGCGAGTTTTCCATTATGACGGCACCGGCAGCCTCAGCGGTTACATTACTAAATTGGCCAAAGGCAATTCCTACAGTTGCTGCGGTCAAGGCAGGCGCATCATTGATACCATCACCCATAAATACAGTCGCACTATTTTTCATTTCAGCTCGCACTATATCAAGCTTTTGTTGAGGGGATTGTGAAGCATGTATTTCGGATAGATTCAGTAATTTTCCGAGGTATTTGACTTCCGACTCTCGATCTCCCGACACCAACAGTATTTTATTAAATTGATGAGACGGTTTAAGATGACCTATAAATGACTTTGTCTCTGCTCGTGGAACATCACGAAAACGCAAGGTGGCAGCATATTGGTCATTTATTAATATTACACATTCCAAGCCGGCAGCAGTTGGAGGGAGATGATTTGCAAGATTAGGATATTCCTCTGATATTTTTTTACGATGTGTAATATTGATTTTATTTTTCCCGACAATACCACGTAACCCTTTTCCAGGCGGTTCCATGACCTGTGTTGCATTAAGAACAGGCAATTTATTTTTCTGTGCTGCATGAAGAATTGCGCTAGCAAGCGGATGTTTAGAATATCGCTCTAAACTTGCTGCATTTTGTAATATAAAATTGGAATCAAAGTCTTCATTTGTAAGAATTTCTGTCAGTATGGGCTTGCCATAAGTAAGGGTGCCTGTTTTATCAAAAATTGCGGTTTTACAAATAGGAAGCTTTTCTAATACGGTAGGGTCTTTAATAATAATTGACCGCCTTGCCGCCATTGAAATAGCGCTAATAAGAGTGATAGGAATAGCAATCAGCAAGGGACAAGGCGTAGCAATGACTAATACTGAAAGAAAACGTATTGCATCACCCGTAATATACCAGGCGAAAAATGCGAACAGTAGAGCAATAGGCGCAAAAATAGCTCCTATTTGATCGCCTAACCGTCGAATAGCCGGCCTTTTTTGTTCAGCTTCTTGAAGCACTGCAACAATGGATGCATAACGTGATTCCGAAGGCAGTTTTTGCGCTTTTACAGTGAGGACTGATTCTCCATTGATTGCACCTGATAAAACCGAGGTGCCTGGCATTTTTGAGATTTGATAGGGTTCCCCAGTTAAATAGGACTCATCCATCGAACCCTGTCCTTCTAAAACAATACCATCGACAGGACAGGCTTCATGGGGATAAACAACAATACTATCGCCGACACGGACGGCCACTAAAGGAATATCTTCAATGCCATTAGCGATCTTTCTATGCGCCAAAGATGACATCCGCTCTGTAAGCGCCAATAGGACTGAGGATGCCTTACGCATTGCGTAGATTTCGAGCGCTTGGCCGCTTGATAACATTAAAATAATGATCACAGCAGCAAGGTATTGCTTAAGAATAACAGCCGTTATTATCGCTATCACAGCCAGAGTGTCTGCACCTAAATCGCCCTTAAAAAGTTTAAATAAAATTTGCCAAATGGAGATAATCCCGCCAAACATTATTGCAATGAATAACGGCAAGTCAGGAGATAAAGTTGCTGTAACTCGAAAGAGGACCGACAAAATGAGTGATAATAACGAAACACCTATTACTATCAATTGACAGGGAAACCTGATTTGAAAAATATTTAATAATTTTTTAGCCATTTGCTGCCTTGAATCATTTTTTATTATTTTCTATTCTAATGTGCTTCTAGGTCAAGTATCGTCAGATTTTCCTAAACATAAAACAAAGGTATCTGTTATTGTATGATAAGAAGGAGATTGGCCAAAGTTATCGAATAAATATTGAAAAATCAATACTATAAAAATGTGACAAATTGAAAAATGCGGCAGTTGTTTATTTTGAATTTGTGGCAATTCGGTGTAGGCTTACCAAAAGATATTAATTGGATCAAAACCCATTTAATGTTATTGTTTTGGCCAATCTTAGCATTTAGTATTACGAATAAAACGAGGGGTTTCATGACGAATGCGAGAAAAAACGAAAACAGCGCGTTGGAAGAAAAAGAACATAAAGAATATAAAGGCCGCCATCTAGCTTCTTGGGCACATACTGATTTGTTCAGGTATACGCTGTTTAGCTTTGTACGTCCC
>CAYVBZ010000056.1:0-15091 GCA_964449835.1 uncultured Coxiellaceae bacterium | reverse complement strand
GTCGTCATTGTTTCACCACAATGGCATTCCAAGCCTGCCATTCGGTTTGCAGTTGAGGAAGCTCAACAATGCGTAAAACTTGGTCATTGATTCGCATATCTTCTCCATTCCCTGTGACGCCCAACTCCGTGCGCGAAACAAAGGGCGCATTAATCATCCTTTGTTGTAATAGCTTACGATAAATAATCATGCCATTGTAATTTCTTTTTAGTCTAGCCAGGTTCTGCTTGAAAATGCTATAGGCTTGCTCAATTCCTTTTTCCCAGCCGAGGCGTACAGCGTCTTTCCAAACCTTTTGCTCCTCGGTGCTTCGGGGCAGGAGCGTCTTGTTAGGCAGTTCGGGCTTGCTATAAGAAAGCCAAAGGTAATCACGCCAATTCGGTGCCGTGGTTGCAAAATGGGCCTGCTCAATAATGCGATAGGTTTTATCAGCCACTCGGATGGTATTGGGGTCTGCAAGATTCAGCGTGCTGTCGCCTTCAGAGAGCACTGGCGGCAAAACACCGTGGCTTAACATCATCGCGTTAAAATTAAAGATGGAATCTAAATAAACCCGGTCTTTATTCAACTGTGCATTGATTTTTTCTGAGGCCCAGGCCAGTCCCGCTTGGGCCCCCAAACTCATGGCCGTGTCCGACAAGAGCTTGCTTCGCATTTGGTTGACTTCGGAGGAGGTGGAAGCCTTCAGGCTCGTCTGATTAATCGATTCAAGCGACGAAAGTTTGGTGGTATCGATGCTGGGTTTGCTTTGCAAAACGCTGCACCCACTAAGCAAAAAAAACACAAAACCCACCCAAAGACCGGCCATACTGAGAAGCTCACGCAGTGAATACTTCAAAAACCCGTTTATGCTGAGAGGCCCGCGTAGTGAGCGTCTCGAAGCATTACTACCCCTAATTCTTCGCATAACGTAACTCAATCACGCGGCTTTCCGGAAAAACAACCACCGAAGCCCTTCTTCCGCATTGATAACCAATATCGCGCAAAACATCACCCAACATCACATTTCTGGCATAAACTGTAACAATAACAGGAATAGAGGGCGCAGTCCCCAAAACCCGTAGACGATAACCAGCCGTTTTAGCGACTTGCCGTAAGAGAGGTGCAACAGGGCCAGACCAATCGATAGAGGTAGCCATGCCCATTCCATAAGAAGCAGGGCTGGGTGGTGGAGCAAGTTTAGGCAGAGGGTGCGCGGCCTGCGCTGTTTCTGCAAGGTCTACCATCGAACGGCTCACCGAATAGGAGGCTTCAGCGAGCGTGGTTTCACTTTCACCGAGTTCGTAGGTTTTGGGCGCATTGGAAGAACAGGCGCTAAGCGCAAGAACAATGACAAACCCAAGTACCGAATGTTTGACCCTCATAGCCGCCTTAGAATTTATTGCCGTCATTGCGAGCGCAGCGCTCGCAATGACGATGCTACCACAGTCTTCACTTGAGTTTATCCGCTTACTTAGGCAGTGTAAATAAGAGGTCCCCCGTCATTTCCGGCGGCGGCGTAAAGCCCATCAGAGAAAGTAGAGTAGGGGCAAGGTCCGCCAAAATCCCCTGCTTTTTGGCGGCAACTGCAGGCCGTCCCACATAAAGAACTGGAACCAGCTCATGCGTGTGCGCTGTATGCGCTTGCTGAGTCCCTTCATCAAACATGAGCTCGGCATTGCCATGGTCAGAGGTAATCAGCGCTTCTCCCCCAACTTCTTTCAATGCTTCTACAACACGTCCAAGGCAAGTATCAATGACCTCAATCGCTTGGACCGTCGCTGCAAAATTCCCCGAATGCCCAACCATGTCCGGATTGGCATAATTGCAAATGATCACGTCGTAGTTTTGTTGTCGAATCTCTTGGACCAGGCGGTCAGTGAGCGCAGGCGCGCTCATTTCTGGTTTAAGATCATAAGTCGCGACTTTGGGAGAGGGGATTAAAACACGGTCTTCTCCCGGAAAAGGTTTTTCTCTGCCGCCATTAAAAAAATAAGTCACATGCGCATATTTCTCCGTTTCTGCAATGCGCAGCTGCCGTAAACCTTGCTCGCTTAAGTATTCAGCCAAGATGTGGCGCAGCGTGACCGGCGGAAAGGCGGCCTGCGTGGAAAAATTTTTATCGTATTCGGTCAGTGTGACAAAAGCAGAAAGTTGCGGCCATTTGTTTCGATGAAAGCCCTTGAAGTGAGGACCAATAAAAGCCTGCGTCAATTGCCGCGCTCGGTCTGCTCGAAAATTCATGAAGACAACAACGTCACCATCCTGAATGACAGCAGGCTTTGCAGGACCCAGCAGCGTCGCTTGCACAAATTCATCGTTTTCTTGCCGTGCATAGGCAAGCTTTAAGGCTTCAGCAGCATTTTTTGCCTCAGCATCCGCTTTCCCCTCAGTCAACAATTCATAAGCCTTTTGAACACGCTCCCAACGTTTGTCACGGTCCATGGCATAATAGCGGCCAATAAGCGAGGCCAATTGTCCACAGTGTAAATCCTGACACTCTTTTGCCAAAGCCTCCAAGGACGGAAGCGCACTTCGAGGAGGTGTGTCCCGACCATCTAAAAAAGCATGCAGATAAACCTGCGGTACTTGCTGTTCTGCAGCCATTTTCATCAGGGCCTGAATATGCTTCTCATGACTATGGACGCCCCCAGGCGACAGCAAGCCCAAAATATGCAGCGCTTTCTTTTTTTCCCGTGCCTGCGCGAGTGCCGTGCAGAGAACAGGGTTTTTAAAAAACTCACCGTTTTCTATGGCAAGATCAATGCGGGTCAAATCCTGATGAATAATTCTCCCCGCTCCCATATTCATATGCCCGACTTCGGAATTGCCCATTTGCCCTGAAGGAAGTCCCACACATTTTCCCGAGCCGGAAAGCAGGGTATGAGCATTTTCTTTCCAAAGGGAATCCCAGCAAGGCTTACGCGCCGCCGCAATGGCATTATTTTTAGGGTCGTCCCGCTGTCCCCAGCCATCTAAAATGATGAGAACGAAGGGCTTGGGTCTTGGGGTGGCATTTTTCATGTTTGATTTTCCTTAGTCGATTTCAAAGTAGAAAGGATTTATTCAGCAACGCCTTTGTCCGTATTAAATTTCTTTGGAAAAAGCGATAAACCCGGAAGAGCGGACTTTTTAAAAAATAAATTTTCTCCGATACCCGTGAAGGAAGATGCTTCTTTTCGCAAAGCATAATGCTATCCATGTAGCCGCTCCACTCAAATAACAAATCAAATCCACGTACGATCTTCGCCCAAAAGGCGGCCTTCTCAGCTGGTTTTTTATAACAAAGATATTCACAGGGTACCTTCGGGTAACGCAGCTTTAGCCGCTGCGTCACGCCATAACCTAGTTCTGCTATCAATATTCCCTTTGGGTTCAGGTAATCCTTGGCCTCAACTAAAATACGGTTGACCAAATCCAAGCCATCCTTGCCGCCCTTCAAAGCCAAGGCAGGTTCGTTTTTAATTTCATCCGGTTGTCTTTGATATTCGTAATCGCTTACATAAGGCGGGTTCGTGATGATTAAGTCATATTTTCTCTGAAGTCCGGTGAACAAATCACTTTGCAGACAAGTGACGCGCTGCTCTAACTGGTAACGTTTCACATTTACAGAAGCAACGTCCAGGGCTTTGGGTGAAATGTCAGCCAAATCAACCCTGAGTTTAGGGTCCTGCAGCGCTAAGCTAATGCCAATGCAACCAGAGCCTGTGCATAAATCGAGAACACGATTATTTTCCCAGGAAACTTTTTTTAAGAATTCCTCAAAACGGGTATTCATCAAAGAGCGGGGCACCAGGACGTTTTCATTGACGTAAAAGTTCCGGCCCAAATACGAGGTCTCCTGGGTGAGATAGGCCAGCGGAATTCGCTCAACGATTCTTCTTTCAAATAAAGCAATAATCTCCTTCGCCTCAGTTTCGTTCAGGCTGCGGTTTAAATAGCTTGGGTTTTTATATTCATAAGGCAGCTTCAAAGAAAATAAGGCCAGATGTAAAGCCGTAGTCCGCAAGGAATGATCAGCAAAAAAATGATGAAAAACCTTTTCTCGCCGCATCAAAAAAGCCCCCAAATCGGCAAGCGTTTGAAGGGGCCCTTGCCCCTTACGACATAAATCTAAAAAGGAAAGATAAGCTAGATTTCTATTTCTATTCTGCGACAAACAATTCATTGACCTTTACTCCACAGTTCTAATAATCACGCCCGCTTTTTTGCTCCTCGCAATGACGATTTTTTCACCAAAAGCCTTTTCTGGATCCCCAGGGTCTATGTTACACTAGCTAAGCCGTTATTTTCTGGATACTAGAGCAAGCAGAGGAAATTTTTTTACATGATGTTTCAAAAAAAATACTCTTTAACGCTGGTCTTGTTTGTTTTTTTTCTAGCCTGTTCAGTTCAGGCTGCAGAAGTCCCTCTTTCTCAAACACCAGATCCAGAAAACCTAAAGACCACTCCAACAGGAACAGAGGTCGCGCAAGAGGCGGATACTCCTCCCGCTCCCCCAACCGAAACAGCCGATGCTTTTTCCAACTATAACCGCGTCGTGTTCCATTTTAACGACACCCTGGACCGCATTTTTCTCAAGCCCGTCGCGAAACTCTATAACAAAATCATTCCCAAGCCTTTACACAAAGGCATTACTAATTTTTTTAGCAATATCGATAATATTCCCACCATCGTGAATGATCTCTTGCAACTGAAATTCTATTACGCGGCAAGCGACAGTTGGCGGCTGGTGATCAACTCCACCGTGGGTATCGTGGGTTTTTTCGATGTGGGCTCGAGAATCGGACTCATGCCGCACCATGAAGACTTTGGCCTCACCTTGGCGCGCTGGGGTTACACGCATTCAAATTATTTCGAAGTGCCATTTTTTGGCCCCGGTACCATCCGAGATATGCTCGGTTGGCCTGTGGACTACTTTTTCTTTTCCATTTATCCGCGGATCAGCAATAGTGTGGTACGTTACAGCATTTATGCTGTGGGCGTGGTGGACCGGCGTTCAAATTATCTTCAGTACCAAAGTGTTTTTGAGCAGGCTGCAGTGAACCAATATGTGTTTATGCGTGACGCCTACCTCCAGCACCGGAATTATCAAATTGAGGAAAATAAGCAGTCCAGGCCCTCTCCCAGCCCGGAGGAAGCGCCGGCCGAGCCTGAAATTTAAAAAAATTATTAAAAACAAATAATTATAACCTTGAACTTTGAAAGCACCTTCCAGCTGATATGCTATGCTTAAGATAAGATAGATAATGTGTGCTTCTCACTGATAATAAAAATTAGGGGTGGTGAAATGAGTATGGACTTTAAGGAAGCGGTTTTTCAGGTGCATCAGTCTTTACGTGAGCTCGCGATGCATGAAATAAAACTCTCGACCAGTTTGCAAGGTTTGGCGCCTTCTAATAAACAGCCGTCTTCAAAAGCGGCCCAATATTTATATGATAATGCGCTCATGTTAAAAGAGCTGGGTGAAAAAGTGAAAGAGTTAATGGTGAGTGGCACTTCAACTCGAGAATAAGCTGGCGGTTTCAGTGAGACAATAGAGGATCTTTACATGCCGCAAGACAGTGAGAAAGAGCAACGCTCGAAATTGATCGCCATCATTCAAGAAGCCCTTCAGCGGGATGAAACGCTCCGGCAAAACTATCAAATCGGCGAAAGATTTAAATTTGTGCGAGAGCGTTTGCAGTCCTTGCTTGAAAATGTTGAAAAAGACACTGAGACTAAAGAGGCCAGAACCATCAGGGTGCAAGATTTCAAATTAGAAGAAGATGAGGTGCTGGTCTATGTCCATTTGTTCAATGCCCAGGGGCTTAATGTTCGTACCTGGTCGGGTATGCTTACACCCAAAGCTTTATTTGATTACAGCGTGAATCGCCCGATTTATCAGGAGCAAAAAAACATCGAAGCTTTTATCCGCTCTAAATCCAACAAGACGCAGCACGCTTATTTAACAGTTGCCATGAAAAAAGACCGCGTCTTGCCCATGCCGGAGGATGTGGTGCCCAAAGACCTCCTCGGCAATTCTTTGCTGAAGATCAAGGAAGGTTCTTTGCGTTATGACCGCTTAGTTTCCTTTACCCATAATGAACAAATTTATTATGTCGCTGGAAACGGAGATTTAATTAAAAAGAACGAAGAACCCAACACCGTGAAGTAAAATAAAATCCGATCGCCTATCTTTTCTTAAAGGTATTCTTAACAAACTCCTCAGCCGCATTTTCCTGAGGCGGGTTATTTTCTATTTTCGCCTGTCCTCCAGGAAGTGCCCCCTTATTTTCCTGAAGTGAGTTATTTTCATTTTTCGCCTGACCTTCAGGAGGCGCCGCCTTATCACCGTTCTTCTTCTGGTCCGGCCCAAAGGTTTTTTGATGCACGTCTATATTTGTTTTCAGAAATTGTCCTAACAAGCGGCCAAACAGAGACTCGGCAGAACGCCCGGTAGCAGCGACATAGCGATTAATATAGTCCACCGACAGCCCCGTGGTCTTTTTCCCCAAGCGCTCCCCGGCGGCCTTATTATGAAACTCATCGCCGGCTCTGGCTTTTTCTTGATAAAAACCTTGTGCCTGCGAGATTTGTCCCTGGGGGTTGTTAGGTTGAGCTGCTGCGGCTTTTGCCGCTCTTTTGAGTTCCTGAAATTTTTCGCGAAATTTTTTTTCTTCTTTTTCCCGCTTTTCTATCTCGCTGGTTTTTTCTTCCTCGGACGTTTCCTTTTTTATTTTTTCTTTATGATCTTGATTGGTATGCTCTAGCGTTTTTTCTTTTATGTCGCGTTCAATTTGTAACTTTGCCTTCGAGTCCAGTCGCAGACGCGAGTTGTCGCCAGAGTCATCGCCAGGTTCTTCATTGGGTTTTTCAATTGTTCGCCCAGAACCGCGACAGGTGGCGCAAATGTCGCCATAGGTGTGGCCTTCTCCGCCTGCTAACATTAAAAAAGCAACCAGCGGCTTTTTTTGTCCGCAAACAGAGCAGGCGCGAGTTGTTTGAAGCTGTTTAATCATAAGACACCTGGCGATGGAATTTAGGTAAAAAGCAACTCAAGATTATACTCTAAGAGATTTGTTTTTAAAACAAAAGAAACTATTTTTTGACTTGCTTGGGTCTAGGGATTCAGGTATTCTCAACTGCGTTGAAAAGCTGTACTTGTTTTAAAAGGAATAAACATAAATAGTCCATGAGGAATGAATATGTCAAAAGGACCCTTATTACAAGATCCTTTTTTAAATACCTTGCGTAAAGAGAAAATTCCAGTTTCTATCTATTTAGTCAATGGAATCAAACTTCAAGGTATCGTTGAATCTTTTGATCAATTCGTTGTGCTTTTGCGAAATACAGTCAGTCAAATGGTGTATAAGCATGCGATCTCAACGATCGTGCCAGCACGCAATATCTCTAACTTACTGGAGTTTAATTCATCGAACCAAGGAAATGGCAACCGGGGCAACCAAAACGGCCATACTCCTTCGTCTCAGAAAGAAGATGAGTAGAGTCTTGGTAGGCGGAGAACATCAAGATTAAAGCGATTGAACAAAACCAGAAAGCGGGCGAACCAGCTATCTTGGTGCACATCCATTTTTCTGTGGATCGCATGCGCGAAGACGTGAATGAATTTCAAGAGTTGGCCCAATCGGCTGGTGCGCGCGTTCTTTCTTTGGTCACCGGTACCCGGCAAGCACCGGACCCTAAGTATTTTGTTGGGACAGGGAAGGCCGAAGAAATCCGTCAACAGGTCTTGGCGCATCAGGTAAAGCTCGTTTTAATCGACCATAATTTATCGCCCACACAAGAACGTAACTTGGAACGCTTGCTACAATGCAGGGTATTAGATCGTACCGGCTTAATCCTAGATATTTTTGCTCAACGTGCCCGGAGTTTTGAGGGCAAACTGCAAGTGGAGCTGGCTTATTTGAATCATCTGTCTACCCGTTTAGTGCGGGGCTGGACCCATTTAGAGAGACAACGTGGCGGCATTGGTTTACGCGGAGGCCCTGGTGAAACCCAGTTGGAGGTCGATAGACGTTTAATTCGTAACCGCATTAAAACCATCAAAAAACGCCTGGAAAAAGTCCGAAAGCAGCGAGAGCAAGGGCGGCGGGCACGGAGCAAGGCCATTATTCCAACCATTGCTTTGGTCGGTTATACGAATGTTGGAAAGTCGACTCTCTTTAATCTCCTGACCGGTGCGGAAGTCTATTCCGCGAACCAATTGTTTGCGACCTTAGATCCAACTTTGCGCCGAGTTTTTATACCGGAAGGCGGGGCGGTCATTCTAGCAGATACCGTTGGTTTTATTCGGCATTTGCCTCATCAACTGATTGAAGCTTTTCGGGCAACTTTGGAAGAGGTCAGCAAGGCCGATTTACTGCTGCACGTGGTGGATGTGCATGATCTGGAGCGATCAGCCCACATCGCGCAAGTGAATCAGGTCCTTGAGGAAATTGGCGCTGATGAGGTCCCACGGATTCTGGTGTATAACAAAATTGATTTATGCAGTGAAATAGAGCCCCATATTGAACCCGCTTACCAGGACCACCCACCTTGTGCTTGGATTTCCGCAGAAAAAGAACAAGGTATCGAAGACTTGAAACAACTCATGCTATTAATGGTACAATCGCCACCTCTGTCATCCTGAGTAACCTGTCCTTCGCTTTGCCCAGGATGACGGGTTACTCAGGATAACAGGGTGGTTTTCATTCACGGGGGAACAACAATGGGTAAAACGGTCGTCATCATTGGCGCCCAATGGGGTGATGAAGGAAAAGGCAAGGTTGTCGATTTATTGACCGAGCAAGCTTCTGTCGTGGTCCGTTTCCAAGGCGGGCACAATGCCGGGCATACGCTCGTGCAGGAAGGCCAAAAGACTATTTTGCGCTTGATTCCTTCTGGCATCCTGCATAAAAACGTCAAATGCTACATTGGCAATGGCGTCGTGCTTTCGCCAACGGCTTTTCTGCAAGAAGTGACTGAACTGGAAAAAAATGGCGTCAAGGTACAAGGACGTCTCCATATTAGTGAAGCCTGCCCATTAATTATGCCTTATCACATTGCGCTGGACCATGCGCGTGAGCTGGCCAAAGGCAAAGCGGCCATAGGAACCACTGGCAGAGGAATTGGTCCGGCCTATGAAGATAAAGTGGCAAGACGGGGCCTGCGTTTCGGCGATCTTTTTGAAGAAAAATATTTCCGTGCCCGCCTGGAAGAGGTTTTGGACTACCATAATTTCGTTTTAGAACACTATCATAAAGTAGAAACGCTTGATTTCTCATTGCTTTGTGATGAGATGTTGGGTCTTGTGCCCTTATTGCGCCCCTATCGCGCAGATGTTGCCGCGGCGCTCGCGCAAAGCAGACAAGAAAATCAGAATATTCTTTTTGAAGGGGCCCAAGGCAGCTTCTTAGATATTGATCACGGCACCTATCCCTTTGTCACTTCTTCCAATACCGTTGCGGGCAATGCTTGCGCCGGCACCGGCATGGGGCCGCGTCATTTAGATTATGTGTTGGGTATCACCAAAGCTTACACTACTCGTGTTGGCGCAGGCCCTTTTCCGACGGAGTTAGAGGATGAGGTGGGCAAGTACCTGGCAAAACAGGGCAATGAATTTGGTTCTGTGACGGGCAGGGCCCGCCGCTGCGGTTGGCTGGATATGGTTATGCTGCGTCGAGCACACTGGCTAAACAGCATTTCAGGCTTGTGCGTGACAAAATTGGATGTCCTGGATGGCCTGAAAACCGTGCGCATTTGCACGCACTACCACCTGGGAGACCAAAAGCTAACGCTGCCGCCCACCGAACTCAAAGAATTATCACTCTGTCGGCCCATTTATGAAGATTTACCCGGCTGGCAGGAGTCCACTGTCGGCATCAACAAATTCGCCGAACTGCCGCTGAATGCACAAAAATACTTGCTGCGCATCGAAGCCTTAAGCGGCGTACCGATTGATATGGTCTCAACAGGAGCTGACCGAAAAAACGCCATCATCTTACGACACCCTTTTGAGGCGCCACAGTCAGTTTTTTAGAGTTAAAATAGGGAGGGTGGATTAGGCGCCTTTTGCCGTAATCCACCAAAGCAATTGAACTACCGAGGAGAGGACTTGAACCTCCACGAGGTTTCCCCCACCAACACCTGAAGCTGGCGCGTCTACCAATTCCGCCACCCCGGCATAGAACTTCTGCAATTTACTGATTATCCATTTTGTTGTCAAACTGAAAAACAATGTCGCTGTGCAGCAGCCCCACAATATGACAAACTGACCCAATGAAAACCCCAAACCTAAACCTTTTTTCCTGCAAACACCTCCGCGGCGTAGGTCCCGCCATCCAAGAAAAACTCGAACGCCTCGGAATTTTCACCATCCAAGACCTCCTCTTTCATCTCCCTTTCCGCTACGAAGACCGCACCCAAATCACCCCCCTCGCCAAAGCCCGAGTCGGCGGCAAGGTGCTCATTCAAGGCGTAGTTGAAGCTGTCTCCTTCCCCCAATCCGCCAAAACACGCCTACTCTGCGAATTACGCGACGGTAATCGCCGTTTACATCTACGCTTTTTCCACGTTTACCCCCTTCACAAAAAAAACCTAACAGTGGGGGTGCGCTTACAATGTTTTGGCGAACTCGGCTTAGGCCCAACCGGCTTAGAAATGGTGCATCCTGAATGGCAAGTCCTGGGCGATACTCCGCCGCCCTTGGAACAATTCCTAACACCCGTTTATCCCACCACAGAAGGCTTAACGCAAAACGTCTGGCGAAAGCTGTTGCAGCAAGCCTTAACTTTATTATCTGGAGCAAGCGGCTTGCCCGATCTACTCCCTCAATCGCTCTTGCAACAAACCGCTTTCCCATCTTTAGGAGAGGCCCTTCTCTTTATTCACCATCCGCCCAAGGACGCAGCGCTTGCAGAGCTTGAAGAAAAAAAACATCTTGCTCAAAAACGCCTAATTTTCGAGGAATTATTAGCGCACCGTTTAGGTTTACTGAAATTCAAGCAGTCCTTACAACAGTCCCCCGCGGAAAAGCTTTCCAAAATGAAGGACAGCACCGCCCGTTTTATCCAAGCGTTGCCTTTTGAATTGACCCAGGCGCAAAGACGAGTGATGCAGGAAATTGCACAAGATGTTGAACGCCCCTATCCTATGCTGCGGCTAGTGCAGGGCGACGTCGGGTCCGGCAAAACGGTAATCGCAGCTTTTGCCGTGTTACGGGCCATTGAAAATGGCTGTCAGTCGGTTGTGATGGCGCCGACAGAGCTCCTAGCAGAGCAACACTATCGCGTTTTCAAACAATGGTTCGGGCCCTTGGGACTGAAGACCGTCTTCTTGTCTGGACATCTCAAAGCCAAAGAGCGCCGCGAAACACTGGCGGCCCTCGCAAATGGCGAGGCCCAGGTCGCTTTAGGCACCCATGCTCTATTTCAAAAAGAAGTTAACTTTTCCAAACTCGCGCTCATTGTAGTGGATGAGCAGCATCGCTTCGGGGTGCATCAACGCGCCTTGCTGCGCGAAAAAGGAGTATCAGAACAATTAGTCCCTCATCAGTTAATCATGACAGCAACACCCATTCCGAGGACCCTGGCCATGAGCATGTACGCTGATTTAGATTGCTCCGTGATTGATGAATTACCTCGCGGACGCCTGCCTATTCAAACCCGCGTGATCTCAAATCAAAGACGTCTTGAAGTCTTGACGCATGTGCGAGAAGCCTGCAGTTTGGGCCGCCAAGCCTATTGGGTTTGTCCTTTAATCGAAGAATCAGAAGTCCTGGAATGCCAGGCCGCCGAAAAAACAGCACAAGACTTTCAAAAACGCTTGCCGGAACTCAAAGTAGGCTTAGTGCATGGCCGCATGAAATCCGCTGAAAAAGAGCAAATTATGCAGGCTTTTAAAGAACAAAAAATTCATCTCTTAGTGGCGACAACAGTTATCGAGGTCGGAGTGGATGTCCCGAACGCGAGCCTCATGATTATTGAAAATGCAGAGCGTCTGGGCCTCTCCCAATTACATCAATTACGCGGCCGGGTAGGCCGCGGCACTATCGAGAGCCACTGCCTGCTCTTGTATCAAAATCCTTTATCTGAGTTTGCTGCCAAGCGTCTAGCAGCCATTCGTGAAACGCAGGATGGTTTCAAAGTGGCAGAAGAGGACTTACGCTTACGAGGCCCCGGCGATGTTTTGGGCACGCGTCAGACGGGTGATATTGCTTTTAGAATCGCGGAACTGATGCGCGATAGTGATTTGCTTCCTCAGGTTGCGAAAGCAGCTGCTTCACTCCTGCTTTCGCATCCGGACCAAGCGAATCAATTGGTCCACCGCTGGCTCCACAGCAGAGAGCAGTATAGTCATGTTTAATGATCACTTTTTCTTAATGCTTTCTTAAGCTTTTTCCGATAAACTACACTCAGCAAATCAAATATCTCAGGCGAGGAATGGTTGCACATGAGAAGCCGACCAGAACACGAATTGGCCCTAGACGAAAATCCTATTTTACTCCTTTTTCGTTTTTCCATTCGAGTCATCAATGGCATCAAAAAACAGTTTCAAGAAGTCACCATTCAATTACTTCCTCCACGCCGCCGTCCTCGTCGGCCACTGATTGTAAATGAAATTCCAACGGAATTTGAGTTTGCTGCTGACCCAATCCGGCCCACAAAATCAACCGTTCTTATCCTTAACGGCTTGAGGCCCGTAAAGCTTTATGGGGCCGGACGCAAGCCTCTTTTGAGGCCTGCTCCGGCTTTACGCCGAAAAAATAACCTCAGTCCCCTGGTTCAAATGGGACAAATATTTTCTGAGTTGTCAGACTCACTGCTCTTCGCTTCTCTCCTTCATGCTGAGGAAGAAGCCAGGCTCACCCAACTCGCAGTCATGATGGCAATGACCATGATCTTATTGGAAAATTTTACGGCCCTCGCCTTGAACAAGGCAGCCGCTCGCGAACAGCCCATTTTGGACGCTGTGGAATTTCCAAACCTGTCAGTTCCGTCCCTCAGAATTCAACCAGAAGTGCCAAATCCACAAAGGCTCTTTGCGCCGCATTATTACCGGCCTGCTACCCCGCCTCGTCCGGCCGCTATGCAGGTGCCCGGCAACGATCAGCGTTTGAGCGGCGTCAATTTTCCAACAGATCTCATTCCCGAAGAATTTAAATGCGAATTAGTGTCGACTGTCATGGATAATCCCGTTCGTTTGCCCCTCACAAACCAAATTTGCGACGGTGTTTCGGTTTTAAAAGCCTTGGCCCGCAAACCAGAAAACCCCTTTAACCGCCAACCCATGAAAATGGACGATGCCCAATCCGAACTGGGACTCCGAAGCAAAATCAAAAGCTACGTGGACCAAGTCGTAGAAGGCGTTCAAAACAGGCAAAAAGAATTGGACGGCCAGCCGCTCACGCGTTCCGATTATGAGTCTATCCATAGCGACGTCATGGGCCGCCTGGAAGCTCCCCAAACGACTCAACCCAGGATGTAGAAAAAAATATAGAACGAAAAAACAAACAAGGTGACAACGCCCCTTCCTTTCCCTTTTCCAGCCCTCAGTTGCATCTCCTGAACGGCCCGCCCATAATACCTTTTTTTGCATCTTGAATAAGGCCCAAACCCATGAGCTCCCTAAAAGAATCCCTAGCCCTCATTCGCCGCGGCACTGAAGAAATTCTCCTCGAGGACGAACTAATCGAACGACTAAAATCCAAGAAATCCTTATGCGTCAAAGCCGGCTTTGACCCTACCGCCCCAGACCTCCATCTAGGCCATACTGTTTTATTAAACAAAATGCGACAATTCCAAGACCTCGGTCACGAAGTTGTTTTCTTAATCGGCGATTTCACCGGCCTTATCGGTGACCCTTCCGGCAAAAATGAAACCCGTCCTCCCTTAACGCGCGAACAGGTCGAAGCCAATGCCGCTACCTATAAAAAGCAGGTCTTCAAAGTCTTAGATCCCGAAAAAACAAAAGTGAAGTTTAATTCAGAGTGGTGCAATCCCTTAACTGCGGTCGATTTAATCAAGCTCGCCGCAACACATACCGTCGCCCGCATGCTGGAGCGCGACGATTTCAGCAAGCGCTATGCCGCCAACCAACCCATCGCCATCCATGAATTCCTTTACCCCCTTTTACAAGGTTACGATTCCGTGGCCTTAAAAAGCGATATAGAGCTCGGCGGCACAGACCAAAAGTTTAACTTGCTCATGGGCCGCGAGTTGCAGAAGCATTTTGGCCTGCCCCCTCAAATTGTCATGATGCTGCCCTTGCTGCCTGGGCTGGACGGTATCAAAAAGATGTCAAAATCCCTAGGAAACTATATCGGCATAGATGAAGCCCCGAAGGAAATCTTTGGAAAGGTCATGTCCATCTCCGATGAAACTATGTGGCTCTATTTTGAATTGATCAGTTTCCGCGGTTTGACGGAAATCCAAGGCTTCCGCGATCAAGTCGCAAATGGCGCTAATCCGCGGGACCTTAAGTTCCTGCTGGGCGAAGAGCTAGTCGAACGCTTTTACGACCGCGAGGCTGCCATCAAGGCCAGAGAGGACTTCATTGCCCGCTTTCAACAGGGTGCAGTCCCCGAAGACCTACAAGAAGTTTGCCTGCCCTCAAATGAAAAAGGCTTATTAATCGGCCACTTATTAAAAACCTTTGGCCTGGCTGACAGTAACTCTGCTGCTGTCCGCTTAGTTGAACAGGGCGCTGTCCGAATTGACGGCGAAAAGGTGGCGGACAAGAACTTATTTATAGGGCATAGCCCAAAAGCACGCGTTTTCCAAGTTGGGAAGCGCCGTTTTATCAAGCTTGCGCCCTCAGAGTTTCAAGATAAATAGGCATATACGGTGGCAAAATTGTTAAAAATGGCATATAATTATTCAATAAATAGTGGGCCCAAGAACAATTTAAAAATATTTAAAAAAAGTTGTATCCACCTGTTGACTCCATCTGAAAGTTCTGTAGAATCCGCTCTCACTTGATGTTTATTCAAGTGAAACAACTGCTCTTTAACAATTTGAAAAGTGATGATGTGTGGGCCCTGATACTGGGGATCCGTTAAGGGTCTTACAGTTTAATTTAAAAAGTGAAGAGTTTGATCATGGCTCAGATTGAACGCTGGCGGCATGCCTAA
>CAYVBZ010000055.1:0-15429 GCA_964449835.1 uncultured Coxiellaceae bacterium | reverse complement strand
TTCATCTTCATCTTTATTCGAATCCAACACGCCTGGCGCCGCATGAATGGCCGCTCGCAATATGCGTGAAAAAGCAGTCTCTGCTTCATTTTTCTGTGATGTTTGCGCAAAAAATCCAAGCGCGCTTAGCGGCATATACGGGTATATGTATTCTCTTAGGTCTTTTGGCACACGAGATAAGGCAAACCTGTCTTCGCTTAAGACAAACGTGTCTTCGCTTCTAGTTGTACTCATTTTGTCTCTCGTTATTTTTTAAAGTCGTATTGAGAGCATAAACCCTACCTTTGCCTAATTTGCCTGTCGCATAGGAAAGCATGACTTCGAACGAGGCCATAAACTCTATCTTAGCATAAGGGGAGACCAACCTGTGAGAAGTGGAGTTCCTTTAAAAACTACTTGACCTGTTAGAGATTTGAAGTCATAAGACTTATTTATTTTGAGTGGGAAATAGAAAGCTATGTTGTCTAGAAACAATCGAAGCTTGCCAAATGAGAAAATCACCAAGGCAATTGGAGAAAAGCTGGGCGTTCAGTTTAAACGCCAACACTCCGAAAAGTCGCTTGTTCTTTGGAGGCCAACCGCATGGAATAAGAGAAATCATGGAAAGAGGTTTATTCTGGTTTTGGCCGATGAAACTTCACATGAAGTTTTTTTTGATAAAAATTTGGGTTTTATCTCAGGCGATCAATTTCGAAAATACCAAGCTCTGCCCTTGGGCATGAAAATTTACGCGGACCTAGAGCAAGCATTTTCCTTGCAAGATGTTATTGATGCAAAAATTCATGTGCCGCTTGATCTAGATGATTTGGTCGACCCCATTCTATATAACGCGAAAATTTCGCAGGAGCTCGGACTTCCCTTTAAGGTGATGTTGGAACACCATATGCCGCGAAATGCTAGCACTAGACGTCCTTTATGGCTCAAGCCAAAAGAGTGGGTTAGCAGAAATCATGGCAAGCGATTCAAAGTCCATTTAAAAAATGGCGCTGTGTATCCACTTTACTTTGACCGATGTTTTGGTTTTATCCTAAGCGAGGACTATCAAAAAGTTCAAGAAAAGAGGCGGCGCAGGAGAAAATTAATCAGGCCAAAAAAACTACCTTTCTCCCTGCAGGATAGTTTTCACGCAATTATTCGAACTGACTCGAACGACTGCAATTCTGCTGAACTTAGCCAAGAGCTTTGGACTATCAGGCTGGGAAAGCTTTTAGCTATTGAATTGTATCTTGGTCCTTCTTCAGCCGAGTGGAAAGCGAAAGCACCTAATGAAAACTGGCCTTCGGAGAACGATGGCAAAAATTTTGCGCTTGTCAACCCGGATACTCCTTCTCCTCTCACCCTGTTATTTAGCAGAACGAGGGGATTTAGCCGCGTCTTTGCGACTGGCAGGCAAAATGATACGTTGAATTACGACGACATCAAAAATAGCTTTTTTTTGCTGCCCAGTCTCCCTACAAAACCGCAAGCAGAAGAGCTGCTCAGTCCGCCATTGGGCATAACTTATCTTGGCGTGGATACGCTGTTCTCACCTCGTTCCCGCTTGCCCTTGTCGTTTGGGGAAGAAAAAACGCTTAACAATACGCCCTTGAGTGATATGGAAGTGGATAAAAATTATTTACCACTTAGTCCGCCATTGAAAATAACTTATCCTGGCGTGGATACGCTGTTCTCACCTCGTTCCCCGTCGTCCTTGTCGTTTGAGGAGGAAACAACGCTAAACAATACGCCCTCGACTGAAATGGAAGATGATAAAAACTATTTCTTGCCATTTGGAACTAATCGACTTTAGCAGCGAGTTTAGGTATGATTTTAAACCGTACAACCCGAGGGGGCTTAAAATTTGACTCGCGCTTCTATCAATATAATAGGCTGCGGAAAATTAGGTAAAACCTTAGCGAACTTATTCAATAAACAGAAAAATCTACTTCTTAGCGGCATCGTCAATTCTTCTTATGAAAGCGCTGTGAAGGCGGTCCAATTTATTGGCGGCGGGCAGGCTTATGCGCAACTGCGTGACTTGCCTGCCGCTGATTTTTTCTTTATCACAACGCCAGATGATAAGATCCAAGCAGTCTGTGAAGAATTGGTGAGCGGCAACCAGCTCCAACCTGGCACAATCGTGGTCCATTGCAGCGGCTCTCTGTCTTCGGAAGTTTTAAGCAAAGCGAGACAAAAAGGAGGTCACATCGCCTCTCTTCACCCGGTAAAAAGTTTTGCTCAACCGCAAGAGTGCGTGACAAGCTTTTCGGGGACTTACTGCGCGCTGGAAGGAGACGCAGCCGCCCTCCCCCGCTTAAAAAATTTATTTGGGTCTTTGGGCGCAAAGATCTTTCTAATTAAGCAAGAAAAGAAAGCGCTTTATCATGCCGCTTCTGTGCTCGCGAATAATTATTTAATTAGCTTGCACCATCAAGCCTTGCAAGCCTATCACTTTGCCGATCTTGATGAGCAAACAGCCAATCACTTAACAACAATGCTGATGACAGACGCGCTTCAGAATTTAAAAAAACTTCCCCACTCAGCCGCATTGACAGGGCCGCTGCAACGCGGAGATAAGCAGACCCTTGAAAAACACCTACAGGCGCTTGCGCCGCATTCTGAATTGAGCTCAGTCTATACCACCTTAGGACGCTCAACTTTGCCTCTCACACAACATTCTGAGACTCAAAAAAAATCTCTTGCGCTGCTGTTCAAAGCCTCTCCTTCTAAAGTTTTAACAGCTTCCTGGCTGGACACGCCGCTCGGCCCTATGATTGCGTTGGCAGATGAGGAAGCGCTCTGCGCGCTTAACTTTGCGGACCAAGAAGATTTAGAACGAGAGCTCGCGCGTCTGCGAACAAAAACGCAGGCTTGCCTTGTTCCTGGCGAAACAGCGGTGCATCTTTCTATTAAAAAAGAGTTGGCCCACTATTTTGAGGGAAGGCTCAAGGAATTTACTACGCCAATACAAGCACTCGGGTCCGTTTTTCAAAAAACTGTTTGGGCAGCCTTGAGAAAAATCCCTCGGGGTGAAACGCGCTCTTATGCAGAGCTCGCTAAGAGCATTGGCCGGCCTTCCGCTTTTCGGGCCGTGGCGCTTGCCAATGGCGCCAATCCTTTGGCCCTAGTCGTTCCTTGTCATCGCGTTATTTATGCCAATGGGGATTTAGGGGGATATAGCAGCGGTCTCTCTCGCAAAGAATGGTTATTACAACACGAAAAATCTGTTTAATTAAACGATAATATCTAAGATTCAGCCCTAATAACGATCAACCTAGAAATGAAGCTAGCCCTTTTGGATGGGTAAAAGGATTATACTTATTATATGGAGGGCCCTTCGAAACGCGGCTGCGCCGCTCCTCAGGGCGAACGGTTAGAACTTTATGGAAGCTTAGAGACGGAGGATTGTCGTTATGAAAAAACTTTTAACTAGTTTAACCTTGGCCACAACGCTTGCTGTCACGGCTTGTTCGACCAATACGCAAAATGAAAACACGGGCCTTGGCGCTGTGACCGGTGCGGCAGTTGGCGGTTTAGGGATTGGCGCGGCAGGTGGTAACGCGGCTGCGATTGGTCTTGGCATCGTCGGCGGCGCTTTGATCGGCGGCTTCATTGGGAACAAAATGGACAGCAGTGACACTGCAACCAGTAATGAAGCGATGCACTCCAACGGGACGAACCAAACACGCAGCTGGGTGAATTCTCGTACAGGGACGGCTTATACGATGACGCCGACGAGCGGGTTGTTTACCGTTAAAGGGAATTCGAATTGCAGGAAGTTCCATATTACTGCGACGATGAAGGATGGAAAAACCAGGTCGCATTATGGGACGGCTTGTTTGATGAAGGATGGGAAGTGGCATTCGATTTAAGCTTTTCCTCCCACCCCACCCCCTCTCTCCACGCTCTGCGTGGAGAGAGGGGGGAATGGTGTTTTAGGTTTTTTTGGGTCTTGCAGACTTGACTTGTTTGACCTCTAATAAATAAATGCGGCGTTGGTCGCTGTGTAGGACTTTGAAGTGGAAGTTTTTGAGTTTGATGGTTTCGCCGCGTTTGGGGAGGTAGCCGAAGGCGTTTAAGGCTAGGCCGCCGATGGTGTCGAAGGCTTCGGTGTTGAGTTTGCTGTGGAAATAGCGGTTGAAGTCTTCGATGGGGACGAGCGCTTTGACGGTGAAGCTGCCGTCTTCGTGTTTTTTAATATATTCATCGCCGCCAACATCGTATTCATCTTCAATTTCACCAACTATTTGTTCCAGCACGTCTTCGATAGTCACAAGTCCCGCGACATAACCATACTCATCAATGACAATCGCCATGTGGTGATGATTCACGCGAAATTCGCGCAGTAAAATGTCCAAGCGCTTGGACTGGGGGATAAAAACGGCGGGGCGCATTTTATCGCGCACGCGGAAAGAACCAGGCGCTGTATTGGAAAAAGAAAACTTGAGGATATCCTTGGCCAATAAAATGCCGATGACGTCCTCGGACAAATGGTCCACAACGGGAAAGCGGGAATGACCAGATTCGACCATGAGCGGCAAAATTTCTTCCAGGCTTTGATCGTCTTTGACCGCGGCCATTTGCGCCTTAGGGATCATAATTTCCCGCACCTGCATTTCAGAGACCTGTAAGATGCTCTCGATCATAGTGAGATGTTCCGCGCTTAAAAGATGACGTTCTTCAGCATCACGTAAGACATCGATCAGTTGTTCTCGGTCTTGCGGTTCGCGGATCAGCCAGGCACTTAGGCGTTCGAACCAGGAACGTTGTTTTAATTCAGGTTGTATGTCGTCACTCATGCTTTCTCCTGAGGCGCTAATCAATATGATATTGGTCGCTAAAGCCCAAACTTTTTAACAAGCGGACTTCCTTGCCTTCCATCGCCCGGGCTTCCGCCGCGGTTTCGTGGTCGTACCCTAAAAGATGCAAGGACCCGTGAATCACAATATGGGCCCAATGGGCCTCTTTGCTTTTATGCTGCTTTTCTGCCTCTTCGTTTACAATTTCGGAGCAGATCACAAGATCACCCAAAAGAGGCAGTTTCATTTTCACCGCTTTCGGCAGATCGGCCCGGAAAGACAGGACATTTGTTGGCTTGTCTTTATGCCGATAGGTCCGATTTAAATGTTGTATTTCTTTTTTGTCCACCAAGCGAATGGCGAGCTCTCCCCGTCTCACCTTATGACGCAAAGCGGCCTTGGCCCATTGCTTGATTTTTACGGCAGACGGAACAAAAGTGCGCGTTGATTCTGTTTGTATGATAATGCGATACATGATTTTTTATTTATGATTTTTCCCATTTTTATTTGCGGCCGCTTCCTGGGCAAATTGTTCATAGGCTTCGACGATACTTTGCACCAAAGGATGCCGCACGACATCACTCGGCTGAAACTGCGTAAAGCTGATGCCCTTGACGGACTTTAAAACTTCTGTGGCATGGACGAGACCAGAATCTTTGCGGTTGTCCAAATCAATTTGGGTCACATCGCCTGTGATGACAGCGCGCGAGTTAAAACCGATTCGGGTTAAAAACATTTTCATTTGCTCGACGGTCGTGTTTTGGCCTTCGTCGAGAATGATAAAGGAGTCATTTAAAGAGCGGCCGCGCATGTAGGCCAAGGGAACGAGTTCAATGACGTCACGTTCTAGCAAATGCTTCACTTGTTCAAAGCCCATCATGTCATAAAGCGCATCATAAAGAGGCCGTAGATAGGGATGCACTTTTTCTGCTAAATCGCCGGGCAAAAAGCCCAGTTTTTCGCCCGCTTCGACAATGGGGCGCACCAGCACAATGCGGCTCACGCGTTCTGTTTCCAGCGCATGGACAGCGCAGGCGACGGCAAGATAGGTTTTGCCGGTGCCGGCCGGCCCCACCGCGAAATTGATGTCGTTCTCCATCATGTTGCGCACATAGCGCACCTGGTTTTCTCCGCGCGCGCTGATCGCGCCGCGGCGCATGGGAATTTCGATGTGGTGCAGATCTTTCGTCTTGCCTTCACTTTCTCTCTGCATAGGGACTTCATTCCTTTTGGCTTGAAGATAGACATGGACTTTTTGCGGCACCAGGTAGGGCTCCTTGGTTGTTTCTTCATATAAGTCGTTTAAAGTTTCGCAAGCTTGTTCCACGGCTTGCGGTTCGCCGCTCACGGAGAAGGTATGGCCGCGATGGCGGATGGCAACGCCGAGGATTTTTTCGATAAGACAGAGATGTTCATTGAGTTTTCCGACCAGCTTGATCAAGCGGCCGTTATCTTCTGGGGCGAGCGTTAGTACTTGTGAGTAGGTTGCACTGTTCAATTGTTAAACTACCCTCCGAGTCTCTTAAACTAAGTATAATCGATTTGGGAGGAAAAGGGATTGGTTTTAATAAATTTTATTATTTGTGAAGTGGTTGCAGATTTTCACCACCCTCACCCCTACCCCTCTCCCCTCGCGCTACGCGCTCCGGGAGAGGGGATCATTTTTTAATGGGACAGCCCTGGTTTTAAGAGGTTTTTTTGGAGGGAAGGGTTGGGCGCGTCTGCTTAAAAACAGCTTCCCCCTTCGGGGGAAGCTCCCGGAGGGAGATGGGGGAGTAAAAATGATTATTTAAATTCCCCCATCCGTCGCTTCGCGCCACCTTCCCCCGGAGGGGGAAGGGAATTCGAACTTAAATTAAAACCCCGCGGAGGGTGTTGCGGTCTACCTCGGTGATCTTAACAGTCGCCAACTGGCCGACCAGGTTGCGGCCGCTGGGGAAGCTAACAACGCGGTTGTTTTCGGTGCGGCCGGTATACTCGCCGGGGTGGCGGTCGGAATGGCCGAAAACTAAGACTTTTTGTTCGCTGCCGATCATGGCGGCGCTGAGTGCCCTGCCCTGCGCTTCGATGGTGGCTTGGACGAGTTTCAGGCGTTCTTTTTTGACTTCCAGCGAAACATCGTCTGGCAGTTGTGCTGCCGGGGTGCCTGGACGGGGGCTGTAGATAAAGCTGAAGGAGTAATCAAAGTTGATTTCACGGATGAGTGCCAAGGTGGCTTGGAAATCGGCCTCGGTTTCGCCTGGGAAGCCAATAATAAAATCAGAGGTCAGGCTTAAATCCGGGCGGACTTGGCGTAACTGACGGACCTTGGATTTATATTCCAGCGCGGTATACCCTCGCTTCATGGCGGTTAAAATTCGGTCGGAGCCGCTTTGGACTGGCAGATGCAGATAATTCGCAAGCTGGGGCAACTCGGCAAAAGCTTGGATTAACCGCGGCGAAAAAGAAACAGGATGAGAAGTGACAAAACGAATGCGGAGAATGCCGTCGATTACGCTGAGGTACTGTAATAAAACAGGCAAGTCTGCTGTGCCGCCTTCATGTAAAGCGCCGCGATAATCATTGACGTTTTGGCCCAAGAGGGTCACTTCGCGGACACCCTGCTCTGCTAAACTCGCGACTTCCGCAAGGACGCTATCGACAGAACGGCTGACTTCCTCGCCACGGGTATAGGGCACCACGCAGAAGCTGCAATATTTGCTGCAGCCTTCCATGATGGAAACATAGGCGGTCACGCCTTCAGCGCGAGGCTCCGGGAGTTTGTCGAATTTCTCGACTTCGGGGAAGCTGATGTCTACTACGGAACGGTGCTCGGCCTGGGCTGCGCTTAGCATATCTCCCAGGCGATGAATGGTTTGGGGGCCGAAGACCAGGTCCACAAAGGGGGCCCGTTTGAGAATATCTTTGCCTTCTTGGCTGGCTACGCAACCGCCGACGCCGATGACGACTTTGGGGTTTTTCTCCTTCAGGCGCCGCCAGCGGCCGAGGTCTGAAAAAACTTTTTCCTGGGCTTTTTCCCGGATGGAACAGGAGTTGAGGAGCAAAACATCCGCTTCAAGGGGATTGTCCGTCTTTTCCAACTGATGGGAGACCTTGAGAACGTCCGCCATTTTGCTGGAGTCGTACTCGTTCATTTGGCAGCCATAGGTTTGGATATAGAGTTTGGGCATGGATTCGCACTTTGGGTTTATTGGGTTAAAGGTTTGGCGTATCATAGTCAATCTTGGTTAAATTCGCTAGGGCTTGTTTTCGATTATTCCCGGCAGTCTGTCCCGTTCCTGTCCCGCCACCGGAGAGGTTTTTTATGATGAGTGAGGCGCTCAAAAAGCAGGTTGGTAAGTTGAAGCTTGCCGAGATTAAACGGCATATTTTTCTGTGCTGCGATCAAACGGTGCCCAAATGTTGCCGGAAGGAGGATGGGCTTTTGGCTTGGGAGTATTTGAAGGGCAGGATCAAGGAGTTAGGGTTGGAGGACTGTGGGGTTTACCGGAGTAAGGCGAACTGTTTAAGGGTTTGTCTTTCGGGGCCGATTGCGGTGGTTTATCCAGAGGGGGTTTGGTACCACTCTTGTTCGAAGGAGGTTTTGGAGAGGATTATTCAGGAGCATTTGATTGGGGGGGTGCCGGTTGGGGAGTTTGTGTTGGTGGATGTGGAGGGAAGGGAGATTTAAAGCTGGGGAGGGAAGAGTTAGGGTTGGGAGGGCTTTGCTAGGGTATCGGTTGAGGATATTATCGTGATGCGATACTATTAAAGAATTTACCCCGCGGCTTGCTGCGGGCTCTCTAGCTAAGGGGTTTCCAAAGGGGAGTAGAGAGCTTGCTCTCAGGCCCCCTTTGGTTTCCCACGGGGATTCATTCCCCGTGGGAAATATATAGTTTGAATTACTAAAGGGACTCACGAAAAGGGCTTTATTTATGGAAAAACATATACGCATCCCGGCGCATCCTGGGAAAATACTCTTGGAAAAGTTTTTGAAACCCCTTAAATTGACCCAGTATCGGCTGGCTAAAGAGCTGCGGGTTACGCCGATTCGGATCAGTCAAATTATTCATGGGAAACGGGCGATTACTGCGGATACGGCGATTCGTCTGGGGACCTTGTTTGGAATGGACCCGCTTTTCTGGATGAATTTGCAGAATGCCTATGACTTGGATGTGGCAATGAAGGACTTTTATAGCTCGGTCTATCAAAAAATCAAGCCTTTGGTGGAAAAAGAGAACAAAAACAATGGGCGCGAAAAAGCCAAGCATATCGCAGCCCGATACCTTCCCTGCGGGAAAAAGGCGGCGGACAAGGTGCCGGACTTCTCTTTATTGCTGCAGCAAGGCTTGGACAGCTTCTTTTTAAACCTTCAGGTGGATAAAAAACTAAGGAAATAAGTAAGGCATGTCGATTCCCCGTATTTACCAGCCCATTTCTTTGTCTTCCGGTGAAACACAGACGCTGACTTTAAGCGCCGCGCATTATCTCGGGCAGGTGAGGCGGACGCGCGAAGGGGACTCCGTCATTCTTTTCAATGGAAATGGTGGAGAATATCAAGCAGAAGTCCTGTCTTTAAAAAAAGATAAAATCACCGTTAAAATTGGCTCATTTTCGGAGGTCCATAATGAGTCGCCGCTTTCGGTTGAATTAGCCCAAGGGATTGCGCGCGGGGAAAAGATGGATTTCATCATTCAAAAAGCGGTTGAATTGGGGGCCAAGCGGATTATTCCGCTTTTCACGGAGCGCAGTAATGTGAAATTAGACCCGGACAAGCGCCTTAAGCGACAACAACATTGGCAAGCGGTGGCTGTGAGCGCCTGTGAACAGTCTGGTCGAGCGGTCATTCCAGAGGTTGCGCTTCCAATTGAGCTGGGAGCGTGGTTAAAAACCTTCAAAGGGAGAGGATTGACCTTATCGCCTCTCGATAATACTCGTATTTCAGGCCTTGAAGTCCAAAAAGGTGAGACGCTGACCCTCTTAGTCGGCCCGGAAGGGGGGTTGAGTGCGGCTGAAGTTGCCCTGACTGAACAAAAGGACTTTTCTCCTCTGAATTTGGGCCCTCGGATTCTACGGACAGAAACCGCGCCTTTGGCCGCCCTCGCCTTACTGCAAGCACGTTTTGGTGATTTGAGCTAAAAAACCCTTTAAATTCTTAATGAGTTATCCTCATTTTCTAAGCAGCTGAATCGACAATATATATATCTTCCCTAAAAGCGAGCAATTTCGCTATCGGCATCTATACTTCAATTATAAAAGCTTAACGAAATCTTAAATGATTTAAATAATAAAAGATAAGAGCTTAACAATCCGAGGTGAGTGTCATGCGCCGACACAAACTGGAGGGAAGTTATAAAGCTTACCAACGACCCTCGAGTAATTTTATTAAAAAAGCTCTCTCCTTTACCGCAGGTTTTGCCCTGTCGGTTTTTTTCGCCATAGTCGCGCTCCCGGTCTTAACACAACGTAGCTTTGCGAATCCTGAAGGCGGCAGTGTTGAGGCGGGTTCTGCTGCGATCACGCAAAGCACCAACACGACAACCATCAATCAAAGCACAGACAAAGCCATCATTAACTGGCAAAGCTTTAATATCGCCGCCCCTGAAACAACGCGCTTCGTTCAACCCAGCAGCTCCTCCATGACCTTGAACCGCATTAATCCCGCGCAAGGGGCTTCGCAAATTTATGGGAAACTTTTAGCGAATGGTCAGTTGATTTTGATTAATGGCGCCGGCATTTATTTCGGGCCCACTGCTTATGTAAATGTGGGCGGCATCATCGCTTCCACGGCGGACATCAGCAGCCAGAATTTCATGAGCGGCAATTTAATTTTCGACCGCCCCTCGCTTTATCACGGCGCGATTGTGAACGACGGATCAATTCATGCGGAGCAGCATGGCTTGGTCGCGATCATGGCTGATGGCGTTGAAAACAACGGTTACATTGTTGCAAATTCCGGCCAAGTTGTTTTGGCTTCGGGCGAGGCTTTCACAATCAGCTTTGACGCGGGTGGGCTGCTTAACTTTGCGGTCACGCAGCAAGCAACGACACGCGGCGTAGATCGCAATGGCAATCCCTTGCCTGACGGCGTGAAAAATAGCGGCACCATTCGCGCGAATGGCGGCAGGGTGTTGATGACAGCAAATGCGGCCAAAGATGTGTTGGACCATGCCATCAATATGGATGGTGTGGTGGAAGCGAAGACCATTCGGCAACAAGGAGGGACCATTATTTTGGATGGAGGGGAAGGCGGCGCAGTCCAAGTGACAGGGAAACTCATTGCGACGGGCACGCGTCGCCATCAAAAAGGGGGGGCCATCAAGGTCCTTGCTAAACAAGGCACGGTGACGATCACGGCGCAAGCGTTGATTGATGCTTCAGGGGCTTCGGGTGGTGGACAAGTCTTGATTGGCGGTGATGCGCGCGGCGCAGGCCCTGACCCAAATGCGGATTTAACGGTTGTTGGTAGTGATGTCACGATTAAAGCAAATGCGCTGCAAACAGGGAATGGTGGGAACATTGTTGTTTGGGGCAGTCAACAAGCTTTAGTGGATGGTACTTTGCTCGCACAAGGCGGCGCAATTTCCGGCAATGGTGGTCTTGTTGAAACTTCCGGTGAATATTTAGACGTCAATCATGTTTATGTGAATACGCTCGCGCCGAATGGTTTGGCGGGAACCTGGCTGCTAGATCCTGCGAATGTGACGATCAGCACCAGCGCGGATGCCAATTACACTAATTTGAGTAACACCTTTACGCCCAATTCCGGCGCGGCCACTGCCACAATCAATACCACGACTTTGAACAATGCGCTCGCCTCCAACAATATTGTGATTACCACTACCAATACTGGCACAAGCGGCGGATCGGCGGGGACGATTACCATTAGCAATCCCGTAACCTGGAGCGCAAATACTTCACTGACTTTAACAGCAGACAGCAATATTACCTTTGCCAGCACCTGCACAGGAACCACTTGTATTAGTGGCACGGGCTCAGGTAGCAGCGTCATCTTAAATGCGAACAGCGGCGCGGGAACAATCACCTTTGCTTCCGGTGGGTCGAGCATTCCGATTTCTGCAGGGAGTGTCACGCTGAATGGCAGTTTGGTTTTAGGGCAAGCTTCGACTCTTCAGGCGAACGTTGCAAGCAGCACAGGAGCGGTGAATGTGAATGGCGGGGTTTCGGGTGGATTTGCGTTGAGCTTTAACACGATTGGCACGGGCACGAATAATAGCACCGTCACGGGGAATATCACGGGTACCAGCACGGCTTTGGCCTTATCCGCCACGAACACCGGTACGGTGGTGATTTCTGGAACGGGAAATACTTATACCGGCGCCACGACTGTGAATGAGGGTACTTTAGAAGTTGCAAGCGGATCTAGCCTCGGCACCAGTGCTGTATCTGTACTCACGGGCGGCACTTTGCAAAATGATAATAATACGCTTTCTAATTCTCTTGCGCTGCAAGGCACTGGCGTATCTGGTACAAATGGCGCCTTGGTAGGGACCGGCTCAAGCGCTGTTTGGTCTGGTGCAATTTCGTTGAGTAACTCCGCGAATGTCACGATCGGTGTTAACTCAAGTTCGGATTCTTTATCGCTGACAGGAGCGATCACCGGTGGATCAGCTAATGGTTGCAGCGGCGTCGCTTGTCTTTTGACTTATACCGGCCCTGGCTCAATCACAATTGGCGGAGCCGGTAATAATAATTACACCGACAAGACCGCTTTCGGCACAGCTGGCAGCAACACGACAATCAACGTGACCAATCGAACGGGGCTCGGCAACAACACGACCATGACGGTTGTTTCCGGCAGTATGCTCAGCATCAATTTAGGCGGAAATAGTTTAGGAAATTCCGCCGCTCTGACTTTGAATGGCACAGGTGTCGGCGGCCTTGGCGCACTGTATGGGGCAAACAGCAGCTCGACTGACACAGTAGGCAGCGCCATTACTTTGGGGAGCAACACGACGATCGGAGCGGCGACTGGAGGGACCTTAGCTCTATCAGGCGCTGTCACCAATGCGGGTAATACGCTGACTTTTGCCGGTGGGGGTAATTTTACAGCGGGCGGCGTGCTTGGCACGGATAGTACCGGCAGTATAGTGATGTCGGGTACCGGCACCTTAGCTTTGAATAAAGTAAATAAATATACTGGCACGACCACCATTAATTCAGGAACAGTCAAGGGTGGTATTGCAAGCGCACTGCTCGCAACCTCTTCTTTAGTATTGAACGGTGGTACCTACGATATGGGTAACTTCGCCGTCTCACAAGCCAGTGTCTCTGGTACGGGCACCTTGACGAATAGCGGAGGCACGGCAACTGTTTTCACTGACAATGATAGCGGTACGAATAGCTTGTCTGCGAATATTACTGGGGCTGTGTCGTTCACCATGGCCGGTACAGGCACCTTGACTCTTTCCGGCGCCAATACCTATAGCGGCGCTACCGCTGTGAGTGGTGGTGGTGTCTTGAGCATTGGTAGCACCGGTGGGTTGGGCAATACCTCCGGCACGACGGTCAGCTCTGGGACTCTTGATTTCAGCTTTGCCAATAATGGCACCTTGAGTAATACAAGCGCAATTACATTGAGCTCAGCCACGGTCAATAGCCTCACCGCTACATCAACGGGCTTGACTATCAATAATCCCATTACCATATCCGGGACCTCCAACAACATTGGCGGCACTGGATCCATGACCTTAGCAGGGATTATTAGTGGCGCTAATGGGAAAAATTTAATTAAGAATGGCTCCGGAACAGTTACCTTGGGAAATTCCAGCAACTCCTTTACGGGCACCACTACCATTAATGGCGGCATCTTAAGCATCAGCGCCGATACAAACTTAGGCGCAGCGCCCGGTGCCGCGACGGCCGGGAAACTGGCTTTTGGCGGGGGGACGTTACAAACCACGGCTTCCTTTACGCTTAGCTCAAATCGCGGGATTGCCTTAAACTCGGGGGGCGGCACCTTCAGTCCTAACTCAGGTACGACTTTGATCTATAACGGTATTATGGCAGGAACCGGCAACCCGCTGACACTCGCCGCTGCAGACAGCACGGGCACTCTCTCCTTAGGAGGCGTAAACACTTACACAGGTTCGACCACCATTACAGTTGGCACCTTAAAGCCCACCGTTTCCGCAGGACTTGGAAGTGGAAGCGCGGGGATTAATATCACGCCCACCTCCTCGAACACAGCTATTTTAGATTTGAGCTCTTTGTCCACATTTAGCAATACCAGCACCATCACCATGAACAGCACGCCGACGAGCAGCGCTACGCAGTTGAATCTTGCGAATATTACCTTATCTAATCCAATTACTTTGAGCAGCACTGGCAACACCATTTCAGTCGGCACAGGAAATACGCCAACCATCAGTGGGGCGATTACCGGTTCGGGCGGCGGCTTTACGTTGAGTGGCGGAAGCGGAACCAGCACACTCACGCTTTCTTCAGTTTCCAATACTTACAGCGGCTTAACGACGATCAGCCAAGGTGTTTTAAAGGCAAACGCCGCTTCAACCTTGTCGCCCAACAGCGGAATCAGTCTCGCTAATGCGGTTGCGACTTTAAATTTAAATAACTTCAATAATTCAATTGCTTTTCTTTCTTCGGGGGCTTTAACGGGCACGAATGGCAATGTGACTTTGGGGTCGGGCAATTTGACGATTAGTAACAGTACCGCGAGCAGTAGTAATTCTTATAATGGCGTGATCAGCGGGACGGGGAATTTGATTATTAATCTGACGGGTACGGGGTCGCCCACGCAAAGTTTGACGGGGACGAGCAGTACGTTTACAGGTACCACCACGGTACAAGCGGGCACTTTGAGCGTTGCCAGTCTCGCCGCGCTTTCCAGCAACAGTTCTCTTGGCGCTCCCACGACCTCGGCAAACGGAACGATCACCTTAGGAGCAGGGTCTACGGTAGGCACCTTGATTGACACGGATACTGGGGGAAGTGATTCTTCTAACCGTCTCTTCACCATCGCAGGTGGCGGCGGCAACATTAAATTGAACAACACGACAGCGAGTTCCAATCTGACTTTAACATTATCAGGCTTGGTCACAGATGGTGGGACGGCGGGTGTTTCCTTTTTGACTGCGACCTCTTCATCGGGTACCACCGCGCTGACGCTTTCTGGAGGGGTGACGATTGGCTCGAGCGCTATTACCTTTACGCCTGTTGCTAACACGTCGATTACTGAGTCCGGTGCCATCTCAAGTGGTGCTGGTACAGTGACGATGAACGGCGCGGGCACTTCGACTTTGTCAAATGCTAATGCGTATACCGGTGGCACCACTTTAAGCAGCGGCACCTTGGTTGCGGGCAACACTTCTGCTTTAGGCACCGCGGCCAGTGCTTTAAATATTAATGGCGGTATCTTAGACCTTCAAACGAATAGCAGTATCACGGCTTACAATACCACCGTTGGCGGGAATGCCACGATTACTTCTGATCTTGCCAGCAGCGGTGCAGGCATCACTCATACGCTGGGCACTTTGAGTATTGGTGCAAATACCTTGACCATCGCTAAAGGTGCGAATGTCACCAGCGGCACAGCGGGCCTCACCTTCGGTGCGACAACTTTAACCGGGAATGCGGTCTTCTCTCCGGCTTCGGGGACTTTGCTGACTTTGGGAGCGGTGACCGGCACGGG
>CAYVBZ010000054.1:0-16251 GCA_964449835.1 uncultured Coxiellaceae bacterium | reverse complement strand
CACCATTGCTAGGTAGATAATCATTGTAAATTCTTGGCTATTTTTTTCGAGCAGTAAGAGACATATTGCTGGAATTTTTCCGCTATTTCTTCAGGTGATTTTCCGAGCAGAGACTCAGCTGTTGCGATGGAAACGATGATTTGCGCATGATCTGACCTGAATAAAGAAAAAATAGCGGACTTATTTAAATTAAAAGCGGTGTCTTGTTGTAAACTTCTACAGCCGATTGTTTTGTAGTGGATTATTGTTTGCCGGTTGTTTGGTTCAATGTTGTCGATAAGACATCGATATCTCGTTTCTTTGCGTAGAGTAATTTCTAGCCAACCAACAAGGTTGGCATATATTGATTTTGTATAGTTAATAATCCATTCCATAGGTAACCCATTTTATAATCTAGACCTGATCGCTTCTCCTTCGGGTATTGTGTGGGTTGGCTGGTTTGAGCTGTCTTTTGTGTTAGCTTTATTATTAAAATTATTAATGAGCAAGGCCGGATTTTGATATTGTTTCTCACTTGAAGCAATAGAAATTTGAGGATTTTTTTTTACCCTCTGGTCGTATAGAGCCTTTAGTTTTGCAGTAATTTCCCCTGGGTCGCCATCATTGACTGGCCGATTGTTGACTGTGGCAACAGGTTGTATCTCAAGTACTGAGTTTGTAATGAAAACTTCTTTTGCGTCTAAAATATCTTCTACAGTTAATTCTTTCTCGACCAAAGGAATTCTATTTTCTATACAGTCTTCAATAACAAGCCTTCGGGTAATTCCGGGTAAAATGCCATCCTCGACTCTTGGTGTTAATACGAGGTTGTCGTGAGTAACAATAAAAATATTCCCACTACTCACGCAAGCCACTTTATCTTTTGTGTTGAGCATAATAGCATCATCGGCCTTGTGCTCGACAGCTTCCATTTTAGCTAAAATGTTATCTAAGTAGCATGATGATTTAAGATTAGATAAAGGGGATCTTTCATTTCTGCGGGTAGTAGTACAAATATGAAGTTTTAAAGGTGGATGCTCTGCATGAGGGAAAGGGGCGGCAGTAATCATAATTGTTGGTTTAGGTTCAGAAGGGGGAAGCAAGCCTCTGGGGCCGGTTCCTCTGGTAAGCGTTATTCTTAGGGTCGCATCCTTATTTGTTAGATTATTTTCTTTAAGGAGTTTTAATAGGATATCATTCAGTTCATCTAATTTTAAAGGAAGTGGTATTTTTAAAGCCTTTGCTCCTTTCAGAAGTCTTGCATAATGTTCTTCCAGGCAAAAAACCTTTCCCTCATGCACACGCAGAGTTTCAAATAAACCATCGCTAAGAAGCAACCCTCTATCACCAGGCTCTATCTTGAATTGAGCCGATGATATAAATTCACCGTTTAAATAAAGCATTATTTTCTCCTTATCCCCTGAAACCATCAATTATTATACGTGTAGCCTGCGCTATAACATCATCACGGCGGGCCGCATCTTTTTTATTGTTTATAGAATATATTGAAACAACAATAGGGGCAGAATTAGGCGGCCAGATTACCCCAATATCATTGGATATCCCGTAATCACTCCCAGCACCTGTTTTATCGGCAACAATCCATCCTTTTGGTGTGCCAGCACGGATTCGTGCATCTCCAGTTGTATTGCTTTTCATCCATGTCACTAATTGGTTTCGTTCTGGTTCGGCTAAAACATTTCCAAGCGTCAGTTTCTGTAAACTTTTTTCCATTGCTGTAGGTGTAGAGGTGTCACGCAAGTCGTTAGGATTTGAATTTAATTCCGGTTCCCAGCTGTCTATTTTGAATGTGTTATCGCCTAAGGAGCGAGCAAAAGCAGTGACAGCGGAAGGCCCACCTAGTTTTTTCACGATTAGGTTTGTTGCTGTATTGTCACTATACATCATGGCTGCTGCACACAACTCAGAGACTGTCATTCCATTAGCAAGCTGCTTTTCTGTGATGGGTGACCAAAAAACCAAATCTTGTTTTGTATAAAATACCTTTTCCTGTAGTAAGCGATTATCGGTCATGCTCTTCTTTAGAATGGCGGAAACGGCCATTATTTTAAATGTACTCTGTATTGGAAAGCGTTCATTCGTCCGATATTGAATATGTTGATTGTTCGCTGTATTGATTGCGTATATGCCAATTCGCCCATCGAAGGAAGTTTCAAGCTCTGCTAATTTTTTCTCTATGGACGTTGGTTTAATTTGTTGAGTGCCAGCAAATGTGGGTATGCAAGAAATCATCATAACGGCTACCAATAGAGAGTATTTAAGTAAGTCAAAATTCATATAAAAGCCTTCAATGTTTGGGTTGAAAATTAATTGCGCAATAGTGTTCGAGCTTTGCTGGTGGCCATTGGATGTCGACAGGCTGCACTAACGCTGTAACGATACTAAAAGTGAGTTCAAAAATATACGTCAGTGCTTGTTAAAATTAATATTTTTGTCTTGCCAACTATTGACCATCGGTCGTCTTATCCTGGGGCGCGAGGCTATTCATCGGCAAGCCTATGGCGGATGAGGTCGTTTTATGAGGTTTATAGCAGCAATGAAAAACTCGCACCACTGGTGCGAGAAATAGCGTGGAGCAAGAACCTCATTATTATGGAGAAATGTAAGGACGATTTGGAGCGGGAATTTTACATCCGCATGACGCGCTGTCACGGGTGGAGCAAAAATGTACTGATACACCAGGTCGAAAATCAGGCCTACGTTTGAATACATCGATGTGTATTACAATCGAAAACGACTTCATTCTAGACTTGGCTATTTAAGCCCGGTATATTTTGAGGAGAAAATGGTAGCTTAGTTATGTGTCCGTTTTTTCGGGGCGACATCACTGCATTTTGGTGCAGATTAACTGTAAATGCTTTTGATCCATGTTGGTTAATCTTCCGCATCATTCAAGCTCGCCAATAGGTTATCGACTTTGCCCACCTTGATCACCTCGCCGCGACGCGCGGCCTTTATTGCTTCAAGGGTTTCGTCGTTGGGTGTCAGCGGTTCAAAAGGTGGATTCATTTTCTCATTTGCAGCCATATCTAAATCCTTTCACGTTGGTAGCTTTAAGCAGCTGCACCTTCGTTTTTATTTGAGTTGTTTGATATAAGAATGCTCAACCCTTTTTCTGCAACGAGATTTAACAGTTTAAGAGAAGTTCCCCGTGGGTGCTTCAATCCCTGCTCCCATTGTTTAACAGTGGACGTGCTTGTATTTAAGCATTTTGCAAATACAGGCTGACTGATTTTTTCGCGTAAGCGAATTTTTTTAATTTCTGCCGCTGATAATTCTTTTACTGGTGCTAAGCACAATGTGTCAAATTCGCGCATGGTCATTGCGTCGATGATATTTGCTTCGTACAAGCCCTTCGCCATTTCATGGGCTACTTCCAGCATAGTTGGGTGCTTCGTTTTTTTCGCGGGTTTCATCTCATTTTACCTCAAATAGTTCACCATTTTTGATGATGGTCTCTAGCTTGTTGTCGGGTATTTCTAAATAGTACCTGGCTAATTTTTTATAAACTGTTTCTTCCTTGTCAGTAATATTGGCGCGCTCATTTTTACCATACCCATACATAAAAATAGATCGCTTTTTTTCTTTAAAGGCGAGGATTGTCCTGTATCCTCCTCGCTTGCCTTGACCTTTTCTAGCTACTCTCTGTTTGTAGAGGCCGCCACCCAAATTGGCATCAAAAAGGCCGTGTTCTATTTCATCAATTGCTTTTTTTAATGCGCTATCACTAATCCCTTCTTTTTTAGCCCATTGACGAAACGTGCGGTACTTGAAAATTCTCATTCTAATCCCTCATTAATAAGTATATTACCTAGTAACCTATTTTTCAATAGCTAGTTCCCAGTATTTTTAAATGCGACTACATTATTAGCAATCTCGATGTTGTTGATTATTTCACCTAACCTTTTACCCCATGCTGCCAGCGCAAGACGCTTTTCGGAATCATAGCTGTGGCGGTCATATATTGCGGTTATACCACTGCTTGAAATATACGATAAACGTATATATACTAATGGTATAAGCAAGGTCAAGGATTCAGGCAATATATTAATAAAAAAGGCATTTTAATGAATATTGTTCCTCTGCATAAGACGCCAAGCAAGGTAGAGGCGCAGCAAATAGTACGCGAATTGGCGACAAAAGGACTGGTTTTCTGGTCAAGGCACGCAAAGGAAAGGATAAAGGAACGCCGTATTTCCACCCAGCAGGTCTTGATTTGTCTGGCCAAGGGTAAGGTGGTGGACAATCCAATCTTAGCTAATAAAAAGGGAAATCTGGGTGGCTATGAGATTGTAATTGAACGATTAACGGCGGGGGATTATTTACGGGTCGTTGTCTGCCTTCGCTTGAGTCAAACGGCATTAGTTGTTACTGCAATGAAAGTTAAATAGGGGGCATCCATGAAAAAGCAATCTCATTATCATTACGCTGAATGTGGGCTTGATAATATCTATCTTCTGAATGGAGTTAAAATCACCAAATTGGAAGATGGGGGTGAAGAAATATTTATCCATGACATTCATGGCCTGCATAAAGCTATTTCCAAAATTCTTATTTTCAAAAAAGGCTTGCTAAAAGGGGGTGAAATTAAATTTATGCGAACCATGCTGGACTTGTCCCAAAATAAACTAGCTGCTTTGATTGGTTGCCGCTATCAGCAAATTTTGTTGTGGGAGAAAGATAAAAATAAAATATCCAAACCGGCCGACCGTCTTTTAAGAATTACGCTTTATACCTATCTCCATAAAGAAATTGATAATGCGGAGGTTTTTGATCGCATAAATGAAATAGCTGATTTAGATGCAGCAGAAGCAGATCAATGCAATAAGATTGAGTTTAAAGAAATTAAAGATGCTTGGCAGATGGTCGCTTAATAGCGAGAAAGGGTATGGCGTGTTTGATGTATGACGCATGGTTATTATCGTGCTTTTATGAAGCAATAGAAATTTGAGAGTTTTTTTTACTCTCTGGTCGTATAGAGTTTTTAGTTTTGCAGTAATTTCCCCTGGGTCGTCATCATTGACTGGTCGATTATTGACCGTGACAACAGGCTGTATCTGACAAAGACCCATTTTTTAATACGCTGAGGATTTAGCTTGGATTTTCGAGCTATGTTCTCTATTCGTGAATTGAAAAGCTGAGTTATGTGTTTTTCATTATTCAATTCGGTGCGATGGATAAAGTCGAAAGCGGCAATTTCAAATTCTGGATCACCCATTATACCTTTGGGGTCTATTGCAAGTCATTGATTGTCATTTTGTAAAATATTATCCAGGTGTAAATCGCTGGAGACAGCGGCTCAGCTAAATCCTTTTTGGTGAAATTCATTTTGCTTTTGGTCATAAATCAACCTCTTTGCGGTGCTACCCTGGTGCTACCTTTTAGGTGTAGTTTAGGGCAGTTTCATTAAGTTTAAGTAAGCGGGTTTTATATTTAAGTGATTGATTTGTAAAGATGTATATATTTTGGTAAAGTTTGAGAAAATATTGGCCTTCGAGATTTGTAATCAGTAGGTCGTGGGTTCAAATCCCTCTGCCAGCACCAGATTAATCAATGTAAGGCGACTAACCAAAAACGTGATAAGCATTGACTAACTAAATAGCAGGGTTAAGTGATGGATTTCAAGGATCGTGGTTCTCAAGGAAAGAATTTAATTAATCTTAAATTAGGTGCTTTTTTTCTTCTTTTTCCCATCTTAATATTAGCGGTTTTAATATTCTATCAAGACGCCAAGGTACATGATGCCAAGATATATGATCCCAAGGTATATGATTCCAAATTATATGATGCCAAGGTACATGGAGACTACAATAGACTAACTCCAGAGCTCCTTCGAAAGGCGTATGTACAATATTCATCCTATAATGAATCGTATATGAACTTGGATCAGTATCTGGAAGGGTTTCCTACTCAAAACTATTCGCTATATAAGGTAAAAGATTTTGCTTACTTTTATCTTGAAAACAAAAAGGATGTCATTAAGACGCTACTTCGGTGTGGAGTAAGATGGGAGCCAAACTTAATAAATTATATGGCTCAATACGTTAAGAAAAATAGTAATGTCCTCGACATTGGCGCACATATTGGGACTCACACCATTTACTTGGCGCAACTTCTGGCAGGAAAAGGAACTGTGTACGCTTTTGAGCCTCAAAAAAAGCTTTTTATGGAGCTTAATGCTAATCTCTTTGTCAATCATGTTAAGAACGTAAAAACTTTTCGTTACGCAGTGGGCGAAAAAAAAGGAGTTGTAGAAATGAATCCAGCGGTTAAGGGGAATGAGGGGGGCACCTCTGTTGGACATGGAGGAGATAAGGCAGACCGGTTGAGTATTGATAGCCTAGGACTCAAAAATGTATCCTTCATAAAAATTGATGTTGAAGGATATGAGAATCATGTGTTGGATGGCGCTGTTAAAACTATAAAGGCTAATAAACCTGTTATTTTATGTGAAATCATGGGAGGAAATCCCTTAGAAACGGCTCTCCCCGTTGTTAAAGAGAAAATCCTTCATACCATCGCCAAATTTAAAGCCCTAGGTTATAAGGTTACTCGAGTTAGTGCTTGTGATTATTTGGCAGTTCCTATGGGATAAGAACTTCTCCAAACCGAACGGCTATTCCGATCGTAACCGAACATCGATTCCGGTCCAAATCGAACAGCAATTCTGGAGCAAAGCTGCATGGGTGCTTTCCCTAGGGATCCCTTCTTGTTATTATGTCGGGGTACACTTCAGGGTACACTTTTTATGAGGTGGCTCTCCCAAAAATTCAGGTTTCCTTAAGGGTTTTATCTTATAATATTCAATAAATAAACATACTAAATACGAGGATAAATAGACCTATGCCTGCGAATGCGTTGCCACTGAATCGCCTATCGCATCAGCTTGCCCGCAATGGTCACTTGACCTTTAATAAGAAATGCCGGGATCTCCTGCTGCAAATTTTTGGCCACGAGAGTCTGATCGCTAATAGCGACACCGCGGACATCGCGCATTGCACCGTTTTAAACGAAGATTTTTATCGCATGAGCACACTTCGCTGGGAGCATTTTGCACTACGAAAGTTATTGAATCCTTTTAAATGGCTTGAGTTTATTTTGACCGCTCCTCTCGAAATCTTGAGCTGGAGTGTAGTGCGATTCACAGGATTTCTAGGTAAACAGTTAGAAGAAAATCTTGCCCCCATCCAGAATCGGTATTTGCGTTTTGGCTTAAGCTTTGTTCTAATCGTTTTTCTTGCTCTTCTGGTCATCGCTTTTCCTATAGTCAATATTACCGTCAATCTGATAACAGGCGCCCTACGTCGCTTCCTGGCTCCTGTCCGCTATATCATTCGTCCTGCTATTGAAACAGCGAGAAAATATCCGAAATCCTTTTCTGCCATTGTTGCAATAAGCTTGGGCATTGGAATTGCTTTGACTGTAGCAGTCTTAACGGGCGGCCTGCCTGCCATTCTGGGCGGTCTATTCCTCGCAGGTTCCTTAGCAGTCAAGTTGACCGCCGTTAGTATGGCAGCAACAGCCCTGGGCGCCTTGCTGACTAAAGGTTTCAATACCCTTCGTGAATTCGTGGCCGCTGTAAAGTCTAAAATAAATGCGCCATCAGAGAATGTTCAAATGCGTGATGTTTATGAGCGTAATCAAGAACTCAATTACAAATTAAAACTTCTGTTGACAGATCAAAAGCCGGACAAGGAAATCCTCGACCAAGGCCAAACTAATCCACCCCTTCTCATAAAATATGGAAAGGATGTTTTTATTTACGGATGCGCTGGAGGTGGAGGAACGCAGTTAAAACAATTACGAACCTATCGTGCCTTTGAGAATATATATCGTTCGGTGTTTAGAATCGCTACTAACTTAAATGAAGTTGTTGGGTTGGATGCTAGCAAGCTTCACCAGAGTATTCTAGATGATGTTTATGAAGACATCAACAGGGTACGCGGCCACGTCACTGAAAAAACAGGTTCGACCGATAAAATTACCGAGGCCTTCCATGCGATTGATATTGAGCATACCGAGGTTCGACCGGTTGCTAGACAAGATCAGTGGTATACAGCTGCTTTAGTAACTGGAACAGAGTCAATCTTTTTTCCTAAAAAAGCACCGTCTACTTTGCCTGCCCTCATAAGTGATCAGAGCAAAGAAAAAAATGAATCTCAACCTAACCAATTTAGATCTAGCGTGTAGGAGTTTGTTTGATTTTCGGCTCAATAGGATAAGCGTTTCAGGGTCGAAATGGAAGTTAAACAAATTATCGTTTTCAAAGAATCGCGGACAGGCGAGGGGCGAGTAGCATTGACGCCTAACGCAGTTGCTACTCTATTATCAGAAAAAGGTATACCCATTGGGGGGAAGGCGAGTTCATATTGTGTTTTGCCTTAATAGATCAATTTACTTAAGTATAGTGCAGCGCTTTTGAGTAAATGGCGGCTTCTTATCTGCTTAAATATATCGCAATATGATATATTTATTGTTAAAACCTCCGCAAGGTACAAAAACCTATCATAAGGTGATATAATTAAAATGAAACAGGATAATTCGCTAGAAAATTTGCTAGATTTGGATGGGGTAAGGTATGTCGTGCAGGAGCGGTTAGGGCTGTGGGTAAAATTTGAAGTGCGTGAAGTTGAGCCTAACCAGGATAGGCCGCATGGGGTAAGATATTCTCTTACTTTGCATGACCGCTATAACAAGCGAATTATGGGATTTGATAATGCGCATGCCGTTCCTTACGGGAGAAAGAAGGGTGTCTCACCGAGCAAAGTGTATGACCATTGGCACAGAGACCATCATGATGAAGGACGGCCTTATCATTATAAAAATGCTGGGAAGTTAATTGAATATTTTTGGAAAGAAGTTGAGAAGATATTAAATAAATTGGAGGAAGAATCAAAATGAGAGCGACTCTTCATAAAATTGTTAAGGTCGGTATTATGCCTCTTGAGCAATTCAAAAAGAGAACCATTGCTATTGCTCGGGGTGATTATAAGCCTAAGAAGGATGAGCCTAAAATTTGGTTCCGTTCCATGCGCTCTTTGGCTCATGTTTTATCCGAGGAGAATCAAGAGCTTCTTAAGCTTATTGTGGATAAGCAGCCGCAATCGATTAAAGAGCTAGAAGGCGTTACAGGACGTAGCGCTAATAATTTACTTCGCACCCTTCGAATGTTAGAGAATTACGGTTTTGTCAGATTAGAAGAGGGTGCTCGAGGTCGAGGCAGGACGCCGCTTGTTCCTAATGTTATTTATAGTGCGGCAGAGATTGAGGTGGATTTTTGTTAGGGGTATTGTCCGATATTTCTGCGAAAAAATTTAGCTAAATAAAACATAGTAAACGGGCGTCCTTTCGGAAGTTTTCGCCATTGGAGCACAATCTCCCAAGAAAAGGAACTAGACCCGAGGGGGTAGTTAGTTTGTCTGTCCAAAGGTGGGTTCGCGTTTGGTTACTGTAGCGCTCCACGCTTATCTCCTTGCGTATCGGAATAGTATGGTTATTAATCAATAAGTAAGCTCCAGATCTATTTTATTGCAAGTTATATGCTAAAATAATATATATGGTCAACAAATGGGCTAACTTATGGGGCTAACTCTAGATCAAAAAATAGAACGTGTTAAGAAATGGTTAGGGCGTTTCAAGGTTCCGCCAAATGATAATGATATTGAAGCTGTCGTTCAACAGATTCAGCAGGACAGCAAAGAAAATAAGGACAGGCCTGTATCATATTACGTAAGTCCACATGTAATTCCACTGATTGAACAATTCATTCCTCCAGATGGATGGTACAGTCGTGAATTGCGCGGTAAAAATTGGTTGCGAACCGTCTTTGTGGGCGCCTTCAGCGGGGACCTGACTGAGGAGGCGTTAGCTATCTTGAAGGAAAAAATGAATAGGCTCAATCTGATTGACTATCTCACAATACCAGACTACGAGTGCGGTGCACTTACTCAGGCTGCTGCCGATGGTGGAAATTTATCGGGACTGAAAGAGTTAAATAAGCTGTATAAAATTTTCAAAGAATCAGAAGAACCAGAAGAATCAGAATATTTTTTAGTGTGTCTGGGCCGTGTCCATATTGGTCTTGTGGTGGCATTAAAAGAAATGAGGAAGATAGAATCTGAAGCTCAGAAAGACTGCTTTAAGTTTTTGCTTTATATGTGTAAAGAGCAGGCCTTAGGGGATTCACAATCTCTCTCTGGTAAAGAAATGCATTATCAAGATGCAAAGAAACCTTTGTTGTGGATTTATGCGGATATTTGTAAGGAACACTTCAAAGAAGACTCTGACTCTGTGGAGAAATTTAATACGATCACTGAATTTGTTTATGAACATGGCACACAGGATGAATTTAATCAATTTTATAATTCTCTTGTTAAAATGCTGAAAGCTGAAGAATACGGTTATGAAAAACACAAAAAGTGCTGGGGTATATTGAAAGAAGCTAAAAATAATTCTGACAGTGACCCTGATCGAAAGCCTATTAATAAGGGATATGAAGAAGTTAAAAATGAAAAAATTGAATTGCTTACAAAAGGTATTGTGGAAGGAGAGATTAATTTTGAGGAGGCCAAAAAACAACTTGATGAGTTATGCCGAGATTATGGTTATGATGCCCCAGGGCCTATTTTAGAGGCTGCAAGGAAGGCGTTTAATGAAGCCGTCCTTTTGGTGAAAGGCAAACATGTTTCTAACAAGAACAAGGGGGACCTGAAAAAATCATTAGATCTAGCTATTGATGTCATGTTGGACTCAAGAAGTGAAGATAAAATAAAAGCGTTAGAAAAACATGCTCTTCAGGAAGCGTCTGGAAAACCTGTTGCATGGAAGAAATTCACTGGTGCGCTGATGTTCTTGGCAGGTGTTGCTCTCATTGTGTTGGGGCTAACTGGTGCAATTCCAACAGGAGGAGCAAGTCTCACAGCCGTGTATGCTGGCGCCAGTCTAAGTGTTGGTGGTGCCGCTCTTCTTTTTCATGGAAGACAGAAGGGCTTTTCTAAAGCATTGTCTAACGCTGCAGACATTAGTAAGCAGCAAATAAACAAGCTAAATAAAACATAGTAAACGGGCGTCCTTTCGGAAGTTTTCGCCATTGGAGCACAATCTCCCAAGAAAAGTAACTAGACCCGAGGGAGTAAGGTTTCACTCGGAGCGGTTCGTTCTAGGCAGCCCCAGCGGCAACAAAAATGATGCCTTTCTTCTTGTCCAAGATTAAAAATACCACGGTGCTACCGTGGTGCTACCCTTCAACAGAATGACTCAAAAATTTTTGATTAGTAGCTGTTGTGCCAATGACGATTACTGGTGAATTTTTAGGGCGTAACCATTTTAGAACGGAGCGAATATTTTTTTCATCCATTGCGACACATCCTGCAGTGCCAGAATAGGCGTCGCGCCAGATATGTAAAAAAATACATGAGCCTGCTCCTGGCTGTCTAGCCTGGGCATTATAACCAATGACGGCGCCCAGCTTATAGAGGGGGACGTGTGCCATTTTCTCACTGCTGTGCCAATCCCGCAGGCTTGTATCCCTGTGATTAACAATTTGATTGTAATAACGCGAGCTGGGATCGTCGACACATTCAATGCCTTCTTCTAGTTGCAGCCATGGAAGCCAGTAAATGCTTTTATTTGCGGGCATCAGCCCAAAAGCAAAGGGGATTGGAAAAATACCAATAGGTGTACGCATGTCCCCTTCTTTTTTAACGGGCCATTTAGGAGAAGTGCTGTTGCTATCTGCCCAAGCAAGCCCGTGTTTGCCGATAACCACTGGGATTGGGGGGCCTACTTTTTCCCAGTTTGACCCTAATGCGGCACGCTGATAACGCTGCAAAATTGCTGTATAAGGCCGCCGGTTGTCAGCAGAAACGATTAGTATTTGTTTGCTGTAATGAAGGGTTGGCGGTGTCGGTGGAATTTTGAAATTGAAAAATGTGGTTGGGTAGGGCTGATTTTTCAAAGTGAAATGCCACCATTCCACAGCATAGGGGGCAAAGCCGTGTTTCCCCATGACTTGGCGCAGCAGCGCACGATGCTGCTGTGCAATTTTGCTGACATCCCTATTATCACCATGTGCTGTTTCATCCATACAGTCGTACCCTGTTCCCATATCAAGGCTGCCGTCATGGAAACGTTCACCATAGGGCGCGAAACAAGCGGTAAGCGATTGACCTTGCGCATACTGTTCCGTAGATTCACTATGCATAGGTACAATAGTCAGATCGACTGTACTGCCATGAGTATGGTTGGATTGTTTGGCAACATAGCCAAGACTGAAAAAATCTGTTTTTGCAGTGCGCGGATAAAATTCACCCTTCATCTGCTGTTGATCTGGCTGCTGGCTCCAATGAATAAAATCATCAACGGCCATCTGAGGACGATAGCAGTCATACACTTTGAGAGAATATCTCATTTTATGCAGGTCTTTCTGTACCTCTGCTAGCGCTTTTGCCGCGGGCAGGCTTAGAATACATTCAGCCGCATCATAACCAGTAATAGGACGGCCGATAAAATTATGGTGGTCTGCGTAGCGAATATCTTGCTGGATGGTCGGGTCGATATCTTTCAGGTATACAAAGCCATGTGGCAGTGTTGTTGCATGCCCGATAGCTGAGGCTAGCATTGCTGCTGACATTATTATCCGCTTCATATCAATAATCCTCTCTTTATGGGGCCACTTTTTTTAAAAAGGCATTCTCCTCTTCAGCGGGCAACTTCGCGTCTAAGTTTAGCCATTTCTGCTTGTTGGGTTTTTTGCTGTTCCAACGGTTGACCTCCATGACGTCGTCAATCGAGGTTGATTTTCAAAGTTGGTATATCTACTGTGCGGCCTTAATTGTCTTAACGGACAAAAATAAGGTTAAACCTGAGTTTTGTAGCTCATTAAAGCCATAATTTTTATAAAATGTTTTGGCTTCGTTATTTTTTGCGTCTACCACAATGGCAAATACCTCCATTTTTTCAGCAATATTCAAAACATTTGTAAAAGCGTCATGTAACAGAAAGCCACCAATTCCTTGGCCTTGATGGCTTTTATCAACAGCCAATCTTCCTATGCGCGCAATAGGAACTGGATATTTGGGGATTTTTGATTTTTCATTTTCGGGTAAAAGGTCAAAAGATATGTGGCCGGCAGATAGAGTGTAATAACCATAGATTTTTTTTATATCATCGGATGAGACCGTAGCCACGGCCACGTAGGTTTTGGAAACATTCCTCAATTGATTTTGATTGGCATGTTGTTTTAAAAAAGCATTAAGCTCGTTTACTCCACAATCAAATGAATTGCGGTCATGTAGGGCGGTGTTAAGCTGTTCTGTGATTAAGTCCATTATTCTTTTTCGCGATGGTTGGGCTTCTTATTTCTGCTATGTATTTTAAATAGATTTTTGAGTTTTTCATTAGGGCGTGGCGCGCTTTCTAATGCGGTAATAAAGCGCTCGGCTTCTTTGCGATTAAGTCGAATAGAATCAGATTGAGCGATCACTTCTCTTGCTTTAGACATGGCGCAATCAAGTATAAATGCGCTAAGTGTCGTACCCATAGCGTAAGCAGCTTGTTCTAAGGTTGTTTTAGCAGCTTTAGTTGTTTTAATATCAACCCTTGCATCTTTGGTGGACATGGCATGAGCCTCATTTTTATCTAAACTTAAGTATAGCGCATCTTTATAAAAAGTACACACTTTATCCGTACGTATTTCGGGGCGCTCCTGGGTACTCAGGGATCGCAAATACCATTTATAATCATGATCTTAAAGACGGCGCGCTCGCAATTGTTGAATATGTTGCAGGTGATGATGTTGCCTTTAAGTTTATAGCAAGCTTGAAACGTTTGATATAGACTGATTTCTTCTTTGTATTCAGGGGGACTTCAAATGCTGTGGCAGAAGCTTGACGCAACCGCGCAATCCATTTTGTTGAACTTTCAAGAGCTCATATTTGAATGTGTTCAGCACACCAGCCCTGATAAGAATTATTACGCAGAAAGGGAGGCTTCCGATTTTTATTATTTGACCCAGATTTTATTCCCCCTAATGAATGGGGTTATTAGTTTTTCCAGTGACCCTGAAGAAATTCATGCTAAATGCGAGTTATTAAAGAACAGGCTTAAAGAGAAAAACTATCCACTAACTTGGTTTTGGCCGCATGATATGGATTTGCCGGAGGCCGTAGAGTCCATTTTTACTAAGCAAAAATTTTATTCAATGGGTAAGTACACCTCTGTTGCCGTGGAAGCCGGAAAAATTAAAGAGCTACCTGTTCGGTTAAATGAAAAATCAGCTATTCGTTTAGTTGAAAAAGAAGACCAGCTTGAAGCTTTTATGCAGATAACAAAGGAGGTTTATGGCGTTGCTTCTGCTTCTTTGTCCGCTATGGCTCGCCTTTATAGTGCTTACAAAACTTCAGCCAAAATACAATTGTATTTGGCTGAAGTGGATAAAAAGCCAGTTGCCACGGTCCTCAGCTTTCACGATAAAAACACAGTGGGTCTTTATCATGGGGCAACCCTTGAGGCTTATAGAAAGCAAGGGCTGCTAACGGCATTAATAATAAATGCGGTAAAAAATGTGCCCACCGCAAATTTTGTGGTTGCTCAGTTAATGGCGGCACAGAACGCCCGAGGTGTTTGCGATAAGCTCGGCTTTAAAGAATATGCTCACTTTATCCCGCTTTGCTATGGATATGATCTTAATGCAATCTCGGCTTAAGAGGGTGTTACAGTTGGTGGAATGACGTCTCTAGTTTGCGCGCGGCTGGCGAAAATATCAAATAACCCTATCACGCCAGTATGTGTTCGCATCCTTATTTTAATCTTAATCTTTCGCACGGGTACGTTGAATTACCCAATGAAACAACAAAGGTATGAAATATCATAAATTATCGCATGACCTCGCCGGATTTTATTCTGTCTCAGTCAGTGGAAATTGGCGCATTATTTTTAAATTTGAAAATCACGATGCGATTGAAGTTAATTATCTTGATTATCACTAGGAGGCACAAATGACAATGCACAACCCATTACACCCTGGCGAAATTGTAAAAGATGTGCTCATTGATGGTGCTGGTCTGAGTGTTACTGATGCTGCGTCTAAGCTTGGAATGTCACGCACCGCACTATCGCGCTTGTTAAACGGGCATGCTGGTATTAGTCCAGAGATGGCGCTGCGTTTATCAAAATTATTACGCACGAGTATTGAAATGTAGATAAATATTCAGGCGCAGTATGATATGTGGGAAGTTAGCAAGAGAGCGAGCAAGATTAAAGTGAAGCCATTGCCTGTGGATAAAGCGGCTTAGTGCAATGAGCGATGATGAAATTTCAAAGTTTTTTAATGATAAAAACGCAGTTACCGCTGCAATACAGAAAGGGATAGACGCGGCTTTATTGAGACACAAGCAGCTGGGCATGCCGATCTGTGTTTGGCGTGATGGCAAAGTGGTATGGATTGCAGCGAAGAATATTAAGGCGAAACAGCTAGCTTAAGGAATTAAGTATTGGCAAATCAAAGTTAAATTTTCTATTTAGCATTGGCAGTTTTTAATGAGCATCATGTAACAGAAAGCCGCCAATTCCTTGGCCTTGATGATTTTTATAAGATAGGTTTGCACTGGTTCCCACTCTAATTGCCGCTAGAAGAGTTATTTCTGTACATTTATTTGCTAAAGCGATATATTGTGACCAAATAGTTTCTCATAAAACGAGGTCATTATGATATCAAGTCGCGATGAATCAGCCGAAATCCAACCAGAAGCTGAACAGAATAATTCTATTATTTCTGATCTAACCATTAACCCTGCCCACTCAGGAGCAGCTCTTGATCTTCGTCTGCCTGGACTAGCTGTTAAAAGGGATAAAGTCAAAGCAAAAGCATTAGGAATTGTATTGACAGGCCAGCATAATGACCCATATAGCCTGGGTGATGCTGCAGCCTTAGCCAATGTAAGCAAAAACTTCAACAGCCTATTTCAACCTTCATTATTAGCCAGTAAAGTGTATTATGCTGCTCCACTGGCTGAGATAGAAAATGATATTAGAAGTGCTTTCGCGAAAAATTCCAAGACTGATATTTTATCAAGAAAGTTTCATTTAGGTGTAGCCAGCGGCACGCTTTCGCAGTTAGCGGTTATTGGTTTAGATCAAACGATTCGAAATGGTCGGGATGAGGTAGTCGATGAAGGTATGGCAGAAAGGATCTTAGAGCTGCATTATGAATTATCCCCAGACACTTACGAACAGGCCTTAGAAAAAACAAGA
>CAYVBZ010000053.1:0-16273 GCA_964449835.1 uncultured Coxiellaceae bacterium | reverse complement strand
GGAAACCCCTTAGCTAGAGAGCCCGCGGCAAGCCGCGGGGTAAATTCTTTAATAAAAGGGTCGTTCTGTCCAGAACCTCTCAGCCTCTTCAAGGCTCCCCTGCGTGAATGGTCTTACTTTAAACTTTCTAAATATTTGTCCGCATCCAAAGCAGCCATGCATCCGGAACCTGCAGAGGTGACCGCTTGGCGGTAAATAGGATCAGCGACATCTCCAGCCGCAAAGACACCAGGAACGCTGGTTGCGGTTGCGTTGCCAGCTGCGCCGCTGTGTACTTTAATATAACCATTTTCCATGGTCAGTTGGCCTTCAAAGATGTCAGTATTCGGTTTGTGTCCCACTGCAATAAAAGCGCCGGTGACATCGAGTGTCTTGGTTTCATTGCTATCAACTCGCTTAATACGAACACCGGTGACGCCGCCCTCTGTTCCTAAAACCTCATCGAGAACAGAGTTCCATTCAAATTTGATTTTCCCGCTGCTTTCTGCTTTTTTCATTAAATGATCAATCAAGATTTTTTCCGCGCGCAGTTTGTCGCGGCGGTGAATTAAGGTGACCTCGGCTGCGATATTGGCCAAATACAGCGCCTCTTCCACTGCCGTATTCCCACCGCCCACCACAACCACCTTTTGGTTACGATAGAAAAAGCCATCGCAGGTGGCGCAGGCAGACACCCCTTTACCTTTAAATTTCTCCTCAGAGGGCAGGCCCAGATATTTGGCGTGTGCGCCGGTTGCAATAATTAAAGCGTCACAGCTATAAACGTTGTCACCCTTCAAGCGGAAAGGTTTTTGTGACAAATCAACCTCAGTAATGTGGTCTGAAATGATAGTGGCTTCAAAGCGTTCCGCATGTTTCTGCATTCTTTCCATGAGAGCAGGGCCCATTAAGCCCTCGACATCCCCCGGCCAGTTATCCACATCGGTGGTCGTGGTCAGTTGGCCTCCGGGGGTCTGACCGGTAATGATAACCGGTTTTAAATTAGCCCGGGCGGCATAGATGGCCGCGGTATATCCCGCAGGGCCGGAACCCAGAATAATTAAACGGTGCTTTTTTATGTCAGTCATGACGTTCTCACTGCAAACTAAGGGTGGTATATTACCTAAATATGGGGTAGTTCGCAAAGAACCGAAGGAAGGATGATGAAACATGCCAGAAAAAAAGGCCGCAGAGGCTATTCGTTGACCCTGCACATGAGACAACGTCTGCGGGAGGGGCTGTTGCTCTTATTAGGCGCAGCCGCGACCTTCCTGCTGCTTTCACTGCTTACCTATACGCCAACCGACCCAGGTTGGACTAATTTGACGACCATTCACCGAGTAGCTAATTGGGGCGGACGCGTAGGGGCATGGCTTGCTAACATTCTCTTCTTTTTGTTGGGCTATGTTGCGTATATTTTTCCATTAATGCTTCTTTTTTGGACATTTAAGGGGCTTGTCTCTCAAAGTCCTGAGCTAGCTGCCTTGAAGAAGGAAAAGTTTGAACTCTTTTCGGACCGAACTTTAAAATGTTTAGGCTTGTTGGTGCTTTTAACCACAGGCTGTGGGTTGGTGCAGATCTATTTAGGCTCTTATGGCTCTCTTTTTCCAGCGCGGGCAGGCGGCATGCTGGGTTATTTGGTCGGCAAGGGTTTAACGCCCATCTTTAATTTAAAAGGCAGTATTTTGCTGCTGATTGCCTTGTTTTTATTTAGCATCACTTTAACAACAGGCTTGTCCTGGTTCACTTTTGTCGACCGTTTAGGGGCTGGACTCTGTTTAGGCGGAAAAAAGCTGGGCGGATTTTTGGCTGCCAGATGGTCAGAACAGTTTTCAAAGCGAAGCCGTAGCCGTGCTGCCAAGCCAAGCAGTTTATCAAGGTTTCAAGCTTGGGAAGAAAAAAATAATAACTTACCAATAAAAGATAAAGTAGAGCGTGAACTTGAAAGACCGCTGTCGCGCGATAAAAAGCCAAAGCTAACTCTGATTGAACGTTTAGCGGAACGAAAAGAGACCAAAATGCCACGACGCCCTCTTCTGGAAAATGTGAAGGAAAAATTGGAATCAGCCATTCATTTGAAGCCAGGCAGTTTACCACCCACTTCCTTGCTAAACCCACCTGTTCCCTTAGAAGAAAAACCCTTTTCTCAACTTCGTTTTGAAGAATTATCTCAATTAGTGGAACAACGTTTGTTAGATTTTGGCGTGGAAGTTAAGGTCACGGCGGTCCATCCTGGTCCTGTTATTACTCGTTTTGAATTGGAACTGGCCCCCGGGATCAAGGTCAGTAAAATTACCGGGCTTGCCAAAGATATTGCGCGCTCTCTTTCGGTCGCAAGTGTGCGCGTGGTGGAAGTGATTCCCGGGAAGTCGGTGATTGGCCTTGAAATTGCAAATGAAAATCGCGAAGTGGTTTCCTTGCGGGAAATTATAGAATCGACTCAATATCAGCAAGTCCATTCTCCCGTGGCTCTCGCCTTAGGTAAGGATATTTCAGGCTTACCCATCATCGTCGATTTGGCCAGAATGCCTCATCTTCTAGTGGCCGGCACAACGGGCTCAGGCAAATCGGTGAGTTTGAACGCCATGCTCTTGAGCATGCTTTATAAATCAACCCCCGCTGAACTGCGTTTCATTTTAATTGATCCTAAGATGTTAGAGCTCTCTATCTACGAAGGTATTCCTCATTTACTAACGCCCGTTATCACCGATATGAAAGACGCTTCCAACGCGCTACGCTGGTGCGTGATGGAAATGGACAAACGCTATCGCTTAATGGCCTCGCTCGGCGTACGTAATTTAGCTGGATACAATTTAAAAATTCAAGAAGCCCAGAAAACGGGCACGCCACTTGCGGCACCTGAATGGCTGGCTGCTAAAGAGGGTGAGATGAGCACATTAGAAACTTTGCCTCTCATAGTCGTCGTTGCTGATGAACTAGCAGACATGATGATGGTCGTCGGCAAAAAAGTAGAAGAGCTCGTAGTCCGCTTGGCCCAAAAAGCCCGTGCCGCTGGCATCCATTTAATTCTTGCTACACAGCGCCCTTCAGTGGATGTGATCACGGGTCTTATTAAAGCTAATGTGCCAACCCGAGTAGCCTTCCAGGTTTCCTCACGCATCGATTCACGCACCATTTTAGATCAACAAGGCGCTGAGCAATTACTCGGTCATGGCGATATGCTCTATTTACCCGCGGGTGCAGGAATTCCCACACGCGTTCACGGCGCTTATGTTTCTGATGAGGAAGTCCACCGCGTCGTAGCGGCTTGGCAAACTGCAGGCAAACCAGACTATTTAGAGAGTGTCACCGAAGAGAGAGAAGAATCTTCATCTACAGAGGGCAGCGCAACCGGCGAAGCCGATCCTTTATACGACCAGGCTGTTCGCATCGTCACAGAATCCCGCCGCGCCTCCATTTCCCTTATCCAGCGCCGCCTTCGCATCGGCTATAACCGCGCAGCCCGCCTTATGGAAGACATGGAAGCCTCAGGCCTAGTCAGCTCCATGGACTCCACCGGCTCCCGAGAAGTCCTAGCCGACCCCGCGCCTCTAAACTAAGAAGAAGGGCCCCTTAATTTATTTATCCAGGCAAATTCGAGATCAATAAAATCTCATTATTTCGACCAATCAAATATAACCGCTTTTTAGCCTTGGCCTGGAAGTCCGCATAATATTTCTCATAGGTTAAAACATAAATCCGCTTTTTGCCGCTCCAGCGTTTCCAAAAGCTATTTTCATTAATAAGCCAGGCCTGCGTGTCCTGAAAGGACTTGCCATACCACAGTTCCCGCAGCCAATTATCATTATGCGCAATTCCTGGATCATCCCAGTCTGCCACAATCGTAATACGCCTTTCCAAATAAAGCGGCAGGTCCTGGAAATACTTATAAAAAGTTACAATTTCATCGTTTGAGGTTAATTGCCCCTTGATCTGCAAAGCGAGAGACTTAGTTGAATTTTCATTGATAATGGGCGCGCTGTTGACCAAAATAAAGAAAAATACCAGCGATGAGAGTAAAACAGTGCTGAACATGCCAAGGAAGTTTTTTCGCAGGAAAAAATAAAGTAGGACCAAAGTTGTGATTGTGAAAGTGATGCCGGCCCCTTTAAGAGAAGGCAAAAGCAGCGGCGGAATTTCCAGACTTTTAATGGCAGGAGCCAGAAAACAAAGCGCTGCGAAAAAGGCGAAAGACAGCAGCAAGGTCAAAACTAGAAACTTTTTGCCGCCACTGAAAAAGTTTTCCCAAGTTTGATCAAGATAGGCGCCAAGCAATAAAGCGAGTGCAGGGAAAATCGGTAGGATATAGCCAATGGTCTTGGAATGGGGGATGGAAAAGAAGGTAAAAATAAAGCCGACCCATAGTAGAAGATATAATTGCGCCGCCTCCTGACTTCGATTTCTTAAAACTTTACGAAGACCCTGAAGAAGAGCGCTAGGAACGAAAACGGTCCAGGGCAAGAAACCTGCTAGAACAATGGGAAAATAAAACCACCAAGCAACCTGATTGTTAAAATCCTGGGTAGACAAGAAGCGTGATATTTGTTGAACAACAAAAAAGAAATGGAAAAATGCAGGATTAGCTTTTTGGGCCAGCAGATACCAAGGAAGAACTATTGTTAGCACCAGACCAAGTCCAGTGAAGGGGCGAAGTTTTTTAATGTTTTCCCATTTCCCCAAGAGCAAGGTCCAACTGCCAATAATAATGATTGGAAAAGCGAGGCCAATGAGGCCCTTGGTCAGAATGGCAAGCCCGCTAAAGAAATAGGCGCCATAAATCCATAGACGGCTGGCTTGGGGTTGAGGAGATTTTAAGCCCAAGAGGAAGAATAATAAGGTTGTGCTGACAAGCACAGCCACTTCCAAATCCAGGTTAGCATAATGGGCCGCGCCAAAATAAAGCACGCTGGTTGAAAGCAACAAGGTGGAAAGCAGAGCGGTGCGGCGATTGAATAAAATTCGGCCGGCGATATAGAGACAGAGACAACCCCAAATCCCGAACAAGGCCGGCCAGAAGCGCAGGGCGCCTTCCTTCAAGCCGAAGATTTTAATTGCGCTGGCTTGCAGCCAATAATAAAGAATGGGTTTATCTAAAAAGACCACCCCATTTAAGCGAGGTGTAATAAAGTCCCCGGTCACAATCATTTCACGGGCAACTTCGGAATATCTGCCTTCATCCGGCGTGAACAGCGGATAGGAATTCAGGCCTAAAAAATAGAAAATGGCCAGAAAGCCTGCTATAAAAGCAAGGTCCCAGAGCCAAGGGGTCTTTTGATTCAAGCCTTGTGTGAGTTTGGTCATTATCTTATGCTGTCGTTATGAGTCCGATGCCTATGAAAGAGATTATTCTTTGCGCCGATGATTATGGATTAAATGCCTCTGTTTCTCAAGGTATTATCCAGCTTTTAGCCCAAAATCGTTTATCGGCAGTTAGCTGTTTGACCACTTTTACTGGGTGGAAGGAACAGGCAGCTTGGTTAAAAAAATACCAAGACCAGGTCGCCTTGGGGCTGCACTTTAATTTAACAGAGGGCAAGGCCCTTTCTCTGGCCTATCAGTCCCGCTATGGGAAGAATTTTTCTCCTTTACCGCGTGTAATGGTCCGGGCTTTTTTAAGAAAATGGGAAATTACGGTCCTTGCGCAAGAGTGCCAAGCCCAATTGGACGCCTTTGTTGCCGCCTTAGGCCGCTTGCCGGATTTTATCGACGGTCATCTCCATATTCATCAATTACCGCAAGTAAGGGAAGCAGTCCTGCGGGTCTATGAACGTTCCTTGCGGGGCAAAAATGCCTATCTGCGCTCAGTCTCTAACATGGTAAAAAGTTTGGATTGGGGTTCTCAGCTCAAACAGGCCATCATTTATTGCTGCGGTGCAGCTGCTTTTCAAAGGAGACTAAAAAAACAAGCGGTCCCCCATAATACCGCCTTCGGTGGTATTTATGCCTTTCCACAGGCTGCTGATTATGGCCGCATTCTGCCTTATTTTTTAAAGCAGATCAGCAATAAAGGTTTGATTATGTGCCATCCCGGTCTCGATCAAAACCAGGGCCCGCAAGATCTCATCGCAGCGGCGCGCTTTCATGAATACCGTTATTTGAGCTCTGAGCAGTTTGTCGCAGACTGCCAGTCTGCAGGCGTACGTCTCGCGAAGACGGTTTAAAAGGCGGCGATATACCCCTTTTTTAATTTTTCTGCTACTATGCCCGTTCACCAAACTGCAATGAGACCCGGCCTTGACGAAACCCTCCGCCATTGAAAAAAAATTGCTGCATTATACTGGAAAAGCCATTTCTGAATTTAACATGATTCAGGCTGGAGACCGCATCATGGTTTGCCTTTCCGGCGGCAAAGATTCCTTTACCATGTTAAAAATCTTAAGCTTGCTACAAAAGCGTGCGGACCTGGATTTTGAACTATTTGCTTTTACCTTAGACCAGGCGCAACCCGGCTGGAACGATGCAGCCCTGCGTGCCTGGTTGGAAGCGCACCAGCTCCCCTATGAAGTTTTAAAACGAGACACTTACTCCATCGTCAAAGAAAAAATCCCAGAAGGGCAGACCTATTGTTCCCTATGTTCCCGTTTGCGCCGCGGAATTATCTATAATTACGCCGAAGACCACGGCTTCACTAAAATCGCTTTAGGCCATCATCGCGATGATCTAATCCGGACCTTGCTCATGTCCATCTTTTATTCCGGTGACATCCGCTCCATGCCGCCCAAACTCTTAACCGACGACAGACGTCACATCGTAATCCGCCCCTTGGTCTACTGCCAAGAAGCCGATATCATCGAGTATGCCCAAGAACAAGCCTTTCCCATCATCCCTTGCAACCTCTGCGGTTCCCAAGAAAATCTTGTCCGCAAAAAAATGAAAACCCTCATCGATACCCTAGCCAAAGAAAACCCAAAAATCCCCAGCAATATGCTGCACGCCTTGAGCAACGTCCGCAGCACCCAACTCATGGACAAAAACCTCCGTGATTTTAAAAACCTAGAGGCGGGCTTGGCTAAATATGATACGTCAACGGACTCTTTAGAAGTCGATTAAAGAATTTACCCTGCCATATAATAATTCAAATTCCACATAATCCAGCAAGAACCTGCAATGACGGCGATCAAAATCACAATAGTAAAAATAAAGGACAAGATGTTATTGACGCCTTGCTCAGTCTCGGTTGTCAAGCGGAGAAAACAGAAGACTTGAACTAAGAATTGACTCAGTGCGGCCAGGTAAATGAGGAGGAAAGAAGTCCCAGTTGAAAAACTAGGATAGATTACAAGACCAAAAGCGACAAGGGTCAGGATAGTGCAGAGGCTGGTTCCAAGGAGGTACATTCCCAGTTTTTTTCTGCCGGCGCCATAATCAGGCCCAGTTCCTTGCAGTTCATTCATTGCAGCGCTCCCGTCAAATAAACGACCGTAAACACAAAAATCCAAACAATATCTAAAAAATTCCAAAATAAACCTAAATAAGTGAGACGTCGGTGAATAGTGTCCATGTTCTTAACAAAAAACATTTGAATGATTAAGGTCGCAATCCAAAAGAGCCCGCAACTGACATGCAAGCCATGCGTTCCGACCAAAGTGAAAAAAGAAGAGGCTTTACCGCAGAGGTCCCAGCGAAATCCTTCCTGCGCGAGATGCGCGAATTCCCGCAGTTCCATCCAAACAAAACCAGCTCCGAGCAAGAAAGACAGCGCCAACCAGCCTTGGATTTGCGCTATTTTATTTTTGTAGGAACGTAGAATGGCCAAGCCAAAGACAAAGTTAGAGGCTAGCAATAAAAAAGTCTCAATTAAGATATCATTTAGATCAAGATAGTTTTTCAAGCCGGGCCCTTCTATGCCTGGCATATTCAAGACCAAATAGGTTGCGAATAGGCAGCCAAATAAAATGCAATCAGTCATGATGTATAACCAAAAGCCGAAGACATCATTGGAGGTGGCTTCAAAATGATGCGAATGTTCTACGCTCAGTTCGCCTGACATTGGATGAGTTCCTTAAGATGGTTCATTTCAGTGTCCTTAATGGATGTTGCGTCCAGATAGTATTCTGTCTTTGATTCAAAGGTCCTGTGAATCATGGTGGCCCAAATGCCAATGAACCCAATCAGCCCTGGCAACGGCATCTCCCAGATCAGCGCAAACCCCAATACGCCGGCAAAGATCGCAATTAGGAAGCCAGACGCCGTATTTTTAGGCAAGAGAATCGGATGATAATGTAGCTCGCGAGGATGAATGTGTCCCTCGGCAAGATGACTTTCCTTATGGACCCAGAAGGCATCCCGGTCCGTTACAGTTGGCAAATGGGCAAAATTATAAAGCGGTGCGGGCGAAGAAACAGACCATTCAAGCGTCCGGCCATTCCAAGGGTCTCCGCTGCAATCAGCCAAAGCCCGACGATTGCGGATGCTGACGATCACTTGTCCGATTTGTGCGAGAATACCTAAAAAAACCAAAACCGCGCCGAGTGCCGCTGCGATCAAATAAGGTTGAAAAAGGTCATTCGAATAATGATTGACTCGCCGCATAAAGCCGCTGAGGCCTATCACATATAAAGGCATAAAAGCGAGATAAAAACCGAGGACCCAAAAGGCAAAGGCCCATTTTCCCCAGTTTTCATCCAAACGAAAGCCGAAAGCTTTGGGAAACCAATAAATAACACCGGCAAAATACCCGAATAAAACACCGCCAATGATCACATTATGGAAGTGCGCGACCAGGAACACACTATTGTGGACCTGAAAATCAACCGGAGGGACCGCCATCATGACGCCAGTCATGCCGCCGATCGCAAAGGTGGTAAAAAATGCAATGACCCAAAGCATGGGCGTTGCGAGAATAATGCGTCCCTGGTACATCGTGAATAGCCAATTAAAAATTTTAACACCCGTTGGAACTGCAATGGCCATGGTCGCCAGCCCAAAAAATGCGTTAACATCCGCGCCTGCTCCCATGGTGAAAAAATGATGCAGCCACACCACAAAGGAAAGAAAGGTAATGACAGCGATGGCGTAAACCATTGTGACGTAGCCGAACAGCGTTTTTTGACTGAAGGTGGCAACTATTTCGGAGAACACACCAAAAGCGGGTAAAATTAGAATATAAACTTCCGGATGTCCCCAAACCCAAATTAAATTGATGTACATCATGGGATTGCCACCGGAAAAATCAGTAAAAAAATGCATTCCAAACATCCGGTCCAAAAACAACAAGGCCAAAGAAACAGTGAGCACCGGAAAGGCCAGGGCCACCAGAATCATAGAGCAGAGAGAGGCCCAGACAAAAATCGGCATACGCATTAAGGTCATGCCTTTGCAGCGCATTTTAAAGATCGTGACTATAAAATTGATCGCCGCCAGCAAAGTACCGATCCCTGCGATTTGCAGCGACCAAATATAGTAGTCTACACCGACGCTGGGGCTATAATACAATTCAGAGAGGGGCGGATAGGCCAGCCAGCCTGTCTTTGCGAAATCGCCGATCACCAGAGAAGCGTTGCATAGCATGGCGCCGACAAAAGTGAGCCAAAAGCTAAGCGAGTTGAGATAGGGAAAGGCAACGTCGCGCGCTCCAATTTGCAGAGGAAGTACAATGTTCACTAAAGCAAACATCATAGGCATGGCGACAAAAAAAATCATGATCACGCCGTGCGCCGAGAAAATTTGATCAAAATGTTCAGGCGGCAAATAACCCAGTTGCGGTCCGGCTGCGAGCGCTTGCTGTGAGCGCATCAGGGCGACGTCAGAAAAGCCGCGTAATAACATGACACCGGAGAGAAGGAGGTACATGATGCCAATTTTTTTGTGGTCAACGGAGGTCACCCATTCCGACCAAATATATTTCCATTTTCCCAGCAGCGTGATGGTGAGCAAGACGCTAAAAAAAACGACGACCATGAAAAAGCCTGCTCCCATAATGATGGGTGAATGAAAAGGAATGGCTTCCAGTGTTAACTTTCCAAAAATGAGTTGTTTTAGCATTTAACTTCCTTTTCTCGGATGAGTGGGGCCCAAGGAATGCATATATAAGGCAAGAATTTCTTCAAATAAGCCTTTTTTAACGCTCGAATAAGATCGAGGTTGCTCCTTTATAGAAGGACGCAGCAAGTCGCGATAGGCGAAGTCACTTAACTGAGTTTTGTTTTTCCGCGTTTTTTTAATCCAAGCCTTCATTTCTTTTTCATCAAGAATATGCACCGTAAAATGCATGTCTGAAAAGCCTGCCCCATTGTACAAAGCATTCATGCCATCATAGACGCCGGCTTTGTCTGCGATTAAATGCAGTTGAGTGCGCATACCGGTCATCGCGTAAATCTGGCTGCTTAGTTGAGGAATAAACAAGGCGCTCATCGCCACATTGTCTGCTGTGATCCAGAGCTCCACTTCCTGCGCAACAGGGAGTACCAAATCATTGACGGTCGCAAGATTTTCTTGTGGATAGATAAATAACCATTTCCAGGGCAGTGCAATCGCCTGGACGAGAAGCGGGGGTTTTGTGGAAGACTGAATTCGACGGTAGGGGTCGAGCTTGTGCGTCTCTATCCAAGTAATAATCGCAAGCACAGTAATAATGATGCAAGGAATGCCCCACCACAAGGACTCCAAAAAAAGACTATGGCTCCAGTTCGGCTTATAGTCACGTCGAGGATGGGAGGCACGATAATGATAAAGAAAGGTTAAACTCATCACGATGACAGGCAGGACTACGATCAACATTAGTGCCAGGGTATTGAAAAACAATCTCCGTTCTTCATAGGCGATAAGCCCTTGTGGATTGAGGACGCCCAACTGAATCACGCTGCAACCGGGGAGCATTAAAAAAGACAGAAGGCAGAAGGTTGCTCGCAGAGAAGCACTGTGAATCCTTGGGGCCAATGATCTTCGCATCCATGAAAAAATCATAAGTTCTCGCGGTGTTTCTTAATTTGTAATATTATATACTAATCTTTTCATAAGGAATAACTTTATGATGAATTATCTCATTTTTGCCCGTTGGTTCGGCATTGTCTCCTTAATTCTCTCGTTAGGCATTTTATTTAATATTTCAGACGCACGCGCCATGGCGCGAAACATGATTCATTCTGAAACCGGCTACATCATGGGCGGCGTTTTGCCAGTTATTTTTGGCAGCTTGTCCATCTTGTTCGCCAATTCCTTGGAGCCCAGTTGGGCTTTGCTAATCACACTCGTCGGCGGCAGTGTTTTGGTCCTTGGAATTTTCCGCGTTATTTTTGTGAAGCAATGGAAAAAAATACTGGGACATTATAAAGAACAGATCCCCTTTTTATTCAGCTTATTTGGCTTAATGTTCGGCGTCATTTTGCTTTATATCGGTTTTGTGGCCAATAATATCTAATTAAATTTATAACCCACATCAATCATCAACGGAATCGTGATTCCGGAGTTATTAGAAGCCAGCGAAGCATTCGAATAGTGCACCGCGTGCACGCCTAAAGAAAATTGCTGTTTTTGTCCAAAAGTAAAGCCAACGCCGGCGCGGTCCTGAAAAGCGAAATGGATTCCCAAATTCCGGCCTGCAAAACGCGTATTTGATAGATAGGAAGCACCAATGCTGAGCTCGATATAAGGATTTAAATGCAGGTGCTCTTTAAAAAGATAACGGACAACGGGTGAGACGGCGACAATATTAATGTCGTGATAAGTGTCCGTAGGGCCTGTGACCCAATAATGAGCGCCGAGTACATCAAAATAAAGATGAAATTGCCGCCAGATCAGGGTTTCAGGATCATACCAAAGACCAAAATTGAAGCCGTGTAGGCCGTCCGGGTCTTTGGCGATGAGCGGCAGAGAAATGAAGGCGCCTTCGCTCCAGGCTAAAACGGGGAGGGGGAAGCTCTGTATAATAAAGCCGAGTAATCCTAAGATAAAGGCTAAGCTACGATTCCTTCGCATTGTAAACCGGCACTCCTTGCTGCATAACTGATCATTGTAACTGCTTCTAATTTAAAACTTCAACCTCTTTTACAATTTCCGCCAAAGCTTTCACATGAGCTTCTTGCGCATTCAAAGCAGGAATATAATCTAACACCTCACCTCCTTCCTTCAAAAACACTTCTTTCCCACGAATCTTAATCTCTTCCAAAGTCTCCAAACAATCCACCGAAAATCCCGGACAAAACACCGAAACCTCCCGTACGCCTTTCCGGGCAAGTTGTTGCAAGGTTTCAAAAGTATAAGGACTTAACCATTTGGCATAGCCGAGACGCGACTGATAGGCAAGTGTCCAGGACCCCTCGGGTAAATCTAATGCTTGCGCAAGCAACTGGGTCGTCCGGCGGCACTGGTCAGGATAGGGGTCACCTTGTTCCGCAAACACTTGTGGCAGGCCATGGAAAGAAAACAGCAAATGCCGTTCAGGAAGATGATGTTTCCGAATTTGATTGACCAGGGCCGAAATGTAGCTGGGATGCTCGGAATAATGTGAAATAAAAAAGGATTGCAGTGAGTTGGCATCATCAAAAGTCGTTTGCAGTTGGTCCCGCGCCGCTTCTGTGGTCGTGGTGGAGTATTGTGGAAAAAGCGGCAGGGCGATCAACTGCTCAATATTTTTCGCACGCAAGGCGGAAAGCGCGTCTGGAATAGAGGGGCTGCCATAATGCATGCCGGTTTCAACATAAATAGGGCGCTTGAATTGTGAACTTAATTCCGTCTCCAAGGCTTGGGCCAGAGCAAGCATGGTCGAGCGCAAGGGAGAACCCGCCGGCGTCCAAATTTTTTGATAGAGTTTAGCAGAGCGGGGGGCCCTCGAAGGTAGAATGAGACCATGCAGCAAAGGTTTCCATAAAATTTTTGGAAAACGCACAACGCGGGGGTCTGATAAAAAGGCTTTTAAGTAAGCTTTGACACTCTCGACGGAAGGAGAATCTGGTGTCCCTGTATTGGTAAGGAGGATGCCAACTGCTGGTTTCATGATAACTGTTTTGCTCTTAATATAATATGCAAACTGATTGTAACGGATTTATAGAGTCATTTCAGCCTCCCAACCCTTTTTTCGAATTTCCTCGTTCCGCGGCCCGTCCGAGGTATATGATTTTTAAATTAAAATTAAAAACCCACCCCTTTTAATCCTGTCTATACTTAAAATAGCCTCAATAGGAAAGCCAATATGCCCGACCACCTCCCAAAACAAGAAGGCGTCAACTTCAACATCAATCAAGCCAAAACCCTCGTCACCACAGCTGGCGGTACAGCCGAAGCCGTGGCAAAACAATTTTTGCTCGATCATCCGTCCTCATCTAAGTTTTTGGCCGCACACTCCAACCAGGAACTCGCAATGCGTGTTATCCAAAGCACCTTACCGCTTTTACACGCTTTTGATGAAATGAACGCTTGCTCTGATCATGAAAAACAAACAGTCTACCTCCAATTTGTCGCAACCCTGACCGATTTAGCCAAAGCGCCCGGGGATTTCTCTAAACAGTTAAGAGAAAAAAATGTCATGGAAACCGTTTATGAAAGTATCGGAAAAATCATCTACAACCGGGCTGCGCTAGCCGACCAAATCAAGCCAAGCGTAGAGGCGCATCTCGCATTTATGAAAACCGCATGGTCTTCCCCTGGCCTTCAGTTTAAACAGCAAACCACATTGCGAAAGTCTTAAACCTAAGCCGTCATTGCGGCCCCTACTCTTAAACTCGCTCAATCGGAAACTGCTCAAAAAGATAATCAACCCAAAGCCCGCTTAAATGTTCATGCAGCCGGTTTTGCACTAAACGAGAATTAATATGTTCAATGTCAATAATTTCCAGCGGCTGGTCCGGCCAGGAACAGGCGAAAACGGCTTTGGTGCGCAAGCCAGTTTCAGGGTCGATCTGCCATTGCAAGCATTGCGCGCAAACACCTTTTAGCATGCATTGCATATGACTATAGACGGAGCCGTGAATTTTGGGACCTTTGAGCAAATAGTCTTTCAGAAAGCTGTGACGCGCAGACTGGAAACGTCGCAGCAAATCGCTGCCGCCAATTAGATAAATACGGTCTATATCACTTAATGGAAACTCAGCTGCTGTTTTATGCGAGGCAAGCTTACCTTGCGCATAGCGACGCAGCAGCTCGAGACAATCACCCGTTGCTGCATAATCCTGCGGACGATTTATTTTAATTGCTTCATCTTGTTCGGTCGTCCAAATAATCAGATCAGCCGCATTCTCCAGCGCTTCCTGGCAATAAAGAAATTCTTCTTTATTTTTAAAAGAACCCACATAAATTAAACGGCTGCCTTTGGCCCGCAAAGCTGGACCATAACTTAGTACGGCGGGTATGCTAAGCGCATTCCCGATGATGAGCACCGTTTCGTGACCTTCGGCAATTTTGTACCGGACGCCCGCAGGCCCCATCAGGGAAACAGGTTCTCCAGGACGTAGAATGGAACAAAGTTTCGAGCTTGCGCCCGCTTCAATGACGATAAAACGTAGCGTGTTTTGAGCGGGGTCGCTGCCCGCGGCAATCAAAGCCAAGGGTTCCAATTGCAGTAAGCTGCCATGTAAGACAGGCGCATAAGTTTCAAAATTTTGTAGACGATAAAATTGCCCAGGCTTAAAATGCCGCAGTGCCAGCGGTGCTTTAATGGTCAGTTCAACCACCTTGGCGCTTCGTCTTTGAACTTGCAAAATTTCCGCTGAAAAAAGTTCGCGCATGCGTTGAGCAAAGTGCCGGTATTCGCTTTGATCGCCGGCACGGCCCAGTTTTGATTTTAAAACCTCAATGATTTTGGGATAAGTGCGCAACCCAGAGGCAATGGCTTTCACCACATTACCATGAAAGACAGGATGACTGTCGCCAATCAAGGAAATGCGATAATCATTTTTCTTATAGGAAGTAAAAGGCCCAAAGTTGGGATCTTTAACGTGTTTAACGCCATGGGGAATAACTAACTCGCCCTGATCATCCTCATAATGCTGATAGTGCAGACCAAGACGGGTGAAAGTGCCGCGATGCTCAAATTCATAAGCAATATTCGGCTGTGTCCCCGTCGCCACAAAAATGGAACGCACGGACAGGCGGACTTCTTCGCTGCCAGTGACCCATTCTTTATTTTCATTGTGAACGCGACCTTTGCAGATCAGCGCTTCTGTGTGTCCTGCAGGGTCCAAGTCAACCGCTGTGGGCTCTAGGCCTTCACGGTAATAAATACCTTCTTCAAATGCTTTTTTGAGTTCTTCATGATTATTAATATAGGCCGGAGATTCCTGCATACTACGGCGGTAAATGATGGAGACGCCGCCCCAGGCTTGGATAAGCTTGATAAAATTCGGCCGCCGGCCTTCCGCTTTAGCTTGCTCTCGCTCTTCCCGAACGGCTTGTCCATGTCTTAAATACTCATCCAAAATTTCGCGCGAATTTAAATCCAGTGCTTTGAGAATATGTTCCTCACTGTAGACGCGAGCGAGTTCTTCATAACGCGCTGAAATTTTCTCAACTTGGGTTAAATAATAGGCTTGAACTTCAGTCGCCGTATCAACGCCCGTCAAGCCGCCACCAATGACCACGGCGGGCAGCCGGACCTGTAGATTCGACAAGCTGTTTTTCTTGGCGGCATTGCCTAATTGCAGAGCCATCAAAAAATCATTCGCCTGGCGCATACCCGGCGCGAGACTCCCTGGAATAGAAAGTGCTTTAGGCAGGCCCGCGCCGACAGCCACGGCCAAATGATCAAAGCCGAGCTCCCAGGCATCTTCAACTGTTAAAGTGCCGCCGAAACGGACGCCGCCAAAGACTTGAAAAGTAGGACGACGCATCAAAGTCAAATAAATAAGCTTTAGAAAATTTTTATCCCAACGGACGGTGATGCCATACTCCGCAACCCCGCCAAAGCCACCCATGATGCGTTCGTCTAATTTTTCCTTCAGTTCCGCAAAACGGTGAATTGGCTTGTTCAGTAAATTTTCGGGGAAGGGCTCAATTTTTAAGCCATCGAAGCCAACGACGGCGAAGCCTTCCATTAACAAATGATGCGCTAGTGTAAAGCCGGCAGGGCCCATGCCCGCGATCAAGACCTTCAGCCCATTATAAGGTTTCATGATCCATTGCTTTTGCCGCAGCGGGTTCCAGCGGGTCAAGAGATCATAAATTTCTACGCCCCAGGGCAGGTCCAAAACATCCGTTAAGGCTGCGGTTTCAATCTGAGGAATGTTAACGGGGTCTTGTTTTTGATAAATACACGCTTTCATGCAATCATTACAAATACGGTGGCCAGTCGCAGGACACATGGGATTGTCGATCATGATGGTGGCCAATGCGGCCAGATTATAACCATCCCGCTTCAATAACT
>CAYVBZ010000052.1:0-16912 GCA_964449835.1 uncultured Coxiellaceae bacterium | reverse complement strand
TAGAGCCCCGGATTGTGATTCCGGTTGTCGCGGGTTCGATCCCCGTCGTTCACCCCAAGTATACGGGCCGTTAGCTCAGTTGGTAGAGCAGCTGACTCTTAATCAGCGGGTCGTTGGTTCGATCCCAACACGGCCCATTGTATAATCAAGATGTTGCAAGTCTCCGCTGAAAATCGATTATCTCATGTAGAAGCAGTGTAGAAGGCTGAATCGATTTATATGCTCCCACATTTATGTAATCTAATTCACAAATCCCTAAGTGAACTGTTAGCATAAGATTAGTGTCCAAATATTGCCTGGTCTTTCCAACTTCAATGGGCGCCTAAGTATAGGGAATGAAGATGGCACACTCTAAAACGGTAATTCTTAATGCCAGCTTGGCTGATCTTCGCCGTCGAATCGATACCTTGGCAAAATCGATTTTCTTAATTGGCGGCGGCGCCGTGACTCTTTCAGTAAATTTATATATTTCACACAAAGACTCTTTAAAAGGGGTGATCATATATTTAAGGGATAGCTGGTGGTATTTGCTCGCATCTATTTTTTTATTTTCAGCGGTGATAGGTCTTCTAATTTTACAAGGATATTATTGTGCTGAATTTTATCGAAAGAAAATAAGGAATCGAGAAATCGATTCAAAAGAGCCGAACAGATGCTTAGACTTAATCGCGTTAGTTGTTGGTGTGGTCGGGTTTGTCATGTTCTTCATAGGGATGATTGACTTGGTTAAGGCAGCTGTGCACTTGTGATGACTATGGGGAAGCGCTATGTCTGATGGACTGTATGAAATTGAAAATACTCTAGGTCTTGAACGTATTAGTGGCACGGTGAAGGTGCGCAAGGGAGTCTTTCAAGGAGAAAATGATGATTTTACATACTCAGGTAATTTTCATATTAAGGATGGTGAGTTGCAAGGTGTGCTTGCAGTAGAGAACAAGACGACAAAACGAGTTGAAAAGATCCCCTTGTCAGCTCGTATTCAGGATGATGAAAATTTTCCAGTATCATTAAAAATTGAAAATAAGGAAATTTCATTGATGCTTAGGAAGGAAAAACATAGGCCATTAATGAAGTAGCGATACTGTAATGTATAGAGGGAAAATAAATGGATAAGCATGTAAGTGAATGGGTTGGGAAGTGTATTAACGACATGACTCCTCCTCAAGCGGATGCGGCTAAGGCAAACATACTTCGAATAGATGATCGGCTCTCAATAATATATCAAGGATGTTCAGAGCGAGCTGTCAAAGCTTTATTTTTAGTCAATTCTGGCGGGGTTATTTCGATTCTTACCTATATCTTTCAGGATCGCAAACTGATTCATAATCCAGATATAAAGTTTTCACTTTTAACATTTTTATTTGGGTTGGCGTTTGTATTTCTTGGTGTTGTTGGTGTTGACTATTTTTTAAGTTTTTACCGTTCCCAATCGTTTGGAAGGCAGGTGAAAAAATTTATTGGTAATGAAATAGCTTTTTTTGATATACACCAATTTAATAAACCAGGATTAAGATGGTTTGATCTACTCGTTCTTGCTTTTGGCATTCTTTCAGGGGGATGTGCAATTGGTGGAATTCTGTTCGGTTTGAAGGCTTATTTATGTTAAACGGCTTCTTTGAGTGTTCCATCATCTAAGTCAGGAAAAAGGTAATCTTCATTAATCTTATTTTCAGCCAACATGGCTTCAAGGTATTTAATATTAGCTTCGGTGCGCTTAATGTTGATATATCTTAGGTCAAATGTGTTTTGTTCCTGATTGTTGTTATATCTTCGGTCAAAATAATCAATGGTAGGGAAAATTCCATGCATAAGAAAAAAAGTGCATGGCATTGTGAAGTAAGTAAATGTACCTTCCTGCCTCTCCGCCCGTAAATTTACGGTATCACTGCTTTTTTCCATTATCTTCACTGGAGGGCTACGGAATCCTTCCATCATTTTTATGGCGTAGATTCTTAAAAATTGTGATTCTGTTGTTTTGTCGCCAATGGCGAAATGGATGGCTACATTTGGATTTCTTGACCAGTCCAGTGCTGCAGTGGGGGTGCCGTAATGTTGGGGCAAAGATTCATCGGTGCCAGCCAGATCTTCATAAGGAGTGGCATCCTGAAATAAATTATTTTTTAGGTCATATCGTTTAACGATGGTTGGAAAATATCGAGAAAACATATCGTAGAATGTTTTTTCCTGCCTCCAATATTCTGCATCTCTGATAAGAATGGAGTCACAATCTTTCTTGGGTATTCTGTGCCTATTATTTTGTGCGAAAATATTAAGTGAAAAGTTGAAGCGCATTAAGTATAGGCAAAATGCTATCAGCCGCTGTATCGTTTGATGGGCTTCCGGTATGGCTCTTACTCCAGGCGCCCATTGGTCAATTACTTCAATGATAGCTTTGCTTCTAGGCCATTGGGCGATTTTAACTTCCTCAATGGCAAATTGTTTTATCATTTGTTTTTGCTTTTCAGGCCGGAAGACACTAGGAATTAATTCATATTTAAAGTCTTCATGTCCTCTAAATATAAAACCATCCTCTCGAAGGGATTCAAGTTGGGAAATTTGTAGCTGGATTTCGCTTGTCATAATATGAGCGTACTAAACTGAATGAAGGCGATATGATAATAATGGAATTGTGGATGTTTTTCAATTAATGAGGGTGTTTTAAAGCAGATAGAGAGGGCAATAATGAACTTAGCTCGACCTTTAATGTTAATGCAATTTGAATAAGGTTTTGAATGGATATATTTTGTTCTCCACGTTCAACTCTGCCCATGTAGGTTCGGCCAAGGCCAGCTTCTGCTGCGAAGCTCTCCTGAGAAAACCCCTTAGCCCTGCGAGCTTCCCTTATGAGCTTGCCGATCTTGACCAAATTGGAGTGTCGTTTATTCATGTGTAAAATTTAAACTTTCCGCACCTGATCAAGCCACACCCAATAAGTGGCATTTTGTTTGATCATGTTTTATTATGGGTTATGTTGGTCAAATGCGTGCTGATGACTTGGGGAATCATCAAAATTGAACGAAAGTAAAAAATTAAGAGGAAGTATTTAAGGAGTTTATATGAGCGATGAATATCGGCGTGGTTTCAGCGATGCATGTATGGATTTAATTGATAAATTTATTCGGCTGCAAATGACATCCAAGAACATGACGCCTGAGCAGCGAGTGAAATATTTAATTCGATGGAGAAAAGAAGCCATTAGTCATTTAGAAGGCCTTGATGATGGTACTCACGCAAGGTATATCCATCAAGTTAAAACTAAAGATTCAGGCCCATGGCAAGCCGATCAATTTAAATGATGTATCGCACTCAAGTTTATTCACATTCCCATTCGGCTTCTTTAATGGTGTCGCGTTGGTCGTCAAGGAATGCAGTTAAGCTTTTGGCTTCTTCAATGGATAATTGGCCAGAGGATACAGCTTGGGTAATGTCCTGGGCAATTTTAAGCGTATTGGCGGGCGAATCTAATCGACCGGCTGGCAATTCGAAGGTGATAGATTCGTCCGGCTTAAGGCGTGGGATTAGGCGCTCAATGCATAGTCTTAGGGCTGTAGGGTCGCCAGCCTTAGCCATCTCGATTAGCTTTTCAACTAAATCATTCGCGTGAAGGTGAAGCAGAGCGCGCATTTGAACGCGACAATCCACGATGCCGCGTGGCCGGCCTTTAGGATTTCCCGATTGTCCTGGTAGAAATGCCATTGATCTCTCCTTGATCTGATCAATAATATTATAAACGAACAGTTTTTTGCTTGCGCAAATAAATATTAGCAGGTTTAGCAGAATTAGCGGCGGCAGTATTAATACTAGCTTTTTAACATTAAAAGGATTTAAAAGTGAATCATAATAAATAAAAGAACACTTTATAATTTTTTTATCTGCCGTTGCTAATCCTGCTAAAGTTGCTAATCATTATCGTACTTTCCATGCCTCTTTTCGGAGGGAGCCGTCAAACATTGCACCTTTCTCTAAAGGAATGACCCAGCCGTGCTCCTGTAAAATGAACATGGTTTTCCTTGCGGCTTTGGGGTCTCGAATTGAGTTGGGGCCATACTGGTATATTTCAATCAATGAAACTTCTTTCTTATTCTGGCTATGCAGCCATGACAATACCATTTCGGCCTGAGTCAGTTCAGGGTCGGACATGCTTGCATTGAATAACCTAAGTGCTTCGTTTAAGTAATATTTTGCCAATATGATGCCGGATTCCATGTTGTAGGTGCTAATCTCAACCACATTGATGTCATTAAAAAGAGAGAGAATGCCGGCTAGTCGGAGGGCGTGCTCTGGCGCTTTATTTGCAAATCCGCGTATTGTGCTGAATCGACCGCTGTCGCCAAGCTCACATTCAACTTCATCATGAAATTCAATGAAAGCACTCTTGGCCCCACTGGATAATGGAATTTTTCTAGGACAAAGCTCATTTTGTTTGCCTTCAGCTAACGGTAGGGGTGTAAGTACGATCTTATTCATGGCATCTAAATATTTTTTGAACTCATCTGTGACACTTATGTCGATCTCTTTATAGAGCCGACCTCCTGCGGTTGAAAGGGGATAGCTGATGAGGCATCTTGATGTTAGTCCCTGACCAGTCAAAATAGGGTTAGATAACATCATTTGAGCCACATTAGGCTGTACCATCAGATGAAATGACACCCGCTTGCCGTAAAGCAGTACATTTGTGTCGCCTACTCTGATGCGGGTAGTGGGTTTGCCATCCCAAAGCCCGCTCATGCCTGCTGCCGTCTTCAATATATTGTCATTATTCATTCCATGACCGCCAATGAACCGACCACCTTCATCACTAAATAAACCTACAGAAGGTTGTCCTGTTGTAAGGAGTTTGATTAAGCCTTCATAAGTTGGTTCATCCATTAAGATGATTGGGTCAACGGGCCTTAGAGGTGGTTCACCAATAGCTGCACTGGCATTTTTTCGTTCTTCATAGCTTTTGGCTTTTTTAAGTTGGTGCCTTTTTTCTGCTTCATAGGCTTCCATGTTTGTTTGCCAGCGAAGAAAAATTTTTTCGTGAGCTAGCCGAAGTTTGTTTTGGTGGGCTCGGATAATGTGCAATGCGACATTATCAACGGCAGTTTTGCGTTCACCGGATGTGCCGATAGTGATGAAAAATTCCGACAATGGAATTTCACGACCATCAATGACAGCATTGGCATAACCTTGAACCGCCAGCGCCGCTGCTGCGAGTATGCTTTGCCCGCATATACCATCAGGTGCTTGAATGGCGTTCATAATGGCTCGAACGCATGGTGCCAAGGTGTCACCTAGGGCATCGATTGGGAATGGCTCAGGTGGTGCTAGGCTACGTTGTAATGGGACAGGCTCGCCGTATAGGCTATCATCTGTGTCTTCTGCCGCTTGTTCGAACGTATCGTTAATGGTTTTCTTGTTCATTGGCAGGCATCCTCTAATAGCAGGTCATTAAAGTCTGTGCCTGGTGTTGGAGGCATAATGCGCCTGACCTTTTTGCCTTCAAGAGTCAGGCGTCTAGCTAATTTGAGCCCTGCTCTTTGGCCCGCCCCTGATAGATCGTTATCGATTAATATAAAAATATTTTCAATGGTCTGTGGAATGATGACGGTTTCTAAGCCATGCACATTGATTGTGGCCCATACAGGAATATTTGTTGAAACGTAAAACGCTAGGGCTGTTTCGATGCCTTCTGCAAGTGCTAAGCTATTTCCAACTATTTCAAATAATTTGATCGCTGAACCATGAAGCGCATCAGGTTTTAGAGGTGTCATTAATTTTTTAGGTTCATCCACGTCGGCCTTGCCACCATTATGATTCAGGTATGTTCTATGTAAGTCGACGTTTTGTTCATGTTGATTTTTTATGAGAGCTAGCATTGCCGGAAAGCTTCCAACATACTCACCAGCTTCGTTGAAGTAGGGAAGTGAAGGGTGATACCCTAGGTCGATCGGGAAATGCAATAAAACGATTCCACGGGCCTTTAAATAGGTATCAACGGGGTCGTGCTCGCCGACTCTTTTTGCTGATAGCCAAGTGGAATTTAATCTTTGACGATTTTTTTCAAGATCAAATAATAAATATTTTTTGTCGGTATTGGTTTTTCTGTAATGATTATATTTGAAATATCCTGATTGACTTGGATTAATTCCTATAATCTTTGAAATCATGGATAATGTGTATTGAAAGTTCCATCCATGAATGAGACGAAGTAATGTTATGCCGTCTCCAGAGCCGCATTTATTGCAGATAAATGCACCACGGCTCTTGTCATCAAAACGGAACCTATCCTTACCCTCACACATAGGGCAAGGCCCGTGTTTATTTTTTAGAAATGAAGGGTGGATGCCGAGGGACTCTAAAATTTCTTTCCAACGCCCATGTGCTTTATCCAAAATATTATTTTTATTATAATGTGGATATCTTGACTGCTTAGTGAACCCCAAGGCCGCTGTAACGATCTTGGGGTTTTTGTTTTTAGGAAACATGATCACCTCCCGCCACCTTGGCTTCAGCGTTGGCCTCAACGGTCGAGTGGCGTGTCTTTTGCTGGCCTAGATAAGCCAGGATGTCACTTTTTCGATAGCGCACCATATGGCCAATCTTTGTGAATGGGCAGCCAGCGCCTGCCCAGCGGTTGCGTTCGACCAAGGCTGGTGAGCAATCAAGTATCGCGCAGAGTGTCTTTTGCGAAAAAAGTGTTGAAGGTGGTGCTGCATCAAACTCTTCTAACAATTCTGATCGTGAGAATGACTTCTTTGTCATGTGGGCGTTTCCCTAATAAATAAATCAATACGTGCTTCACGCAAAGCGAAGCGCACTTGATCATCTATTAGGTTGCCCAGGTTGGAGGGGTCTCAAAGGCACCAGGTTGGCCGGTTAGGGGCTGGCGTTGTTCCTTCAATATCCTCAGGTGAGGGGCTAATAATGTCGCGGTAATAGGGAAAGGTTGGGAATTGAATATGATGGACAGGTTACCTATTGCTAGGGCTGGTTCATATTCATTCGGCTTTCGCCTAAAACAATACAAGTGTATCACAATTTAAAAAAGTGTTTGCAGCGAGGTCGGGGTTTCGCTTCTAGGTGGGTTATGCCCAAAAATTTAAGCTATTTGAGAATCATACAGGTGAAAAATTTTTATACAGATATTTTCTCTTTACAATTTACAAGAGAGGGCTACTATACTCATCAAAATTATCCTAATAAGAAAAGTTACATGAAAAAAATTGTATTAGTGTTTTGTTTTTTATTTTTGTTTGAATCCTCTTATGGCGGTATTGCTGCCTTGACTGTTCATAGCCGAGCAAATTGCGCTAATAATGAATCGATAAGCTGGCACCTTGGTTATAGTTACTGGTTGTTTACAACAAGCGACCATATTAATGCGTCGACCGGCGCATTAGTCCATTCTATTGGTACAGGATGGCAATATACATGGCGTAGTGCCGCGGTTCATTGGGGCGAAGGTCGTGGTGGGTGGGTGGTTCATGGGTACCATTGGATAAAAAATCCTCAAGGGCAAATCCGTCCAATAGGCGAAGAAATCGTAACAGATTGCAGTATCTATGATGGTTGGTGGGATCATTAAAAATTAGCAGGTAAATTATGAAAAAAATGATAGCAACATTATTATGTGTGTTTCCTTTGATTGCGTTCGCAGAAAATAAGGACGTAATAATCAAGGATGGCGTCAAAATAATGCCTTTATCGGCAATGAATCTTACGGAAGATATGAAAAAAGATGTGTTGAATATAATTCAAGAACAGAAAGTAAAGGGGTATCACGAAACAAATAATCAGTCAAAATATATTCATCAATTGTTAAGTATTGATCGTGAGAAAAACGTAAAAAGATACAACAAGCACAGTGGGCGCGGCGGAATAGATAAAAACTATAATTCTGTTCCTGAGCTGGATACGGATTTTAAAAATAATCTTTCAGAAGTGCCACTTGCATTTTCATTTGATTATACCAAGTGGCTTAAGTCTGAAAATGTAATTGCCTTCGCACCTGTAGGTGGTTATATAAAAGATAAAGGATGGACTGGGATCAAAGTATTTTTTAATAATGAGTCAGGAAAATGCAGTTATTCATATTTCGACCTACATCGATCTAATATGGTGGCCGAATTAAATAAAGAAACTACGGAATATTTAGTGAATAATCATCCATCAAGCAAGATTATTGAAGGCAATGTCAAAGATGGATTTATTTATACGATAACCTGGGACAAAAAAGGGGAAATGCACATATTGGATTGTGCCAATAAGAAGCTCGACAAAACCATCATTGATAAAATGATCGCTCTTGCTAAGAAAATTGATAGCGCTTCATCTGTCAAGCGCGACCGCCGAAACTTTTAAATGCGACCACGTTGATTGAATATTATGCTCGCGTTATTTATTGGTAAGCGCGCTCCTCACCTTGTTTAATAATTTCGCGGTAACAGTCTCTTGTGCCTCGATCTTGCTGATATAAGCCTGCGAGACTTTCATGCGCTTGGCCAGAACGGCTTGAGTGACGCCAGCCTTAATGCGAGCCAAGGCGATTGGGTTGTCGACATAATCCTCGGAGTCGAAGGGAACATAATCATCAGAGTATTTCTCGAGATTCTTCAGTCGTTCATTAATTTGATCATGCAGGGCGTGATAGACAGTGATGGGCAGCAAAACGTACTCGTCCTTGCCATCGACTGATTTAATAACTTGTAGGCTCATTTGTAAGCACCTCCGCGTGGTTTAACCTTTTCAATTGCGATGATCTTGACCTCATCATCCTTATCAAAGATGATCCGCCAATCCCCGACACGCAGGCGGTAGTAGGGCTGGCCCTTTAGGGGTTTAACGTCCAATAAAGGGTCGTCAGGGTCTTTGCCTAATAAGATAATCTTTTCAGTAATCCTATTGCGGTCTGGCCGAGAAAGGCTTTGCAGCGTCTTCTTGGCCGCCTTTCTAATCAGAACGGTGTATGTCATCTTTGAACTTCTTGTATAAGGTTATTATAGGTTATATTTAGTTATATTTCCAGTGCAAAATCGGCCTTTTTTTGGGTAATGTCGACTATATCGGCTGATTTTTTTATGCCCATGCACTTGGCGAGATAGTCAGTAATCAATTGCATCGGCTTTCTGAGGCGCTCAACGTCGGCGATGATGTAGCCAGCGGTCACGTCCCCACTCATTTTATGATTTAAGAGGCGCTTCAAGGCATAGGCGGGGATGTCCAAGCTTTCCGCAATGGTGATGAAGGTGCGACGTAAGTCATGCACAGTAAAGTGAGAGCCGGTCTCTTTGACTACCTTGGCTATCTGTTTGCGGGGTTCAATGATGTGACCTCCTGCTCCTGGGCCAGGGAATACAAATGGGCTGGTCGCGTGTTTATGAAGTTTGAGCAGCAGGCTGTGGAGGTAATCTGAGAGGGGGAGGGTATGGGCTTCATGATTCTTCGTGTCAGTGATTGTAAGTGTTCTGGCTTTGAAGTCAACCTGACTGAATTGCAACTTAGCGGCTTCTTGTCGCCGTAAGCCGGTGAAGATGATTAGAAGCAAATAATCGCGCAAGATCACGTTATCCAGGGCTTGAATGCCTTGATACCAGGGAGCCAGTTCGTGGGCCTTAATGAAGGTTTTACGCCGTTCTACGCGATACCAGGCGCGGGTTTGGGATAAACGCTTCACGGGGTTCTCGGTGATCAATGACCGGCCTTGCGAGTCTTCATATTGACCCATCGCAAAATTAAATAAGGCACGTAAGACCCGCATTGCCAGATTGGCATAAGCTTCACCGTTTTCAATGCCTAGCCGCTGGTGGTGCTTGGCGACCATGTCCTTGGTGATCGAGAGTATTGGTTTGCTCTTCCAGCTTTCAAATGCAATGTTTAGAATCCGTTTGTAATCGTACAGCGTCTTGGGTTTGAGTGCTTTGCGGGCCTGCAAGTAGTCGCTCATAATCTCATTTAAAGAGGCTCCGCGCATCTTGGTGGCCCGCTTCTCGGCGATAGGATCGATTCCATCCACGATGTGTCCAATCAGCACCTGGGCCATTTTACGGGCTTTCTCGACTGGCAGGGCGTCACTATACTTGCCCAGCGTGATGCGCTTCACTTTATTATTGATGACCTTCTCAACAACGAAGCTCTTGCTGCCACTGGCCGTGACCCGCAAAGCAAACCCCTTGAGGGCGGTGTCCCGATAAAAAACCTGATCCTTGCCAGAGATCGGCTCCACTTTATCAACAAAGGATTTCTTCAAATGCACGATTGTCTTGGGCTGGCTCATAATTGACCTTTATTCTCATGTAGAAGCAATGTAGAAGAGGCATATCAAACATCTTCAAACAATTTATGACGGATTCTAGGAGTTAATATGCTGAAAGTAAAGGATTGTAAGACTATTTCAAAGAATGTAGAAATCATTAAAACAGATTATTTTATAACTCTTAATCAGCGGGTCGTTGGTTCGATCCCAACACGGCCCATGTGTTTGAATAATAAAGATAAAATTACGTTTTCGCTGATGCAAAAATCCCTCCAAAAATTTATCTGTGTCGAAACAGTGTCGAAGGTTGAATGAGCAGGTATTAGCCTTGGTTAGGCCATGAGTCTAGGTTAAGATGTATCAATCTTAAGGAGGCAAGGGATGTCTAGGTATATAAAAGCTGAATTAGCATTACATCACACAATCATTTATACCGATGAGGATGGGAGATATTTCAGATTTTCTGGAGGTACCTGGGCTTGGAGAAATCATAATCCAGGGAATCTCTACCCAGCTACAATAAGTGCAAGACATAATCAAATAGGCCGCGCTAAAGTAAGCAAGACTCAATGTTTTGCGATATTTCCCGATTATGAGAGTGGTCATGCCGCATTACTAGATTGTTTGCTGAGTACCTATGGGGAGTCGTCAATTGACGATATGGTTAAAGATTATGCCCCAGAGAAAGACGGGAATAATATTAAAAGTATAGAAAGATTCTTCATGATGCGACAGGCGTTAATGATGATAAAAAAGTTAAAGATTTTACGCCTGATGAATTTGATAAGCTCTGGCATGCTATCGAAAAAATGGAAGGCAATAAAGAAGGTATTATTATTGAAGTTTTTCCAGTGATCCAGGTTCATAAAAATAAAAAAGGCATTTACGATTTAAATGTGAAAACCAAAGGTTGGGCTTCTAAGGAAGAATGTATAAAATTAACTAAACAAGGAGAATTGGATTTGATTGTTTGCCACTCTCCAGAAGGACATGAATACCTTCGAGCTAGATTCGGAAGTTCTATTAATGACAGTTTAGATAAGCTTGTGATTAAAGATCACAATGAAAAGCCTCGCCAAAAGAATATGTCCCAACCAATGCAAGGTGATAAGGAAAAAATTGATGTGGTTTATTAGATTGCTTATATTGTCTTTGTTTTTTGTATCGTCGATTTCTTTAGCAAAGAAGCAAAGCTTTTATTTTGAACCCAACCTTTCTAAATTATCCGGCACCATTGCTCTCGTAACATTTCCTGGCTCGCCTAATTATTCAAGTATTAAGGATGGCGATGAAGCAGAGACAGGAGCTTATTTGGTATTAGATGAGCCAATAGACGTGAAGCTTGTTCCAAAAATTCAAATAGGAAATGATGAGTCTGAGAGTAATGTAACCATCATTCAGCTTGTTCCGCGAAATGATAGCGATTGGAAAAAATTAGAAAATGGTAGCTACGTCCATATTACTGGCACATTATTCCATGCTGTATGGGCGCATCATCATGCTAGGGTGTTGCTTCATGCTAAAGAAATTCAAGTTACGTCCAAAAAGAAGAATGTGAGCTATAAGCTTTTACATTGGAGTTAGAGTACATCCGTGTATTTTAATCTGCCGCGCATGTTGTCATCCAGTTGCTAATATCATCGTAATTATCTGAAACAAAATCAGCTTGCTTAAGGGTTCCTCTTTCATAAGATGTGGTGATGCCTATCACGGTCATTCCTGCATTTTTTGCAGCAGTTATTCCGACTGGTGTATCTTCAATGGCTAGACAGTATTGCGGCGATATCGATAAACGACTGGCAGCCAAAAGATAGCCTTCCGGCGATGGTTTGCCAGTGCTGATATCGTTAATGGAGATAAGGTCTATCTGGGTAAGGCATACCTTGTCTTACTGATTTGATATTTATAAGCATCATAGTGTAAAATATGCACTTTATTATATTTATATTAGACAAAATGAGGGCATGATTGTTATGAGTAAGTTGTTGCAAAAGCTGCTAGAAATCAATAAAAAAACTCCCATCACTTCTTTGCAAATTTCACCGAAGGCAAAAGAGAAAATTCAGTCATTTGATCTCTTGCAAATTAAACGAAACATAGAAGAATATCTCGAAAAAATAATCAAAGATGATTTTAAGATTACTTCAAAAAATATTAAGGGCTTTCCTGAGTCTAAAAAAATTGAACTCTTTCGTGCTTTTGAAAATGAAAGAAATGAAATTAAAGAAGCAATTTCTAGGGGCGAATTAAAAAAATTACCAGATATTATTCCTTATTTTAATCAAATATTGTTAGCTTTATTAGAACAATATCAAATTGATATTCCTAATAATTTACTTGACTCAAGAGAAGAAAAAAATTTAGCGCATGAGGATAAAGTAGATTCTTCTATTGCTTCGAATATACCTGTATTGAACCCCAACGATAGCAATGTGAAATTTAATAAAGCACTTCAAAATTCTTCATTTTTCAAAAAAACTAGAGACAGTATAAATAAGTTGACTCAATTACCACTAGCTCTATCTACCTTGATTTCAGAATATCTTCCAGAGGCTTTTATTTCAGAACATCTTCGATATTTAATAAATGAATTTGACCGTTGGATGAAAACAAATATAGCTAATAAGTGGGATAAAAGTCTATTAGATGATCATACTAAAGCGGTTACTGATTTTTGTTTAATGGCAAATGGCAGTGTAATTATTGGTATAACGTATACCGACTTTTGTTTGTTCTGGGAACAAGTCAAATCTAAAGGATATAAAATTGATAATTTACCCTGGCAACAAATTGATTTTGATAAAGAAAAGCAAGAATGCATTGATAAAAGAAAATCACCTTCACAGGGAAGGTCTTATAGATAGGGATCACTAGACCATGAACATTTGAAAAATTGCGGTAAATTTGTGTATTACACGGCGTTACCGCAAACACACACACTTACTTACTGGAATTTATAAGTAATAATTTTGATTTCTATCTTTGACTCACTCTTCTAGTTGACAATTTTCTTAAGCTGCCTTTATATAAAATTCGAATCCTAATCCCTTAAGAAGAAGACCAATAGTTTGCAGTTTTGGATTCCCCTTGCTGGAAAGGGTTTTATATAGGCTCTCTCGATTTAAATGTGTTTTTTTCGATAATTTCCCTATCCCACCCTGCGCTTCCGTAACATGACGCAAGGCTAATAGAAAAGCCTCAAGATCGCCGTCCTTTTGGTATTCTTCCAATGCAACCTGTAAGTAGGTGGCTGCTTCTTTTTTATTTTTTAAAGAATGAATTAGCCATTCTTCATAATTACCTGTATTGCGTAAAATTTTGTGTTTAGTCATATAATCGCTCCCGGAATTCATTCCAGTATTGTTTTGCTTTTTTAATGTCTTTAGCTTGTGTTCGTTTGCTTCCACCTAGGAGCAGTAGCAAAATAGTATTTTCTTGCTCTGAAAAATACACTCTATAGCCTGGGCCAAAGTGAATCTTTAATTCATTGACCCCATCCCCAACTGATCTGTAATCACCATAATTCCCCAAGGTCACTCGATTGAGGCGGTTAGTAATGTGTGCTCTCCCAAGCCCATCTTTAAGAGATTCAAGCCAGTCAGTAAATGGCTCCTTCCCGGTTTCTGTGCGATAAAATCTTAATTCTTTCTTCATGAGATACCCTTATATAGATATTGTAGTCTACAGGCTACAAAATTGCAATAGTAGCTTTTCTAGCTCAGACTCTGCGTTACTAATTTCTCAACAGCATTGGCTTTATGCTCCGGTGCTAGGTGCGCATACCGCAGGGTCATCACCATATCGGAGTGCCCCAGCAACTCCCGCACAGTATTCAAATCAACGCCGGCCATAACCAGCCTAGAGGCAAAATGATGACGCAAGTCATGCCATCTGAAATTTTTAATTTTCGCTGTCTTGAGTAATCCCGCCCAGGACTTCTTTATAGTGTCAAATTTTTTCCCATGCTTGTTAGGAAACACAAGCTCCGAATCACTTGCTTGTTCATGCCAGGTTTTCAACACCTGAATCGCTTCCGAGTTGAGGGGCATATGCCGTGTTTTACCACTTTTGGCATAGGTGCCTTCTATTGTTAGCATGGCCCTCTCTAAACTCACATTTTCCCATTTAAGGCTGAATAGCTCGCCCTGGCGGAGCCCTGTATTTATGGAGAGTAGAGTCATTGGGCGCAAGTAATCAGCAAATTGCTGCTGTTTAATCTTAGGGAATAGGTCGTACCCCCGTTCCTGTCGCCATTTGTTAGCTTTTTCGCGCTCTGCTCTGATTTTCGTTTCACGCGCAACGGCGGCTTCTCGCAGGCGCAGCTCTTCATCTGCAGATAAAAAGCGTACTTTAATGGACCTGTCCGACTTTAAGAGTTTAAGCCGCTCCAAGGGATGTGATTCAATAAGCCCCCATAAAACCGCTTTAGATATCGCTGCTTTGAGAGTGGCAATATCTCGATTCACTGTTTCCGTTGTGCGCCCGTCTTTCAGCCGCTGAGTGCGCCATTGATCGAATAGGGCGGGGATGAGCTCAATGAGAGGCTTTTCGCCAAAGGGTTTGAGGAAGCAGCGTTTAATATGAGCCAGTGTCTTATTCCCAACCTTGCGGTGTTCCCTTACCCAAGGGGTATAATGAGAGTCGAGAAACTCTTGCAGAGTAATGCTCTTTTTTCGTTTTCCCGGATCGCGTGGGTCAATGCCCTGGGCGGCCTCACTTAAAATGGCCAGCGCCTTGTCTCTGGCCTGGGTGGGAGTTATAACACCAACCCGGCTGATCTGGATCCGCTTACCTCGGTCGTATTCGCACATGTACAATAGCTTGCCACTAATGTTTACCCGAATCATAAAACCTGTTAATTTATCGTCGCGGACGTCGTAAGGTTTGTTGCCTGGTTTTAGCTGAGATAACAAAGAGCTATTGATGGTTGCTTTCATGTTATTCCTTATAAAATGAAGTGCAAATGAAGTGAAAACGTAGTGTATAGTAAGGCATGAGAGTGAACAACAATAAAAGACGGATGCCTTATAAGTTGTTGTAAAAAGATGAAATTTACTCATCCAGGCACATTGAGATGCATGCTGATATATTTAGGGATCGGACTCTTAATCAGCGGGTCGTTGGTTCGATCCCACCATGGCCCATGTTATTGATAAGTAAGGTTAAAATAACGAGTTTAGAAGAGCCGAAAATACCCCTAAAAACGCTCTGTGGGGCACTAGCGGGGCACTCAGAAAAAATAAATGACAATAAATCACAACTGCAATGAACAGTAAACGCTTGCTGCTTCTGCTATTAACTTAGAAGGGCGCAAGAGACACCCTAGGTATATCCTAGGGTTTTTTGTTTCAGGGTTAAGGAAAAATATCCCTCGTTCTGTTAAAATAGAAGAATGAAAACTAAACCTCTTATTGAAACTAATCCTTACATGAAAGACGCAGCTACGAGAAAGAAACTAATCTCTCGCTCGGTGAGGACATCCTGTGGTGTAGAAGGCATTAAAGCGCCTTCCAATGTCATTCGCTTTGAAATCCCTCGAAGAAAAGACAAGAAGATTTATAAAACTGCTAAGTAGTCGATTGTTCTAGCAGCTTGCTAAAAATTCCCTGCATAAGCTCATAATTTCCGCTGACCCCTGCATGAATAGCCAATATATATTCTTGAAACCCTTTTTCATTCTCAGTTTTATCAATGGCGCTGAAATTAAGGGATGGCCTATTGGCTTGCATCGCCATTAAATCTGCTAAAAGGCGAGCGGTTCTTCCGTTGCCTTCGCGGAAGGGATGAATCAATATTAGTTCAATGTGCACGGTGCCCAAAGCTAGGGCTAGTTCGTTGGGGTCAGAATAATGGCAGGGCGTATGTATGGCTAAGTATTTTTTCTCAAGCTCTTTCATGGATGACTCAATGCGCAAAGGAGCAGCAAAGGGAAAGCCATCCTTGGACATGGTTACCGTGCGATATTTGCCTGCGCTTGGATAGACGTCGCCTAGCCATAGCTCATGAATGTTGCAAATATCCTCGGCGGTGAACTGGTGGTTCTCGTCGAATATCTTTAAGAGCTCCAATTCGGTTCGTTCAAGCTCTTGCTCTTCTAATGAGCCCATTTTTTCTGCTGATTTAATGTCGAGATAGTTTTTGAGCACCTCGTTGTTGGAGTCTGGCTCAAAGTCTTCATCAGTGGGAATGCAATAGCGGGTAGTGTTTTTAAGGTTCATTTTTATACCTTGCAAAAATTAAGAGCGAGAAAGTGTTCGTCCATATTTTATAATACATGATTAGCATATTACTATTTCATTAGGTGACGTAATTAACTTTTTTCCCCAATCAGTAGGAAAATGCCTTTTTGAAAATTTTAATGCTTGCCTTGTAAATTCATAAGTTTCTTTATCTACGCTCAAATAGTCAACGTAGGGCAACGCTGCCAAGTGATTTAAATCATCTATGTCACTTTTTTTCCCTACGACGTGTCGATTTTTTTAAGTTTTTTTCGACATATCATAAAATAAACTCATTTATTCAGTTAGTTGCTAAAATACCATTTTGTATCGTCATATTAGCGCGCATCATTTTTTGGTTACATCTACTTCCAAATGTAAACAAAATGTGTAAAACTGTTTACATCTATTTAGTCAAGTAAACGGGATTATACAAATGATAATTGGCAGTTTTTTA
>CAYVBZ010000051.1:0-16985 GCA_964449835.1 uncultured Coxiellaceae bacterium | reverse complement strand
TATTAAAACGACTAAATCCAATAATTTTACCAGTGGCCGTGTTTATGCCAACGTGATTCAAAAGGAACGCCGCGGCGATTATTTGGGCGGCACTGTTCAAGTCATTCCGCATATTACGGATGAAATTAAGCGTTGTATCGTGGCCGCAGCAGATGGGGCTGATGTGGCCCTGGTGGAAATTGGCGGCACGGTTGGCGACATTGAGTCACTGCCTTTTCTAGAGGCCATCCGTCAAATGCGCATTGAATTCGGACGGCATAATGCTGTTTTTATTCATCTGACCTTAATTCCTTATATTTCGACTGCGGGTGAAATCAAGACCAAGCCGACGCAACATTCCGTGAAAGAGTTACGTTCCATTGGTATTCAGCCCGATATTTTACTGTGCCGTTGTGATCGTCCTTTACCGGAGGGCGCGCGTTCAAAAATCGCGCTTTTTACCAATGTGGAAGAGCGGGCGGTCATTCCTTTGCAGGACGTCGATTTTATTTACGAAATTCCGATTGAACTGCATCAGCAAGGGCTGGATGATATTGTGGTGGACCTACTGGATATCACGGCGCGTCGTGCAGACTTAGAGGAGTGGGCCAAAGTAGTAGAGGCTTATCGTCATCCGGAGGCCGAAGTCACGATTGGTATGGTCGGTAAATATGTGGGGCTAACTGATTCTTATAAATCCTTGTCCGAGGCGCTGGTCCACGCGGGCATCCAAACACGCACGCGCATTCGCATTCAGTACATCGATGCCGAGGAAGTTGAACGGCAAGGCACGGACCTTTTGAAGGGCCTTGCAGGCATTATTATTCCCGGTGGTTTTGGCAAACGCGGGATCGAGGGGAAAATTCTGACTGCCCAATATGCCCGTGAACACAAAATCCCTTATCTGGGGATTTGTCTCGGCATGCAGATTGCTGTTATTGAATATGCTCGTCATTGTGCGGGTATGGCCAATGCGAACAGCACCGAATTTGATTCGGCGACACCTTATCCTATTATAGCCATGGTATCCGAATGGACGAGCTCCGGCGGCAAAAAAGAAAAACAAAGCGAAAAATCTGACAAGGGCGGCACGATGCGTTTAGGCGGCCAGCCTTGCCGTATCAATCCAAATTCTTTGGCGCACCGCATTTATGAGAAGGACGTGGTTATTGAGCGCCATCGCCATCGCTATGAAGTCAATAACTACTTGTTGGGGCCCCTTGAATCGGGTGAACTCAAGATTTCCGCTTTGTCTGCGCATGATAATTTAGTTGAGATGATTGAATTGTCCGATCATCCTTGGTTTGTTGGCTGTCAATTTCATCCTGAGTTCACTTCAACGCCTCGCGACGGACATCCTTTATTTAAGGCTTTTATTCAAGCCACCACGTCCTATCAGGAGAAGACCCATGTTAACTCTGCCAAAGCATCGCCTTAAAATCGGCCTAGACCAGCCTTTCTTTTTAATTGCAGGGCCTTGTGTCATCGAAAGCGAACAATTGGCGCTTGATACTGCGGGCGAGTTAAAGGAAATGACAAAAAGCTTAGGAATTCCTTTTGTATATAAATCCTCTTTTGATAAAGCCAACCGCACTTCCGGAAAAAGTTTTCGCGGTTTTGGGGTGGAGGAGGGCCTGCGAATTTTGCAATTAGTCAAAGAAAAAATTCAGGTCCCTGTTTTAACCGATGTGCATGAGGATACGCCGCTAGAAGAAGTGGCGCAGGTCGTTGACTTTCTACAAACACCGGCCTTTTTATGCCGCCAAACGAATTTTATTCAACGGGTCGCGCAACAAGGTTTACCAGTGAACATCAAAAAAGGGCAGTTCCTGTCCCCGTGGGAAATGAAGCACGTCGTCGACAAAGCCCGCGCTGTGGGCAACGATCAAATTTTAGTTTGCGAACGTGGTGCTTCATTCGGCTATAACAACTTAATTTCCGATATGCGCGCCTTGTCAATTATGCGCGAGACCGGCTGCCCAGTCGTCTTCGACGCAACCCATTCTGTGCAACAGCCTGGCGGCTTGCCTGGGCAAACGGGCGGCGATCGCCATTTTGTTCCTGTCTTGGCGCGTGCGGCCATCGCGGCGGGTGTCGCCGGTGTTTTTATGGAAACGCATCCAGAGCCAGAGCGGGCCTTGTCTGATGCTGCGACCATGTGGCCTCTGGGAAAAATGAAAGACTTATTGAGCTGTCTGAAAGACCTGGACTTGACTGTTAAAAAGTCCGGTTTCCTAGAGCAAGTATAAGACTCAGATGTTATGTAGGGAGGTCCCTACTAAAAGCATGCGGGAATGACAGTTTACCCGGTCCTGCCTTCCCTGTGTCTAAGTGCTAATGGGCGGCCAGTTTTTTCGCGGAAAAAGGGGTTGTGCTGCAGGCAGATACTCTGGTTTGAGCTTCATCGACAATGACGGGCGTAGTAACGTGCATGGTTGTTTTCATTTCGTTATTAACGTATTCCGCTTCAACGAAAGTGGCGATGCAGCCTTTGTCAGCTTTCGCCTGGTCCAGAAGGGGATAGACGCATAGTTTTTTTGTACACTGACCGACAAGAGTTTCAGATTGATACTGTATCCCTGCATTTTTACGGAAATCACAATTATTGGAAAATGCTCGCCATAATCGGATTGCCTGGGGTTTGGTCTTTGTGATGACCTGCCGGGAATTAAGTTGATTGCGCCAGGCAATTTGAGGTCGCGGCTGTCCAGAAAGTATTTGTTGGTACCAGGACAAAAGCGTGTCGCCGACGATTTGCATGTCGATATAATGGGATTGATTTGGAACAACATTCAGTCGTGTTTCGCCGGGGAGTTTATCAAGATAGAGCGAAGACCCATCGGGAAGAAAAAAATCATCTCCACTGGCGGTGATAATATATTTGGGGATAGAAAGACGCGCGCTGTATTTCGCACGTTCCGGCCCTTTTAAAAATTCTAAAGGGTCGGTAAATTGCATCAACCGATTAAATTCCGGGGTTTCACGCTGTCCAATAACCCCTTCTTGAAGGTAATCGTGGTAGGCAGGTGGAAATTGGCAGCCGTATCTTTCATAAGTAAGCAGAATATTTTCCTTGGTATTGAGAATGTCAATGACAACCGGCGCAATAGCACTGACACGCCGGTCAGACAGTGCGCTAAGCCAGGTGGTCCAACCGCGTTTTGAGACGCCTGAGAGGACGAAATGCTTGATCTTGATTTTCCATTTTGAAAGCGCATAGTTTTGTATTCCATCCATTGACTTAACAACAGCTTTGGTCATGGGCAGATATAGCGAGGCTTCGGCGTTTTTATCTGGATTTTGTAAATACTTTCGCCAGGTGTAGGCGACAATACTATCTTCTTTGCGGGGCACGCCGTCAGCGAATACTAGATACTGATTAGGAATGTCCTGAAGATCAATCACAATTGAATTAGATTCGTGGGCAATGCGCGCAAAATCTAGCGTAGCAGGGGGTGGATTTTTATCCTTTGCCTGTCCTGGCAAGGGATTTCGAGTCCCGCCATTAATAAATAGCAGCGCTGTATCGTGCTTGACGAATTGCGGCCGGTAAATCACGAGTGTATGCTGCCAAGCGGACAAAGGCCAGTGTTGTGAAGTAAATGCATATTGATACCGGCTAACTTGATGCTGGCTGTCCTGTGTTAACTGGACTAGATGCATTGAATTTTTAATGGGGTCCCGCTTTTGGATATAATGTTGTAAGGGATTTACTAACGCTTGCGCATCGACAAAAGGAGTGATGATTGCGAAAATTACTACCAAAAAGCGCCGCAGTGCTCCTGCCATAGCGAGTTCAATGCCAGCTTTGCGCTTTTCGGGAGGTGAAGCGGCGCACTGCGCGAAGCGCAGTAAAAATTTACTGCGGTGCATCTTGTTGCTCGATATATTGTTTGATAATGCGCGGTGAAATAAGTATTTAACTTGTTGTTTGTTCATAATCACTAAGTATAATGTCCGCATGACAAATCGTAAACCCAATATCCCTATGGCTTTTTTAAAGTGTAAACTGACATGGCGCCGATATGATCAATTGGGCCAATAGATTTAACAGCTTCAACCAGAAAACCAACCGACTCTACTTCAGCTCTTAAAACTTTATCGCAAACTTTATAATCGCCGCGGGAAAGATCTAAGGTGTTATTATTTAAAGTAGAGGTAAAGTCTTTATTAATTTCTTGAATAAGTTCTTCTGCAAGAGAAATTGCTGTATCCCTTTTTTTTGCTTCTGCTGCTGCGTTAATAGCCATCACTTTTGACATCACTTGCTGTATTTGGCGCCCTGTCTTTATAGCATTTTCAGTGCGACCTGTATAAATATCATCTAATAAAGTCTTACTTTCTTCTTCTGCTAAATAGGGGTACCCTCTTTTTAGAGCGTCAGCAATAACATGTGAATACCATATTACAAGAGCGAGTTCGCGTTCTTTGTCGTTGTTATAGTGAGGAATAAATTCGTCAGCTAAAATATAGTAACCACCACTGACTAGCTGATTAAAGACATTCAATAAGTATGTATTATTCACAGCACCTTTAGGGACATGGTGATGGAAACCCATGCTACAAAAGATAGCCACTGGCGAGGGATGCTTATAGGTCGTTACATCTGCTATTTTAAGCTCTAGTTTGAGATGGTTTGTAATCCTTTTCGCATGCTCTATAAAATCCTCATCATGATCTACACCAGTTAGCTTAATGTTTTCAACGCTAGCCAATAGAGGAAGAATGCGGCCTGGGCCACAGCCTAACTCCACGACTTCCGCTTGACCAAAACTAGCGGCTTTATCCTTTAAAATGCTTGTCAAAAGCTGATCAGCGCTCGCAATATAGATATGCTCATGGGAGACTGTTCTTATATAATCATTAGCATCAATAATCTTAGAATAGGATGCTTCAAGCCCAGTAAAAGTCATCTTTAATCCTCCAAAAACTTGATTTTAGTCTAAAATAGTATATATTCAACTTTACGTTTGTTTTTCATTTATAATTACCGGGGTTTAGCTCTATTTGGCTTGCTAGCTCGGCCTTTAGTTGCGGCCTGATGGATTCCGTTCCGTACACGACATTTGACTGTAGCTCCGGTCTCTTTGTAGTCTAACCCCCACCCTTAGGGAGACTTTAATTCTTTGATTTATATTAAAATTAAATATTTTTCTGCTTACATTGATAGAACTTATATCATAAAACTACGCTATAAGTAAATTGGCGGCACCAGTAATAATAGGCTTAAGTATGAGTATTTCATTTCTTTTAATTAAAATACGAGCATTATTTACCAAGATCTCTAGCTTCATCGATGGCCGAGTCGAGCAATTTGGTGCTCAATATGTGGCATTTGGAATCTTGGGGGTTGTTAACTATCCTCTTTCTTATTTTATGTGGCATGATATTAAGCACCAAGCTTATGAAAGCTTGGGATTACGCCTAGTAGCTAGTCTTTTATGCTTACCATTAGCTTTAAAGAATTTCTGGCCTAAAAGATTATTAAGTCTCCTTCCTATGTACTGGTATTTAACCATACTCTACTGCCTTCCTTTTTTTGCTTCATTTATGCTTTTAAAAAACCATCTATCATCAGATTGGTTAATGAATACAGTGTTGGGGCTTTTATTGCTTGTACTTGTAGTTGATTGGCTAAGCTTTACATTACTTCTAAGTTTAGGTGCGGGTCTTGCTTTACTCGCGTACAGCTTAATTGGTGAACACATCTCTCTTAATCGTGCTAACGATAATATTTCCTTGGCTATTTATATGTATTTCTTTGTTGTTGCTATTGTTGCCTTTTTTTCTCACCGTAAAGAAAAGCTACAAAGAGAAAAGTTAAAAGGAATGATGTCTGTGGGCACCAGCATAGCCCATGAGTTGCGCACGCCTCTAGCCTCAATCGATGGGGGTATAGCAGGGGCAAAGAAATATTTGCCAAAGCTTATTGACACTTATGAGATAGCTAAAAAAGCAAATTTACCTGTCCCTGCAATTCGCCCTGTCCATTATGAAAAGCTGTTAACCTTACTAGAAGAAATAAGCGCTGAGACTCACTATGCTAATACCATAATTGATATGCTATTAGTTAAAATACAACAAAGCGATATAGGGGCTACTGACGGCGAAGAACATTCAATCGTAGACTGCATCGACGAAGCGCTACGGCGTTATCCTTTTGAAGATAGTGAAAAAATAAAGAAGATACACTGTGATATGAACACTGATTTTTTTTTCAAAGGGAAGAAGCTTTTGATTATTCATGTTTTGTTTAATTTATTGAAGAATGCATCCTATTTTATTAATGAGGCACAAAAAGGCGAGATATTTATTTGGGCTACTACGTTAAGTGATAACTATAATAGTTTACACTTCAAAGATACTGCCAAAGGAATATCGCCGCAAGCCAAGCTTAAGCTTTTTGAGAGATTCTATTCTAACACCCGAAATGGTACAGGCTTGGGTCTCGCTTTCTGCAGAATGGTAATGGTTGGAATAGGTGGTAACATTAGTTGCAAGTCTGAAGAGGGTGAATACACTGAGTTTATTATGACCTTCCCTAAAATACGGCAAGGCGATTAATGTGAAATCTTTTAAAAGATGAAATATAATTTGAATTTCGGCTAAATTTAAGGGACCATAAATGAATTATTCAAGAGTACCCATTTGTTATTTTCCAACCACAACTGTTTTTATAGATGATAACAAGCGATTTTTAAGTAATCTGAGTTTCAAGTTAGATGAAAAGCTTGCTTATTTACTTTTTGATAATCCTCGAAAGGCCCTCCAATTTCTCAATATAGAAAGTACGTTTAACCATTTAACAAGCAAATGTTTATCTATCAATTTAGAATTGGAGGGATGTGCACCCAATCAGCATTCACTCCACGTTAATTTAGGAGCCATTTGCAAGGAGATTTATAATGGAAAGCGATTTAATGAAGTCTCGGTAGTCGTTGTTGATTACTCAATGCCTAATATGAACGGGCTTGATTTCGCTAAGCAGATTAAAAATCCATACATAAAAATAATAATGTTAACAGGAGAGGCAGATCAGCATCTTGCTGTAAAGGCTTTTAATGAAGGCGCTATTCATAAATTTATCTTAAAAAGCGATCAAAACTTTGAAGAAACGCTTAACCAGAGCATAAAAGAACTCCAGCAAGAATTTTTTCAAGATATTACTGAGGGTCTTATAAGACTGCTAATGGTTGAATCATCAAATTGCCTAGAAGATCCAAATTTTAGGAAAGTTTTTAATAAAGCCATCAAAGAAAAACAGGTTGTTGAATATTACCTTATTGATACTACGGGTAGCTTTTTATTATTAGATGCCAAAGGGGAACCAAGCTGGCTTATTGTTAAATCATTAGATGGGTTAAGGATGTATTATGAAATTGCAGCAGATACTCATGCTCCTAAGATCTTGCTTGAACAATTAAAAAAGGGTGAAAAAATCGCACATTTCTTCAATACGGATGCCCTACATGAAGTTAATGGGATTGACTGGGAGCTTTATTTATATCTAGCTAAACCACTACAGGGTAAACAAGGTTATTTTTATGCGCTCATCGATAAAATAACTGGCTCCGACATAAAAAGAGAAAATATAGTCTCTTATGAATATTATCTTAGTAATGAGTGGACGCCCAGTCCATCGGCTTCTGAGGATGTTAGACCAAGTGTGTAACCCATAAATCCGGTATCATTGTTTGACAGTCTGTTGAAGACGTTCGAGCTGCTCTTCTTGTTGTCTCAGCGTGGTTTGAAACGCGCTGATCCGCTGCTTTTCTTGTTCGACAATTTCTGCGGGCGCTTTGTCGACAAAATGAGGGTTTTTTAATTTTCCTTCGGCGCGTTCAATTTCTTTTTGCAGGCGGGTGATTTCCTTTCGGACTTTGGTGGTTTCTTCTTGCAGATCGATGATGCCTTCCAGTGGGATAAAAAGTTCCAGATTGCCGACAAAGGCTGAAGCGGACTGCTGTGGCTTTTCAGCGGGTGTGATCCAGCGGAGGCTTTCTAGCCTTGCCATTCTGCTTAGGATTTGGTGATAATCCAGGGCCCTGGTTTTATCCAGTGCCGTTCCTTTGCTTAGCAGCAAGGGCAAGGTTTTCGCAGGTGGAATATTCATTTGACTGCGAATGGTACGGATGGACATGACCACATTTTGAATCCAGCCTAATTCCTTATCTGCCTCGGCGTCTAGCTTGTTTTCGTCCTTTTGTGGATAAGGCCCTAACATGATCGTTTCGCCTTTTTTACCCAAAAGCGGGGCGACTCGCTGCCAAATTTCTTCTGTGATAAAAGGTTGGATGGGGTGAAGCAAGCGCAGTAAGGATTCAAGAACAAAAACCAAAGTATGGCGGGTATAACTTTGTTGTTCCGCATTAACTTCCTCTGCGTTTAAATTTACTTTAGCCAATTCCAAGTACCAATCGCAGAACTCATTCCAAGTAAAATCATATAAGGCTTGTGTCAAAAGATCGAAGCGATAAGAACGTATATGTTCTTGGGTCTCCGCGATGGTTTTCTGCAAACGCGAGAGAATCCAGCGGTCAGCCAAAGTGAGAGCAGACTGAGAAAAAGGTTTTTTCAGTTCTTTGCCTTCAACATTCATGAGCACAAAACGCGAGGCATTCCAGAGTTTATTGCAAAAATTACGATAGCCCTCCAAACGGCCCAGGTCGAAGCGGATTTCCCGTGTGTAAGAGGCCAAAGAAGCAAAAGTCATGCGCAAGGCGTCAGTGCCATAAGAAGGAATGCCGCCCGGAAAATGTTGGCGGGTTGATTTTTCTATTTTTTCCGCCATGGCCGGTTGCATAAGACCATACGTGCGTTTTTGAATGAGGTCTTGCAGACTGATGCCGTCGATAAGATCAATCGGGTCTAGAATATTGCCCTTGGACTTTGACATTTTTTGTCCGTCGGAGTCACGAATGAGACCGGTAATGTAAATGTCTTGGAAAGGAGCTTGGCCGGTAAATTTCAAACTCATCATGATCATACGCGCAACCCAAAAGAAGATGATGTCAAAGCCAGTGACAAGAACCTGTGTGGGAAAGAAGATGGACAGATCTTTGCTTCGCTCTGGCCAGCCCAAGGTTGAAAAGGGCCACAGGGCGGATGAAAACCAGGTATCCAGAACGTCGTCTTCCTGTGTTAAAACAACATGGGGTTTCAATTGATGGGAGGCCCGCACATCGGCTTCATCATGGCCAGCGTAACTCTTACCGGTTTCATCATACCAAACGGGAATACGATGGCCCCACCAGAGCTGGCGGCTGATGCACCAATCTTCAATATTATTCATCCATTGAAAATAGGTTTTATCCCAATTCTCAGGGATAAAACGGATTTTGCCTTCATTGACTGCCGTCATGGCATCTTTGGCCAGAGGTGCCATTTTTAAATACCATTGTTGCGTTAAATAAGGTTCAATCACTGCCCCCGAACGGTCGCCGCGCGGGACTTTTAAATGATGCTTTTCAATTTTTTCGATCAGCCCGGCCGCTTCAAGGTCTCGAACAGCGCGTTTGCGCGCCTCAAAACGTTCCAAGCCTTGATAGGCCTTCGGCACGTTTTCATTCAAATAGGCTTGCGGCGTGAAAATATTAATCGGCTCCAGTTGGTGCTCGAGACCAATGGCATAGTCGTTGAAATCGTGGGCTGGCGTAATTTTAAGGCAGCCGGTCCCAAAGAGAGGGTCCACCGAGTGGTCCCCAATAATAGGAAGCGTGCGTTCGGTTAAAGGCAAGTGCACCCGCTTTCCGATCAAATGCCGGTAACGTTCATCTTCTGGATGCACAGCAACGGCAGTATCGCCGAACAAGGTCTCAGGCCTTGTGGTCGCGACAATGATCTGTCCCTCGCCCTCAGCCAGCGGATAACGGATATGCCAGAGCTTTCCCTCTTCTTCTTGGCTAATCACTTCAAGATCGGAAATAGCGGTCAGCAAAACAGGGTCCCAGTTGACCAGACGTTTCCCTCGGTAAATCAGCCCCTCTTCATAGAGACGAATGAAGGCTTCACGCACGGCTTTAGAAAGATTCTCATCCAGGGTAAAGCGTTCACGCTGCCAATCCAGAGAAGCGCCTAAGCGGCGAAATTGTTTGGTAATGCGGCCCCCCGATTCTTTTTTCCATTCCCAGGTGCGCTCGACAAAAGCTTCGCGCCCCAGATCATGACGAGACTTCTTTTCAGCCGAAAGCAAGCGCTCCACAACCATTTGCGTGGCAATGCCCGCGTGATCAGTCCCGCCTTGCCAGAGCACATTGTTGCCCAGCATACGGTGATAGCGAACAAGGATATCCATAAGCGTGCCTTGAAAGCCATGTCCCATATGCAGGCTGCCCGTTACATTCGGCGGCGGCAACATAATGCAATAAGATTTTCCTTTTCCTGAAGGAGAAAAATAGCCCTTATCTTCCCAAGTGGCATAGCGGCTTTGTTCAATAGCGTGGGGATTGTAGACTTTATCCATTTTTTTACCTTGTTATACGATGAGATTGAATGGTATAGCCGTTTGCTTCATAGAAAGCACGAATTTGTTCCGTCCGGGTGTCTTTCTCACTTCCTTGGGGCAGGATTTCAAGAATGCGCTGAAAAAGCGCATGGAAGGCCGGGATTTCAGAATGCAGATTCAGTAAAATGGCCGCCTCTGTTTTGGGTCTTGCGCTATATCCTAATTGGATGGGTGAAATGAGTGAGGGTTTTTCCTCGCTAAGATGGTGTGGCAGAAAGCTGTCATCCCGGTAAGTCCATAAAAGTTGATCAAAAAAACGGCCTTTTTCAGCGTTTTCCAAATGGACATACACTGGCTGTGCCTGCTGATAGGCTTTTTCAAGCAAGCGGCAAGCAAAAAGGAAACGAGCTTTGGGCCCCGCTTGAGGGACCATGTAAAAATCAACCCGTGACATAGAAGGTTGTGTCTCCGTACTTATTTTTATTACCAAATTAAAGGGGTTTAATTTTAACAACTCAAGCATTTTTTGACTATAAAAAATAAGGATTCACTAGGCAGGTAAAACTCAATTTTAGCCTAAATTCGTTGAATGTCACTCAATTTTAGGCCAAAAGATCCTGGCCCTGTCTTGGCAGGATGTTCCAATCATGAGCGAGCTAAGGTAATATTATTTGCATGAAATAATCTTGTCAAAAATTTACACAACATTACTCATCTATGATTATTAACCGCTATCTAAACAAAGAGATTTTCAGCACCTTAATGGGGGTCACGCTGGTCTTGATGTTGGTTTTTTTAAGCCAGCAAACTGTGCGCTATCTGGGGTATGCCGCTTCCGGCAAAATTGCCTCTAATATTTTGCTGCCGCTACTGGGTTTTGAAATACCCTATTTATTGGTTTTGCTCCTGCCGCTTGGCTTATATTTAGGCATGTTTTTAGTCTATAGCAGGCTTTATACAGACAGTGAAATTGTTGTCTTAAACGCCTCCGGTTACGGTTCGGGCCGCTTGCTCTGGGCAGGGGCCCCGCTGATCTTTGTGATCGCCGCAATCGTGATGTCGCTCGCCCTCTGGGTAAATCCTTGGCTGGCCTCTCAAAAAGACAAACTGATCGCCAAAGGGATGACGGAAGAAAATATCCTGAAATCTTTAATGCCAGGCCGTTTTCATGTCAGCGCCGATGGCCGCCGGGTCATTTATGTGGAAAATATCGCCCAGCATCGCAAACAAGCCGAAAACCTTTTTATCGCCGAGGAAAAAAAGAGCGCCAAGGATAGCTTCACGCAAACGGTGCCCACGCAGCAAAATGAGGTCATTATTTCCGCGATGCAAGGCGCTCCGTTTTATGACAAGGCCTTAAAAGAGCATTTTGTGGTGGCGGCCAATGGTTATCGCTATGAAGGTATTCCAGGGCAGAATGAGTATAAAATTATTCAATTCAAAAAATATGCCGTGCATATTCCCGATACAACCTTGACCAGCGACCGGGAGTTACAGGAAGGCGTGCTGACTTCACGTTTATGGAGCCATTACGCCAAACCCACATATGCAGCTGAACTGCAGTGGCGTTGTTCCTTGGCCATTTCGCCGATTTTGCTCGCTTTGTTAGTTTTTCCGCTTAGCCGGGTTAAACCTCGCCAAGGCCGCTACCTGATGGCGGTCCCCGCGCTTTTAATTTACACCATTTATATTAACCTGCTCTTCGTTGCGCGGCATTGGGTGGAGTTAGGCACGCTGCCAGCTGCGATCGGCATGTGGTGGGTCCATGGTTTATTTTTGCTGGTTGCTTTAGTGCTGCTGAATACGCGTCTCGGATGGCGTTTTGCCATTAAAAAAGGGCCATGACCATGTTTCCTATTTTTAATCGTTACATTATTAAACAAGTCCTGTCTTCGACCTTTTTGGTGGTGACGGTTATGCTGGGGCTGGTCTTTTTTACGACGCTGCTCGGTGAGTTCCAGGACATTGGCAGGGGCGACTATACTTTTGCGCAGGCCGTCATTTATGTGGCTCTCCGTTTGCCGCACAATCTTTACTTGTTTTCTCCAATGTTGATTTTACTGGGCGGCATCATCGGTCTAGGCATGATGACGTCTCATCAAGAATTGATGGTCATACGCTGCTCGGGTTTTTCTTTGCGCCGTCTTATGCTGGCCATTTTCTACAGCGCCTCTTTACTGATTGCCTTCATGGTCTTGATTGGCGAAGGCTTAGCGCCTGCCATGGACCACAAGGCGGCGCTTCGCAAGCAGAACGCTCAAAATAGCGGGCAAGCCGTGGTCACGGCCTCCGGTGTTTGGCTGCATGAGAAAAATGATTTTTTCCATGTGAATCGCGTGATGGCGCATCATCATTTGGAAGGGGTGACGCGTTATCAGTTCAACGCCAGTCATCAGCTCATCGCGGCCTATCGAGCCAGAGTGATGGATTTAAAAGACGATAAGTGGTTGCTGCAAGATGTGGTCAAGACCACCTTTTTGCCGCAGTCGGGAACGCAAACCTCTACCACTGCACAAGAAATCTGGGATTTTACCTTGAATCCTAATTTATTGAGCGTGGGTTTGGTCGCGCCGGAGGAAATGTCTTTGACGCATTTACTGCATTTTTCACGCCACTTAGTTGAAAATGGCTTGCAGGCCAGTCAGTTTCAATTGGCTTTCTGGCAGCGTGTCTTGCAGCCCTTCGCGACCATTGTCATGCTTTTTCTCGCGCTGCCTTTTGTTTTGGCTGCGCCCCGTTCTACCGTGATGGGACTGCGGCTCCTTTTCGGCGTGGTCCTGGGTTTTCTGTTTTATCTTTGTAATGCTTTTCTAGGGCAAATCAGCGTTATTTTTCAATTTCCGCCCTTTTTCGCCGCCGCCCTGCCTATTATTTTATTTTCTGGCATCTGCTATGGGGTTTTACGAAGGGTGAGGTGAGGGTCCTCACTCCTCTTCTCAAAGCATTTGCATGCATTTCAACTAGCCCTGCAATTTCTTTTTCAGACTTTCATTCAACTGTTGCGGGTTGAGTTTGCCTTGGGATTCCTTCATGAGAAGACCGACAAAATAACCGAAGAGTTTCTCTTTCCCTGAGCGATATTCATTTACCTTCTCTGGGTTGGCGGCCAACACCTTGTCAATCATCTGTTCGATCGCAGAGCTATCGGTTACCTGCTTCAAGCCCTTTTTTTCGATAATGACGTCGACATCTTGTTTCTCATTCCATAACGTTTCAAAAACAGTCTTGGCCAGTTTGCCTGAAATAGTGTTATCGCTAATACGGCGTACCAGTTTTGCCAGTTGTGAGGCCGGAATGGGGCATTCTGTGATTTCAAGATCACTGCGGTTCAAGGCGCCAAGCAGCTCGCTGATAATCCAATTGGCCGCCAGTTTAGCTTGCCCTTCCGTTTCTTTTACGACTGTTTCAAAATAATCGGCCAGATCGCGGTTGGCGATTAAAATGGTGGCATCATAAGCGCTAAGAGCATATTGCGTCATAAAGCGTTCACGTTTTTGATAGGGCAGTTCCGGCATTGAGCCCTGTGCTTGATTTAGCATGTCCTCTGTGATGACAAGCGGCAGCAAATCCGGATCGGGGAAATAACGATAGTCGTTGGCTTCTTCTTTGCTCCGCATGGGGCGGGTTTCATTCTTATCGGGATTATAAAGACGTGTTTCCTGCGTGATGCTGCCGCCATTTTCAAGAACGGAAATTTGTCTTTCAATTTCATAATTGATGGCGCGTTCCACAAAACGGAAGGAGTTGATATTCTTCAACTCAGTGCGTGTGCCGAGTTTGCTTTGTCCTTTGGGACGCACGGACACATTCGCGTCGCAACGGAAGGAGCCTTCCTGCATGTTGCCGTCGCAGATGTCTAAGTAGCGCACTAAAGCATGCACGGTTTTTAAATAAGCAACGGCTTCTTTGGCCGAACGCAGGTCAGGTTCGGAGACAATTTCCAAAAGCGGTGTGCCGGCGCGGTTCAAGTCAATGCCGCTTAAGTCCATGAAATCTTCATGCAAGGATTTGCCGGCGTCTTCTTCGAGATGGGCGCGCGTGATCTGAATGCGCTTTTCACTGCCATCATCGAGCGTGACATCCAGATAGCCTTTGCCAATCACGGGAATTTCGTATTGACTGATTTGATAGCCTTTGGGCAGATCAGGATAGAAGTAATTTTTACGGGCAAAAATAGATTTGCGGTTAATGTCCGCATGAATGCCTAAGCCGAATTTCAGCGCCATCAGCACCACATCTTGATTTAAAACGGGAAGAACGCCGGGTAAACCTAAGTCAATGGCACAGGCTTGTGTGTTGGGTTCAGCGCCAAATTGAGTGGGCGCGCCCGAGAAAATTTTGCTTTTCGTCAATAATTGGGCATGGATCTCAAGGCCGATTACTGTTTCCCATTCCATCGTTTTCTCCTCTGGATATTAGTTTAAATGTCTGTGGGGATGCGGGTGTGCCAGTCGGTTACTTTCTGATAGGCATGCGCCACGTTCAATAAGCGCGCTTCTTCAAAATAATTGCCGATTAACTGTAGCCCGATCGGTAAGTGGTCCAGGAACCCGCTTGGAATAGAGAGGCCAGGCAGCCCTGCTAAATTGACGGAAATCGTGTAAATGTCTGACAGGTACATGCTAAGCGGGTCAGTGGTTTTTTCGCCGAATTTAAAAGCTTGCGAAGGAGTCGTTGGACTTAAGATTAAATCAACTTCCTTGAAGGCCGTGACAAAGTCGTCGCGGATTAAGCGGCGTATTTTCTGGGCCTTTAAATAATAGGCATCATAGTAGCCCGCGGACAAGACATAGGTGCCGATCATAATGCGGCGCTTCACTTCATTACCAAAGCCTTCACTGCGGGTGCGTTTATAAAGATCTTCTAAATTGAGGGGGTCTTTGCAGCGATAGCCATAGCGAACGCCATCATAGCGGGCCAAATTGGAAGAGCACTCCGCTGGCGCGATAACATAGTAAGCCGGAATGGACAGGCGCGTCGCGGGCAGGCTGATTTCCTTAAACTGCACGCCTAGCTTTTCATACTCACGCCGGGCTTCATCCAACTTTTGGGCCAGTGCCGGCGTTAAGTCTTCGAAATACTCTTTGGGTAGACCAATACGGAGGCCTTTAATCGGATCGTTTAAAGTGGACGTATAATCCGGAACAGGGAGGTCCATGCTGGTGGAGTCATGTTCATCGAAACCAGACATGGCGTTTAGCAGCAGGGCAGCATCTTCCGCCGACCGGGCGAAGGGACCGCCTTGGTCCAGACTGGAGGCGAAGGCAATCATGCCATAACGTGAAACACGTCCATAAGTGGGCTTCAAGCCGGTCACACCACAAAGCGCGGCGGGTTGACGGATAGAGCCGCCAGTGTCTGTGCCGGTTGCGCCCGGGACCAATAGCGCTGCCACTGCGGCGGCCGAACCGCCGGAGGAACCGCCGGGCACATATTGTTTGTCCCAAGGGTTCTTGACTGGACCAAAATAACTATTTTCGTTGGAGGAGCCCATGGCAAACTCATCCATATTGGTTTTGCCTAGCATCACGGTGCCAGCCTCGTTTAAATTTTTTACAACAGTCGCATCATAGGGTGCAATAAAGTTATGCAACATTTTAGAACCGCAGGTCGTTTTAATGCCTTTAGTGCAAAAAATGTCTTTTTGGGCCAGAGGAATGCCAGTTAAACGTCCAGCTTTGCCAGCAGCCCGTTTTTCATCTGCGGCTTTTGCCGAGGCCAGGGCTTCTGTTTCAGTGACCGTAATAAAGCAATTGAGCGCTGGATCGAGGTCTTTGATGCGTTTTAAATAGAACTGGGTGAGTTCTTGACTCGAAAATTTTTTATCCCGTAAATCTTGTGCGAGTTCAGCGATGGTTTTTAGCATGCAGGCTTCCTCAGTTTATGCTTCTTCGATGACTTTAGGCACTAAATAAAGGCCTACCTTGACCTCCGGCGCGATGGACTGGAACAATTCCCGTTGATTCGGTTCACTGATGGTGTCTGGCCGTAAGCGTTGAGAAAGGTCGAGAGGGTGGGCCAAGGGTTCGACTTGAGTTGTATCAATTTCGCTCATATGTTCAACAAAGTTAAGAATATTGGAAAGTTGTGGGGTGTAGTAGGCAAGATCGTTATCAGAAAAGTTTAAGCGCGCTAAATGAGCAATTTTTTTAACTTCTTCAGGCGTTAAGGACATGATAGTGGGCTCCAGGCTTAATAAAGAAGAAATAGAAGCAAGCGGGCATTATACATAAATAGCCGGAGAGGAGAATACTCTTTGCTTAACGAAGATGGATTGTTTAGAATTCCAAAAGAAGCAGGTTGTTTCATACAAAGGACCTAAACTATGTTTAAAAAACTACGTGGACTATTTTCAAACGATCTCTCAATTGATTTGGGCACAGCGAACACCCTGATTTATGTGCGCGGCAAGGGCATTATTCTGAATGAACCTTCTGTGGTCGCGATCCGAAGTGGGAACGGGAGCGGCCAAAAACATGTTGCCGCGGTGGGTAGCGAGGCGAAGCTGATGCTTGGCCGTACCCCCGAAAATATTGTGGCCATTCGCCCAATGAAGAGATCT
>CAYVBZ010000050.1:0-17033 GCA_964449835.1 uncultured Coxiellaceae bacterium | reverse complement strand
TGGATTAGGCGTTTTTTGCCGTAATCCACCAAATCAAACTTCATTCTGCTTTTCTTGTTTAGTCGTTAAGTTAAGAAAAAGAAGTTTGGCAGCGAGGAAGATAGTTAAAATCGACTAAAACAGCTATAATCATGCCTCTTGAAACAGGTAATTCACTATGCCCCTCATCATCCTAGACCGTGATGGCGTCATAAATTACGAATCAAATGAATATATTAAATCCCCCGAGGAATGGGTGCCCATTCCCGGCAGCCTCCAGGCTATTGCCGCCCTGAATCAAGCCGGCTATCAAGTCGTCATTGCGACCAATCAATCCGGTGTCGCCCGCGGCCTGTTCGACCTGCCCATGCTCGAGAAAATTCACGCCAAATTGCACGCTGAATTAGAGTCCGAAGGCGGAAAAATTGCGGACATCTTTTTCTGCCCGCATCATCCGAATGACAACTGTTTTTGCCGCAAGCCCCAGCCCGGCCTTTTTTTCCAGATCCGTGAAAAATATAGTGTGGACTTGTCACAAGTTTTTTTCGTCGGCGATTCTATCTCAGATATCCAAGCAGCCAAAAAAGCCGGTTGCAAACCCTTACTCGTTCTGACCGGTAACGGCCCTAAAACCTTGGCCACCTTTGCCCAGGCCGTGCATATTCCTTTCTTCAAAGATTTAACAGGCGTTGTGGAGTTTGTTCTTCATGAAAAAATATTCCCGGTTTAATATGTTTCTGCGTTGCTTCTGCCCAGGCCGTGCCTATTCCTTTCTTCAAAGATTTAACGGGTGTTATGGAGTTTGTTCTTCATGAAAAAATATTCCCGGTTTAATATGTTTCTGCGTTGTCTCCTTTATTCCATCATCATGATCTCAACCTGCATTTTGTATTGTTTCGTTTGTTTACTTGCCGCGCCGCTGCCTTTACGGTGGCGCTCTCGAATCACAACCGTTTGGATTGCGGGCATGCTCGAGCTCTGTGGCGTTATCTGTCGTATCCAATATCGCGAAGAGGGCTTAAGAAATCTCTCCAAAATTAAAAACGCCATCATCATGAGCAAACACCAGTCCGCTTTCGAAACTTTTTATTTGCCATCCAAATTCGAAAACGCCGCCATGATTGTGAAAAAAGAACTTTTGTATCTGCCTTTCTTCGGCTGGGCCTTGGCCTTATTAGGCCCTATCGCCATTAACCGCAAAAAAACAAAATCCGCCATGCAGCAGCTCATTCAACAAGGCCAACACGCACTTGACTCTGGCCGCTGGGTTGTCATTTTCCCCGAAGGCACCCGCATCCCCGCGGGCAAAATCGGAAAATACAAGCTAGGCGGCGCGAGACTCGCCGTCGCCACCGGCTACCCTATCATCCCCGTTGCCCACAACGCTGGCTATTTCTGGCCCCGCCGCAAATTCCTAAAAACCCCCGGCACCGTCACCATCGCCTTCGGCCCCCCCATCGATCCCAAAGGCAAAACCCCAGAAGAACTCCTGGCCCTCACCCAAACCTGGATCGAAAACAAAGTAAAAGAACTAGGAGGTGCCCCTTAAACCTGCTCGCTCAACCCCTTCTGTCGTCTAACATTTACGCTTATCTGCTTAGAAAGCCTTCCCAGCAGGGGAAGGTGGCGAAGCCGGATGGGGGAATTCAAAACAAAACAAGCATTTTTTTCGTTCACACGAAATAGGGCCCTATTTTTCCGGATGCCCCGCCGCATACTTATGCAGAATACTAGAAATCAACGTCTGATAAGGAATTCCCTCAAAAGCTGCCCTTTGCTTTAATCGCATCAAATCAACTTCTGAAAGCCGAATATTAATTCTGGCATTCTTGCGAAGTGTATTTGCCGCAGCTTTTCTAGCCTGGGCCACACGCTTTTTAAAACCAGAAGCTTTTTTCCATTCACCTCGATCAAACGAATCTGAGAGTTCCTTTTCTTCATCATCCAAAAATTCACGGTATTTTTTTTTCATCGCTGCTTCCTCTTATTCAACATCATTAGAAAGATATTTTTCGTGGGCCCTCCGATTTGGAAAAATAGTTTTCAGAAAAATCCTAAAAGCTTACGCCACGCTATTTATGGTCATTCGAGTGTGAATTTATATAAGCCTTTAAAACAGCATTTATCCTCGACTGATAGCCACTGCCCTCTTCTTTGAAGAAATTGACAATATCCTCATCCAGTCTCAATGAGATATGGATTTTATGCTGCGGCATAAAAACTTGTGCGTCTTCCCAGAACTCTTTTGTGGTAGCTGGACTATCTTTGTAGTTTATATCCTTATCCGCCATACGGCGCAATTTAGCCAAGTTAGTACGGCTTTTGTGGGGTTTAGAACTTTTCTTGATAGATTTTGCACTCATTTCGGTTTGCCCTCCTAATCGAAATAACACGAATCGCGTTACCTCCCATTCGAATCTCATATTCATAGTATATACGATTGTATATACAAATCAAGCTCTCTTGGAGGGATAGACGCCAATAAAAAACAAGCCGACTGCGCAAAAAACAATAATAAAGTAATTAATAATAAGCATAAGCCGCAACCGGCGACCCCGGCGCCAGCACCGACCTCAAGGAAGCATAAGGAATATAAATTTTCTGCGGTAAAGAACTATAAGGCGTCACCTGCTTTTCCTGAAAGGTAATTTCCAATCCTCTGCGTTTTAAATTCCAAATTTGAAAATTCTCCGCAAGCGCCAAACTTCCCTTATAATCCCAAGGCATCCAAACCATCCCCTGCGCCAAACGCTCCGACAAAGTTTTCTGACAAGTTTTCGCGAGCACCTGTAAATATCCTGAACTCGGCTTAAACAACGAATCCAAAGTTAACATCCTGCCTTCTGTCAGGTCATAATTCATCACAGCAAAATGATGCAAGCGCGTCACCTCAGTTAAATAAAGCGTCTCCGTTTTAAAGCGAATACTTACAATCGTATGCTGCCGCGGTTTGATTATCGTCGCAGAATAAGTAATACGAAATTCGTTATTACGCATCTGCGAAGGAAAATCTTGAAAGTCCAAGGAGTCCCGTGGCGCACCCTGTTTGAAGGTTTGAATGTTCGTGGAGATATAAGTCCGAATTTGTTGATTCAATTCTTCAGCTGAGGCCGTGTTCGGATAACTCACAATTTCAGGATATTTCACGTCAATTTGATAAAAGGGCGTCTCATTAGTTTCACGCAGACTTCTTTTTTCAACGCGCCAATCCGCAAAAACCAGCGGCTTCGGTTTTGGCGGCGGTTGATGATGATGCACACAGGCACTTAAAGCCAGCGTTAAAAAACAGAAGAAAAATGGGGATAGAATTTTAGTCATGTGGCCTTCACTGAGTTCTGGATGGTTTTGGCTGCCCCACGGGGCGCGGGTTGGACCGGGACATCGTAAAGCCATCATCTGCAGTACAATTATTCCCGCTCGCACGCACATCCACAATGATACTGCGCGGATCAACTTCAAAAGTAGTGGTGCATTGTAAAAGATAAGCGGGACCAGGTCCTGGCCCCGGCTGGCTAGTCTGCGGCACCATAATCACGCTTCTCCCTTCCGCGACAGACACGGCCGCAAGATTTGAAGTCACCGACGGCGCCGGATAATTTTTGTAGCTTTCCTTATGATAAAGATAAGCCTTATTTCCATTAGGCAGACGGACAATTTGAGTTGGTCTACCCCAGTTTTGCAGGAGGGAGTGGATATTCGCCCAACGCCAACTTGTCACAGTTTGAGCATAATTGTTATTTGTGGTTGTAATTGCGCAAGCGGAAAGGAGAAGCGTGAAGCATAAAGCAAAAAATCGCATAGGTATCTCCGTTACCATTGTTATCATCGTTACCATCCAAGCCCTGGCCTGTATTATAATGAAATTGAGCCTCAAGGAAAAGCCGGAATGGATGCGCATAATCATCAAACAAGCTCCCAGCATTCGGAACTCCACTTTAAAATTCCGAACATGTCTTGCGCAAGTTGTGTTCTAACCATCGAAAATGCGCTTAAAACAGTCAAGGGCGTGGAAGAGGTCAATGTGAACTTTGGCAACCGCCTTGCCACCGTCCGTATACAAGATAGCCAAAAAAACATTTTATTACCAGAAATTATCTCTGCGATTCAACGCGTCGGCTACACAGCAATCGCATATGATAAACAGCAAGAAGGCGGGGACAAACAAATTGAAACAACGCAGGCCAAACATTTATTGGTCCAAGGGACGCTCGCTTTTCTAGTTGGAGCGGGTCTCATGGTCGTGAGTTATTTGGATTTGACGCCGCCTCTCATACTCCCTTTAGGGCAAAGCGTTGGCATCCTCATCGGCGTTTTTACGCTGGTCATTCTGGCATACACCGCGCAAGACATTTATCTCGGCGCTTACCGGTCCTTCCAAGCCCATCTTGCCAACATGGACACCTTGATTGCACTAGGCACCGGCACGGCTTGGCTTTTTTCAATGATTGTTGTCTTGTTCCCCTTTGCCTTTCCCGAGCATGCGCGCCAACTCTATTTCGAATCTGCTTTAATTATCATTGCCTTCATCAAATTCGGCTTATTTCTGGAACTGCGCACACGGGGAGAAACCCGTCACGCGATTGAACGTTTAGTGGCGCTCCAACCCAAAATGGCAAGAGTGCTCAGAAAAGGAGAAGAATTAGACTTGCCCCTTCAAGAAGTCCAAGTAGGCGATCTTTTACGCGTGCGCCCCGGCGAGCAAGTGCCGGTCGATGGCCGCATTGTCGAAGGCGCTTCGTCGGTGGATGAGTCCATGTTCACAGGCGAGCCGCTGCCCGTGGAAAAAAAAGAGGGCGACCCCGTTATCGGCGGGACCTTGAACAAGATGGGCAGTTTCCTCTATCGCGCCACGCATGTGGGCAAAGACCTTGCGCTTTCACAGGTCATTGATCTCGTCTCTCGGGCACAAAACGCGAAACTGCCCATTGCGCGTTTGGCGGATGTGCTGGCTTCTTATTTCGTCCCCGTGGTTTTAATTCTCGCGCTCGTGAGCGCGCTCCTTTGGTACAACTATGGTCCGACGCCGCAAGGCATTTACATGATCATCGTTTTTTCCTCCGTCCTTTTGATCGCCTGTCCTTGTGCAATCGGCTTGGCCACGCCTTTGGCCGTGATGGCCGGCGTCAGCAAAGCAGTTGATCACGGCATTCTCATTCGCCATGGTGAAACCTTTGGAAAAATGGGGACCTTAACCACCTTGGTCTTCGATAAGACTGGCACTTTGACCGAAGGAAAGGCCAGCTTGACCGCCATTTACCCGCTTCCCGGCTGGCAGGCCTCAACGCTTTTACAGTTGGCCGGCAGTCTCGAAAAAAACTCCGAGCACCCCTTCGCTGCAATGCTCGTCAAGGCCGCTGAAAAAGAGGGCGCGACCCTCCTCAAGGTAGACCGTTTTAACGCGCTCCCCGGCTATGGCTTAAGCGGAGAAATCCAAGGAAAAAAACTGGTGCTCGGCAACCTCAAGTTAATGCAGGAACGCAGCATTGCCTTCGAAGGCTTAAACGGGCAGGGCCATTTAGAAGAAGCACTCGAACAAGGACAAACAGCCTTGTATCTTGCCGTGAATGGACAGGCGGCGGGTGTCCTGATGATTGCCGATGTCTTGAAACCGGACGCCAAACAAGCAATCAAAAAACTAAAAGCCCTAGGCTTGAAAATCTTAATTCTAAGCGGCGATCAAGAAAAAACAGTCAGGGCGATCGCCAATCAAGCCGGCATTCAGAATGCGCAGGCCCCTCTCTTGCCGCATGAAAAAATGCATAAAATCGCCGCGCTGCGCAGAGAAGGCGAGAAAGTGGGCATGGTAGGTGACGGCACGAACGACGCGCCGGCCTTGGCCGAAGCTGATGTGGGCCTTGTGATCAGCCGAGGCTCTGATGTTGCCATTGAAAGCGGCGACATCATTTTAATGCGGCACTCGCTCGAAGTCGTGGTGGACGCCTTCCTCATTTCGCGTGCGACAGACTGGAACATCAAGGAAAATCTTTTTGGCGCCTTTATCTATAATTTAGTGGGCCTTCCTATCGCAGCAGGCGCGCTTTATCCCCTCTGGAAAATTTTACTGGATCCCATGACAGCGGGCCTTGCCATGGCTTTGTCGTCTTTAACCGTGGTCTTAAACGCCAGTCGTTTGAGGTATAAATAAATGATGGCCATTTTTGTTAATTTAACAGGCGCCGCGCTGGTTCTTTTTGTGTTGTATTGGTTTCTCTTAAGCAAACCCAAAGTGCAAGCCCAGAGGGAAGAAAAAAAGAATTGCCATTCAGGAGAAAAAAGGGAATGAACTTATTGGCATGGAAAGAGAGTCTACAAAAGCTTCTAGCCCAGCAGTTTGGGGATAAAAAAGGCAGCTTGTTCTATACGAAATACGGCCAGTCCTTTGGTTCGATCTATTGTGAAGAGTGTTCTGTTGAAGTGGCCTTGAAGGACCTCAACTATCTCGAAAAAATTTCAGAGAAAAATTTCATTGAGCTCGACTTTTATATGGTGCCGGAGCCGCAGACCGAGATTTTGCATTTGCGTCTCTATAAATGGGCCAATCCTATTCCCCTTGCTGATATTTTGCCGATCTTAAGCGATCTTGATTTTCGCGCTTTGAGTGAACGGACTTATCAGATCAAAACAGAACAAGGCTCCATTTGGATCAGCGATTTTGTCGTCTCCTACGCCCAAGGCGTAGAGTTTCATTTCGAAGAGACCCGTTCTTTGTTTCATGATGCCTTTATCGAAATCTGCGCAGGCCGTTTTGAAAGTGATGGTTTTAATAAATTGATTTTGCGGGCAGGACTCTCTTGGCGCGAGATCACGATCTTGCGTGCTTATGCTAAATATTTACATCAGGTTGAATTCCGTTTCAGTCAGGTTTACATCGAACAGGCGCTTGCCAACAATCCCGCTATCGTGAAAGAGCTCATCGCGCTTTTTCATTTGCGGTATCATCCGGAACCCAAAGGCGCGCCAGACCAAGCCCAAAAAGTTGAACAGAAAATTTTGCAAAGCCTCGAGCAAGTAACCAGTCTCGACGAAGACCGGATTATTCGAAGACTGTTGGACTTGATCAAGGCGACCTTGCGCACGAATTATTATCAAAAAAACGCGTTCGACGCGTCTAAAAATTATCTCTGCTTCAAATTTTTATCCGGCGCCATTCCCGATCTACCCTTGCCCGTGCCGCTCTTTGAAATCTTTGTCTACTCACCGCGTTTTGAAGGCATCCATTTGCGTTCCGCCAAAGTAGCACGCGGCGGCATTCGCTGGTCCGACCGACGCGAAGACTTCAGAAGAGAAGTTTTAGGCCTAATGAAAGCGCAACGCGTCAAAAACGCCATCATCGTGCCCTCCGGCGCCAAAGGCGGCTTTGTCCTCAAAACTTTGCCGCCAGCTGCCAGCCGCGAAGTGGTCCTGCGGGAAGTAGTCGAGTGTTATAAATTGTTCATTCGGAGTTTACTGGACTTAACGGATAATCTTAAAGACGGGAAGACTTATCATCCTTCCCGTGTCGTTTGCCTCGACGAAGCAGATCCCTATCTGGTGGTCGCTGCAGACAAGGGGACAGCGGCCTTTTCAGATGTGGCCAATGGCCTAGCCCAAGAGTACGGCTTTTGGTTGGGGGATGCTTTTGCTTCTGGGGGTGCAACGGGCTATGACCATAAAAGAATGGGCATCACTGCGCGTGGTGCTTGGGAGTCCGTGAAGCGGCATTTTCGCAGCCTCAACCTCAACCTGGAAAACAGCTTTCCCACCGTCGTCGGTATTGGCGACATGAGCGGCGATGTTTTTGGCAATGGACTCATTTATTCCAGACGACTTAAACTTGTCGCTGCCTTCGATCACCGACATGTTTTTCTAGATCCGAATCCAGATCCGGAGCTGTCTTACCAAGAACGTTTGCGTCTTTTTACTTTGCCCGCTTCTTCTTGGGAAGACTACAATTCCCGCCTGATCTCACGCGGCGGCGGCGTGTATAAACGTTCCGCCAAGTCCATCCCGCTTTCTCCTGAAATTCAAAAGATACTCGATATCCAAGCAGACAGCCTGATGCCGAACGAAGTGGTACGTGCCATTTTGAAGGCGCCTGTGGATTTGTTGTGGAATGGCGGCATTGGGACCTATGTCAAAGCCAGCACCGAAAGCCAGGCCGAGGTCGGCGATAAAACAAATGACGCCAATCGCATCAATGGCAATGAACTGCGTTGTAAAGTCGTAGGGGAAGGCGGCAACCTGGGGTTCACCCAACGGGGACGCATTGAATACGCCCTAAACAAAGGGCTGATCAACACCGATTTCATTGATAATTCCGCCGGCGTCGACTGCTCCGACCATGAGGTCAATCTCAAAATTTTGCTTAACCAAGAAGCGGCCAAAGGCAAGCTCAGCGAGAAAAAACGCAATCTATTGTTGATGCAAGTCACCGCCGAAGTCGGCGCGCTGGTGCTCGGCGACAATTACGCACAGGCCTGGGCCTTGGGTTTCCTCAGCCAGTATTCCTATGGGGACACCGCTCTTTATCAAAGCTATATCAAAGAATTGGAAAGCAGCGGTTTTCTCAACCGCCAGGTCGAGTTTTTACCCGATGATAAAACAATCATGGAGCGCCGCACCGCAGGGTCGGGGCTTACCGCGCCGGAATTGGCAGTTTTATTGTCCTACACCAAAATTTATATCAAAAATGAAATTTTGAAATCCGATCTCCCGGAAGATCCCTATTTTGCGGAGATCATGGAGACCGCCTTTCCCAAAAGCATCAATCAACTTTACCCCAGGGCTGGCCGCAGCCACATTCTGCACCGCGAAATCATCGCAACCCAGTTGAGCAGCCGCATTGTCAATGAGATGGGCATGGTGTTTTTATACCGCTTGCAAGCGGAGTCCGCTGTTTCTGTCGCGAAAGTGGTGCGGGCGCATGCGGTCGCTTCTGCTGTTTTTGGTTCGCAGGCGCTGCGTCAATTAATCGAGTCGCTGGACTTTAAAATTCCCGTCACCAGCCAGTATCAATTGCTGCATCATATTCGTCATCTCATGAATATCTCCACACGCTGGTTTTTGCATGAAAACCGCCTGAAGAGCAATATTTCCCAAATTATCGAGCACTACAAAACGCGCGTCAAAAAATTGGAAAAATTGATGCTGACGCTCATGACCGGTTTCACCAAGGCTTTCTTGGGAAGTCTCGTCGAGGAATTCGCCAAGGCCGGCCTTTCACCGGAAAGCGCCAGTCAAATCGCCGCAAGCCGCGTCGCTTATATTTCACTGAATATTATTGAAGTCGCGACCCAGCACCGTTTTGACCTGGAACAAACGGCACAAGCGTATTTCACCGTGGGCGAACACTTCAAACTGGTTTGGTTCCGCGACCATATCGCAAACGACATGCGTGAAGGCTCCTGGAACGCACTTGCCCGTCTCACCTTACGTGATGAACTGGATGCCTTACAAAAATCCCTGACCGTCGGCCTACTCAAATTCAACAAAAAAGAACAAGACAGCTCAAAACTAATGATTTCCTGGGCCGACAAAAACCCCGACGCCATGGCCCGCTGGGAAAAAATGCTAGGCAGCCTCCACGAAAGCGCCAGTCTTGACTACTCCATGTTTTTTATAGTCCTACGCGAACTCGGCAACCTCATCGCCGAAAGTTTATAAAATCTAAAAACCCTTGCTCTGTTATTACCCCGCCCACCGGCACATCAAACGCCTCCCTCGGGACCTCTTCAACTTGCTGCAACCCATACCCCAACCCCAAAAGGCGCGGTTTTACAGCTTCCTTCCCCCGCTCCAGCACAAAAGAAAAAGTCCTATCATAATATCCCCCGCCCGTTCCCAGACGGTCCCCTCGCAAATCAAAGGCCACCAAGGGCAGTATGACCACATCCAGCTCAGGGCCTTCCAGAACTGAAGTCGCCTTACGCGGCTCCAAAACCCGATGCCGATTCAAAGCCAATTCCATCCCCTCCTCATAAAGCGCAAATCGCAGCTTTTTGTCCTCGTTCTCCGAAAGCACAGGCAAATAACAACTTTTCCCCGCCTTCCAAAGTGCTTCAATAATCGGCATCGCATCCATTTCTTCCGAAATAGCCATATAACAGGCAAAATGCTGCTGCGTTTTAAAATGGGGGGTCTGAACAAAATGCGCTGCCGCCGCTAAACTCGCCTGTCGGCGAAACTTAGGCGTCACTAAACGCCTTAAGGGACGGACCAACGCGCGAATTTCAGGCTTCTGCAGACTCCACCTCCAAATGAAAGGAAGCAGTTTCATCGGCGGAGGGGAGGAGGGCGTTTTCAAGTTTGTCCAGCAAATGTTGCAAGTGTAGATCTAGGAATTGTTTTTGTTCATTGACTTGCTCTTCCAATTCCAGAAATTGCGAAGCTAGATTCAAGGCCGCCATCATGCCTAGTTTATCGGGGGCTAAGAGCCTGCCGCTTTGCGGCATGGTTTTCAAAATGCTATTCAGATAGTCAGCCGCTTTTTGCAAAGCCGGCAGTTCATTTTCTTCGCATTTAATCTGATAATTTTTCCCAAGAATCTCGATAGTATTTTCAATCATAATTGAGACTTCTCTAAAAGTTTAAGCCGGGCAATCATTTTTTCGATTTGCGAGATGGCGAGTTGATGTTTTTCTTGCAAGAGTTTTTTTTCGGTGAGCAGATGTGAATGCTTTTGCTCCACATGTTCATGTGCTTGCTGCAGCTGCCCTTGCTGCGTAAGCAAAGCTTGAATCCGCGATTTCAATTTATCTAAAAGCTCGTCCATGTTCCATCCTTTTCAATTTCCTCAACATTATGTAATAAAGTTTGACAAAGCGCCAGCGTGATGTCAGCTGCGCGCCACCCGAGCACCGCCGTCCCGCGGACAAGCTGCGGGTGTTGAATATCTCTCCCTACTTTCGTATCATGCCGAACTAACATCTACTATCTACAATGAGGACTTCCCCCCATGACTATTCGCGTTGCAATCAACGGATACGGCCGCATTGGCCGAAATATTCTTCGCGCCCATTACGAGGGAAAAAAATACCCCGATATACAAATAGTTGCCATTAACGACCTCGGCAACGTCGCTACCAACGTCTACCTCACCCGCTTTGACAGCACCCACGGCAAATTCCCCGGCGAAGTCAGCGTCGCCGGAAACGACATGGTGGTGAATGGCGACAAAATCAAAGTCATCGCTGAGCGCAACCCCAAAAACCTGCCCTGGAAAGACCTCAATGTCGACGTGGTCTTTGAATGCACGGGCTTTTTTACCAGCAAGGAAACTGCCGCGGGCCACATTGAAGCGGGCGCTAAAAAAGTCATTATTTCTGCTCCAGCCACCGGCGTCGATGCCACCGTGGTCTATGGTGTCAACCATCACACCTTGAAGCCTAGCGACACTGTCATTTCAAATGCCTCTTGCACCACTAACTGCCTCGCTAATATTGTTAAACCTATTCATGAGGCCATCGGCATTGAACGCGGCTTAATGAATACGATCCACGCTTATACCAACGACCAACATTTATTGGACGTTTATCACTCCGATCTGCGTCGTGCGCGCGCAGCTGCTTTGTCCATGATTCCCACCAAAACCGGCGCGGCCTCAGCCGTCGGCTTGGTTTTACCGGAACTCAACGGCAAACTGGACGGTTTTGCCGTCCGCGTGCCCACTGCCAATGTCTCCGTGGTCGATTTCACCTTCATCGTGAAACGAAAAACCTCAGAAAGTGAAATCCATCAAGCCATTCAAAAGGCTTCACAAGGCCCGCTGCAAGGCATTCTGGCCGTAAACGAAGAGCCGCTGGTGTCAATCGATTTTAACCACAATCCAGCCTCCGCCATTTTCGATACCGCGCACACTAAAGTAAGTGATCAATTAGTGAAAGTCATGGCCTGGTATGACAACGAATGGGGTTTTTCAAATCGCATGCTGGATGTTACTACTGCCTTGATGCATGCTAAAATGGCGAAGACCGCCGCCTAAAAGGACGCAAACCATGCCTTCCTCTATCTTAAGTTTATTTGGCCGCTCACCGATTGGCCCTTTAGAAGAGCATATGGGGAAGGTGCATGCCTGCGTACAGCAGCTGCTTCCTTTTTTTGAAGTGGTGCTGGAACAAGACTGGCCGCAGGTCGAAAAAATCCAGGTGCAAATCTCCCATTTGGAAAATGAAGCGGATGCCATGAAGCGTGATCTGCGCATTCACCTTCCCAAGGGACTTTTTATGCCCGTGGCCCGCTCTGACCTGCTCGAACTTTTAAGCGTGCAAGACCGCTTGGCGAACAAGGCCAAAGATATTGCCGGCGTCGTTTTAGGGCGCCGTGTTGTTCTGCCAAAGTCCATCGCGCCGGCTTTCATAGACTTCCTCAAGCGTTGCATCGAAGCGTCCACGCAAGCAAACACAGCTATTCATGAGTTGGACGAACTCTTAGAGACCAGCTTTAGCGGCAATGAAATCAAATTAGTTGAAGGCATGATCGCGCACTTGTGGCAAATTGAACGCGATACCGATGCTTTGCAAGTTCGTCTACGGCATGGTGTTTTTGAACTCGAAAAGAAACTCCCGCCCGTGGATGTCATCTTTTTATATCAAATTATTGAATGGACCGGCGATCTCGCCAATTATGCCCAGGACATTGGCGATCGATTACAAATTTTACTGGCCCGGTGAGCATGTTTCCTATGGACTACAGTGTTATTTTTATCATCATTGCCTGCTTGGTCGGCTTCTGGATGACCTGGGGCGTTGGCGCAAACGATCTCGCCAACATCATGAGCACGACCATGGCCTCCAAAGCCTTAAGTGTGCGGCAAGCCCTGATTATCGCCATCATTTTTGAAATCCTCGGCGCCTTTCTCGGCGGCGTCGAAGTGTCTGAGACCGTCCGCGGCGGCATTATTGATTTACATGTCGTCTCCAAAAATCCGCTCCTACTGGTCTACAGCATGCTCTCAGTCTTACTGGCCGGCGCGACCTGGATCACCACCGCGAGCATGATCGGCATGCCGGTCTCCATTACCCAAGCCATTATCGGCGCCCTCGTTGGCGTTGCTGCCATGGCGCTCGGACTCCATGCCGTCGAATGGCATACCGTCGGCTATATTTTTACGAGTTGGGTGGCTTCGCCTTCTATCGCAGGTTTAATCGCTTTTAGCTTATTTATTTCCATCCGCGAAACCATTCTCTCCGTTGAAGAACCCGTCAAAGCGGCCAAATTCATTATCCCCATTTATTTTTTCTTGATCGGTGTCGTGCTCTCGCTCATGACGGTCCTGAAAGCCTTGGAACATTTTCACGTCCATATCCATTACTGGACTAGATTAATCATCGTCTTAGGGACCTCTCTCCTCATCGCCATCGTCGGCATTGAGGCCATGCGTCATGTCCACCGCTACGCCCGCTTAAATCGCCATACCCAATTCCAATATATCGAAAACTTATTCAGCGTCCTCATGGCCTTCACCGCCTGCGCCATGGTCTTCGCCCATGGCTCTAATGATGTGGCAATAGCCGTAGGCCCTGTCATTTCTGTCATCAGCACCGTCTTGACCGGCTCCCCCATGCACGATGGCCCCCTCGTGACCGGCATTGTTTTCGTAGGCTGCCTGGGTGTCGTCCTAGGCCTTTTCATGTATGGCCGCAAAGTCATCGAAACCGTCGGCAATGGCATCACCATGCTGACCCCCAGCCGCGCCTTCGCTGCCACCTTCGCCGCCGCCAGCACCGTCGTCGGCTCCACCACCTTAGGCATCCCGGTCTCCGCCACCCAAACCCTCGTCGGTGCCGTCTTCGGCGTCGGCCTCGCCCGCGGCATCGATGCCCTAAACCTCACCGTCATGCGCAACATCTTCCTCTCCTGGGCCCTCACCATCCCCTTGACCGCGGGTCTTGCCACCTTCTATTTCTACCTCCTCGGCCGTTTCTTTGGTTTAGCGCATTAAAGGAATTGTACAGCATATTTTTATACAAAAGTTTAAATTCATGATATAATTTAATCAGTTTTTCCAAAAAAAGGCTCCTAATATGGCTCTAGAAGATATCATTTATTTCAATAGCGCTGTGACTGAAATGTTTTCTTTCAATAACCATCAAGGCACTATTTCTGTGACGCGCTATGCAATACGTTCTGTAGATCCGGTTAATATTGAAAGGATTTCTTCTAGCGCAGAAGACCAGACTTTGAGCGTATATGATGAGCTGGGGATGCCCACTTTTTTTCAATTAAAGGACGGGGTTTTGCATGAGACCAAACTAACGAGTATTGGAGGATATGTTTATCAAACGTATCATCCTGAACAGGATATTTGGAAAATATCAAGAAGACAAACCAATGAGAAAATTGACCTCAAAAGAATAGAAGAAATACCAACCTTCCAGCAAAGAGTTCGCCAAGTAATTGAAAACCTTCCCAGCTTTCAGAATGATGAGAATAATGAAGAAAATTCATTTATGGAGGAAAAGCAAATCGGAGAAAGACTGAATCACACGGAAGCTCATATTCTGGACGACTTTCTTGAAGAATCCCTTAGTGTTATCTATTTATTTCCGCTTCCAACCGAACTGCGGAAGGAGTTTTTAGTAAAATCCGTCACAGAAGAGAGTTATACATTCCATCATTCTCTGGATTTGCTCTATTTTTATTGCAAGGATCTTCAAAACAAAGAAATAATTCATGTTCCAAAATATACAAATGAGTTCAATAAAGTCATTCCTGCAAGAGATATCACTTTGAATCATAGTGGCATTGAGCTGATCAAAGCACTGAAAATGATCAATGATTTTTGTTTCAACAATGAGTTGCTTTATGGAGAATATGGCAAACGAAAAGCGCTAGCACATTATTTCGGGAGCTTTGGAAAAAGCAGTCCAGAAATATTTGCTGTCCATGTCAATTCAAAAATTTTTGAAACAATCAGAAACAGCGTAAATAATAAGGAAACTGATATGGAAGAAAACCGGGAGTTGGTTGTTTTGTCAGAAAAGGATGGTTCATGGCGGACAGGGCCCGAAGCGCAAGAAATTGATCCGATACTTCTTGACAGAATAAATAATGCTTTGAATTCACTTGCATCCCTGAACATCCCAGATTTGGATCTCGAAGTTCTTCACCATCTTCCATTTGAAAAGAAAATGTTATTTATGAGAGAGTGTAAAGATTTAATAATTCTATTTCATGCTGGCGCACCTCCTCATCTCATTTTTGGAATGAATGAGGGAGAATTAAGATATTGGACTTCCCAAGCGTCAGATATAGAAGAATTTGTGAAGTATGGGGAGACATTTGAATCAGTTTATGATTTGCCTGTCAATTTTCGAAAAAAAATACTTCCACAAATGCAATTTTTTGTCGGCGGCTTTTTTAATATTGATTATGGAAACGACATTCGAAATGATGAAATTGAAAATGAGGATTATGTCTGTCACGAAAATCTTATAAGCCTTTTGCAGGACGGGTTTTCCCTGAAAAACATTTCACAGCTCAATTCATCCTTATTCAATAAGATGATATTCTCAAAAGATAGAGAATATCAAGCGCAAAACATTCTGAAAGTACTTAAAAGATATTCTATCGATCCGATAGAATTTTTTTCTTTTAATAGTAAAATAGTCCTGGATATCCTCAGGGAGACAGGCGGTATCTATGTGTTTCGCTATTTGGCAGAAAATAAAATATCTCTCAGAGATCTTCTTGATTTAAGACATGAGGGGCTTGCGCGTATTATTTTATTCCATTCACGCAATTTTATGAAGTTTCTCGAAATGTTCAAAAAACCAAGCTCTCTTGATCAGCTGCCTGAATTTACCCATAATAAAAAAGATCTGATACGCAACCTGTTCCTGAATCAAAGAAATTTTCCAGAAAACTATTTTTCCATGATTTCCTTCGGAGATCTGTTAGAAAAAAGTTCTGATGAGGTTGAAGCATTATTCCATCGGCCAACGCATTTTGATTATAGATATCAGAACAAAGACGAAGGGTTTTTTGAATGTTTACAGAAGGCGATCCAAAAAATTGCTGCCGATCAGAGCTTGATGGGGGACATGATAAAAAAACTGACAGACGAGGAGTATGTCAATGCTAAAAAAAATCAATGGATGATTTTTTTGGCTGAGTTTTTTCGGGAAATGATTGATTTCTCTCGTTCTAGAATTGAAAAAGAAGAAAGTTTTTTTGATCCTGATTGTAGGGCAACTCTGAATGAGCTTATATCTATTGTTGACGACGCAGGTCTTGAGCTTTCAGCTTTACAAATCAAAGACGAAATATTGTTTTTTGGGGAACTGTTGGATGAAAAAAATGATAATGATGGATTTGAAAAAATTTCAGATAGTATATGGAATATATTCGAAGTGACATGGCTGAAAAGAATCAAAAGTGACTCTATAGTTACTGATTTTGAGGAAGCAATTAACAGAGGGGTACTTTCAGAAGATTACCGATGCTTGTGTGCTTACCTTGGCATCCGAGAAAAGCAAGGCGATTATACAAGCTCATTTGGCCAGATTTCAAAGTTTTTTGGAGGCAAAAAAAAGGAAGAAAAAATAGACTCAATCAAGGCATTGATGCGCTATCTGCTCGTAAAAGAAAGGTTTCCGGATACTCTTGAATCTGTTAAACCTACTCACGAACAGATAAATGCACTACTGCAAGGCTCCTGCAATGGCATGATGAGAAATCTCGGCTTAGAAAGAGAGCTTGAAGTAATAAGGCAAGTTGAGGTCCAGTCTCGATCGAATTGGCTTTGTTGCATAAATAGCTAATTTCAACAATTATTTAAAACCGTTCAGTTAGAAAGTGCCACCAAAAAATATTCGATGTTCGTTCAGATTTTCTGCATAAGGAGTCGACGAGATTAAGCAAAAGCCACGCAATGATTGTCGTCGAAGACTTGAAAATCACGAACATGAGTCAATCAGCAAGAGGGAGGAAAGAAAGACCAGGGAAGAAAGTCAGGGCGAAAGCCGGACTGAATAAGTCGATTTTGGACCAGGGCTGGGGCGAGTTCAAGCGTCAATTAAGCTATAAGCAGGACTGGCGGGGAGGTATTTTTCTCAGAGTGGGCCCAAAATACACAA
>CAYVBZ010000049.1:0-17346 GCA_964449835.1 uncultured Coxiellaceae bacterium | reverse complement strand
CGCGCTTCCGATCTCCAGCAGCGAGCGAATTGATATGCCAGGTTCCACTGACGAGAGAAGTGCCAGCAGGCGCGCCGTTAAAGCTCACACCTGTTAAATCAGAGAAGGTCGTATCGTTGACTATCACTTGGTTTGCGGCATCGGGACCGATATTGCCGATTTGAATTTGGAAAGTGACATGCTCGCCAGTATAGAGCGTGCCGTTAGTCATTAGGGTTTTGGTCAAGGTTAAATCCGCATCAGCAACGGCTGTGCCGCTTGCCGTCGCAGAAACCGGCGTGCCTGTCGGATCATTTGTTTGGAAGGTGGTTGTTGTCGCAGTGGCGGTATTTGAAAAGGAGCCCGCGTTCACAATCGTGCCACTGACCGTCACGGTATCAGCTCCACCCACAGCAAGCGTGCCGATGTTCCAATTCGTGCCGCTTAAGGTACCCGCTGAAGGAGCACTCAAGGTAATATTCGATAAATCTGAAAAACTACTGTCCGAAACGACAACACTTTGTGCGTCACTATTGCCGGCATTGCTCACTTGAATTTGAAAGGTGACATGCTCGCCGTCATAAATGGTGCCGTTCGTTTCTAAAATCTTTGAAAGCTGCAAATTAGCTGAAGGCAGATTTAAAATGCTCGTAGCGGATTTATCCGAAAGATTTGAGTCAATGACATTAGGCGTCGTGTCAACAATGTTGACGGTGTTAATCACAGATTGCGTCGTTCCGGATGTCACTTCACCTTGTAAGCTGATCTGGACCGTTTGATTATGGCCCAGAGAAAGGCCATTCCAACTCAGTGCATTGCTATCAAAAATACCGCTGCTTGCAACGCCAAAACTTGTATTCAGCAAGTTGCTGTTTGGCAGTAAATCATTCAAGGTCAAGCTAGTCGCCGTATCCGCACCCAAATTGGTAATGGTAATAGTATAGTTTTGAAAAGCGCCTGGCAGGACAAAACCATGGTCAGGACTAATGCTGACGCTTAAGTCTGTATGGAGGGGTGTGGGCGCGGTTGTGATGATGACCGGGGCCGTAGTTGGTAAAACAATGGGAGTAGTAGTGGTGGTGGTATCCGGCGTGACAGGGGTAGCGGTAGTGGTTTGAACGGTGTTTGCAACAGTGGTCACAATACCTGCGTTGACACCGCCAGTGTTACCATAGCTGACCGTTACAATACCTGCACTGACACCGCCAGTGTTACCATAGCCGACCGTTAAAAGTCCTGCAGTGACGCCGCCTTGATTACCAAAGTTGATCATCGTTCCGGCATTCACGTTGTTACTTTGTACGGCGGCGTCCATGCCAGCGTTTACGCTTCCAGTGTTGCCATAACCCAAGGAAACGGCACTTCCCAGATTGCCAAGTGTTTCTTCGCTTGCTTGAGTGATCGTGGGCGCAGCGGAATTGATTTGTGTGGTGGTGGTTGAGGTATTGGTGACTTGAGCGGCGGGATCCACAGTTTCAACTGCGGTCGTGCGGGATTGATCGGCTTCAGCAAAAAAGGTCTGTACATTTTGTTGGGTTACGGGTGCGGTAGCAGGTGCTTCAGTTCCAGCTAGATTTTGTTCAGCATTGGCTTCAGGTGCTGCGGGCGCAGGAGAGGTATTGCTTGCACCCGTATCTTGATGCGTATTACCTGCATCCGCAACATTAACGTTGCCTGCTCCTGAATGTGAGTTGCCACCCGAATTAGCCATTTGTGCTCTGTCCTCAATAAATATAGCTTAATAAGATTAATGAATAGCTTAGCTTAAGTAATTCATTAATTTAGACTTTTAATAACCATCAATATATATAGAGAACCACCCATCACCGATATTTAAAGTATAGGTGACAAAGCCCGAATTTCCACCCGATCGATAAAATATTATTAGATATTAATTAAGGAGTTATATTAACTTTTGGCCGTCAGAGTTGAAGTTCAAAATAAGTTGCGCAGACGCGCTTCAGCCTATTCATGTATTATAAAACTTTAAACCAAAAAATTCTATTTTTTGGTTTCGCCTTGCGCTTCGGCAGCTTGCTTTTGAAGTGCCTGTGCATAGATCACATCAAAATTGATTGGCGCCAAATAAATGGGTGGAAGTGTGCCTCGCGTTGAAAGCTCGGTAATAGCTTCGCGCGCATAGGGGAAGAGAATGTTTGGACAAGCGCCGCCCAAAATCGCGCCCAATTGTTCCGTGGTAAAGCGATTGATAACAAAAATACCCGCTTGCTGTACTTCAACAGTAAAAAGAGCTTTATCCTGCGCTTTGCCAGAAACGGTTATTTTTAAGACTGCCTCATGCAGGCCCTCTCTTAATTTAGAAGTTGTGGTTTGAATTTGCATATCAACAACAGGCTTCCACTCTCCTTCGAAAACAGCTGGGCTGGAAGGAATATCGTAGTTTAAACTTTTTAAATAAATGCGCTGAATAGCAAACTCAGGTCCGCCGGTAAGAGGCGGTGTTGGGCCTTTGGATTGCTCGTCCCCTTTTTCAGGGCTCGAGGTTGCACTGTATTCCATCTCGGGTTTTTTTTCTTTTTTTCCTTTTAAAAAACTTCTCATGATGAGTTCTCCTTTAGTCAATGAAGAATATTTTTCTAACGCTCCCGCAAGGCATTTTCTTTTGCCCGAATCAGCGGGGAAAGAATGTAATTCAGAACGGTCCTTCTGCCAGTTAAGATGGAAACCGTGGCAGTCATTCCAGGAATAATATAAAGCGGGTTTGAGGTTGTGCGGAGATAGTTTCGATCTGTTTTCACGCGCACAATGTAATAACTATGTCCTTTGCTGTCTGTAATGGTGTCCGCGCTGACTCGATCAACATAGCCAGTTAAGCCGCCATAAACAGAAAAATCATAAGCAGTAACTTTGACCAAAACACTTTCACCCGCATGAATAAAGCCGATGTCAGAAGGTTTGACTTGCGCCTCAACCAACAAACTACTGTCGAGAGGCACAACACTCATGATTTCTGCGCCTGGCGGGACTACGCTTCCGGGCGTCGCAATACGAATTTGTTTGACAATGCCGCGCACATTGGAACGGATTGTCGTTCGATTGAGACGGTCTTTTAAGGCAAGCATGGAAGCTTGCAGTGTGGCATGTTCCCCTTTAGCAGTATTCAGCTCATCCAAAGCATGTGCGTAAAACTGATCAATTTGATTTTTTATATCAAGCGATTGTCTTTGTAAATGCAAAACCTCCACTTCGGATGCGGCCCCTTCGGTGACTAGCGGTTCGGTCATGGACAGTTCGCGTTGTAAAAGCTCGAGATTATCGTTTAATTGTTTGAGTTGATCTTGATGTGTTTTGTAAAGCTCTTGTTCGCCTTTAATCTGGCTTAGAATGACAGGGTTTGTAGTACTTTCAAGATCAGGCGGTATCATGAAAGCTTGCTTGTTTGTTTCTGCGGTTAAACGGGCCATTTTCACTTTCAAGGCCGTATCGCGCGCGAGCGCTTCATTCAAGGCGGAGGTAAAGCGTGTCGGATCAAGATAGACCAGCACTTGTCCTTTTTCAATGATATCTCCTTCATGAACAGGAATGCTTTTGATAATTCCACCTTCCATATTCTGAATACTTTGCACATGGGAAAGAGGGATAACGGTCGCCGTTGCGGTGGTCACTTCTTCTAAGATTGCGAACTTGGCCCAAGTTAAGAAAATAATAACAAAGAAAAAAGAAATCCAAAGAATCAAGTGGGCGGAAACGTGCACAGGAGAATCTAAAGGGCCTTTCTTTGTAAAAGATAAAAAAAGCCCTTTAAACGGAAAAAACAGAATAACAAAGAGAAGCTTGATCGGCCGCCAAATAAGATAATAAAGAATTTTTTTTATTTTTTTCATTCGGGGCGGCCTTGTCAGGTCTTAGCTACTTTAACTTGGCCTTGGGCCAGGGCTTGCAACACAGCGTCCCTGGGGCCGTCCAAAATAATTTTTCCGGCATCGATAATCAAAATTCTGTCAACCAGGGAAAGCATGGAAACCCGATGAGTCATGATGAGGGCAGTCTTGCCCTGAAGGTAGGGAGCCAATTTCATTTTAATAAAAGCTTCGGTCTGGTTGTCCATAGAATGACTGGGTTCATCCAAAAGAAGAATGGTGGGGTCCAGCAGGACTGCGCGCGCAATCGCAATGATGCGTCGCTGGCCGCCGGATAAATTTCTGCCGCCTTCCTGAATTTGCGCCTCATAACTGCCGAGTTGCGGCTTGATCAGTTCATCAACACCTGAAATGTCAATGGCGCGAATCAAGTCACTGTCCGTAAGTCGCGCTGCCCCAAAAGTGATGTTGTCCCGCAGTGTTCCGTAGAAGAGAGTCACATCTTGTGGAACGTAGCCGATATGTTGCCGCAATTCAGTCAGGTCTAGATTGTTTTGATCGATGCCATCAAAGTAAATCGAACCGCTGCTCGGTTCGACCAAGTTCATGACCAATTTGGCGATAGTAGATTTTCCGGAACCGACGCGGCCAATGATGCCGATATGTTCGCCTTCATTGACCTTAAAGCTAATTTTGCTCAAAGTGGGGAAGGCACGTCCAGGGTATTGGAAGTTGACGTCACGAAATTCAATTTCGCCTTTAATTTTTGTAACATGCAAAGGCAGTTTGCCGGCAGGCCGCTCATCCGGCAGTTTCATGATGTTGTCCAGCGAATTCAAAGAGGTCAACGTTTGATGAAAGCGCGTCAAGAGCGCTGCGATCTGTGACATCGGCGCGAGAGCACGGGAAGAAAGCAGCGAGCAGGCAATCAAGCCACCCATTGTCAGTTGGTTCCCGGTGATTTTATAGACCCCAACAATGACAACCAGCGCGGTGGAAAGTTGCTGGATAAAAATTGAGAAAAACATATTAATGTTCACTAGAGATCGAAGCTTGAGGCCAACTTGGGCCGAGAGATTCACAATTTGTTCCCAGCGCGCTTGCATGATGTTTTCGGCGCAGTTCGCTTTAACAGACTCAATGCCGCTTAAAATTTCAAAGATCAAGGCTTGTTTTTCAGCGCTATAGCGAAGAGAAACCTTGGTGAGTTCAATCAAAGGTCTTTGTATGATTAAGCCGAAAATAATCACAAGCGGCAACATTAAAACGGGCACCCAGACCAAGTTGCCAGCCAAGACGCCAATGACAACCAGGAAAAGAACCGAGAATGGTAAATCAACCAACAAGGCAACCGTCGTAGAGGTGATGAACTCTCTTGCGGCGTCAAAGGATTGAATCGTGTTTGCGAAAGCGCCCACAGATTGAGGGCGGTCCATCATTTTAATGCCAATGACTTTTTCAAGAATGTTGGCGGAAACTTGTAAGTCCACAATTTTTCCCGCTTGATCGATAAAATAGCTGCGCAGTGATCTCATTAAGACATCGAAGAAAAAAACAATAAAAATGCCCGTCGCGAGTACCCACAAGGTGTCATAAGAGCGGTTGGGGACCACGCGGTCATACACATTCATGGTAAATAACGGCAAAGCAAGCGCGAAGAGGTTAATGAGAAAAGAGGCCACCAGCATTTCACTGTAGGTTGAAGAAAGTTTTTTCAATGCGCTCCAGAACCAATTTTTGTCCTGGGCCTCAAAAGGCACATGACTGCTTTGTGGCGTAAACCGAAAACTTTGTTCGATCGAAAAAGCATCCCCCGTGTAAAGTTGCTCCAGCTCATCGAGCGCAATTTCTTGCGGTTCGTTTTTGGGGGGATTAATGATCTTTGCCGTATAGTGGTTTGTGATTTGAGTCAAGAGGCAGGCATTATTGTCTTTCAAAAGCAGGATAATAGGAACCTGAAAGCGGGTTTCTCGCGTGCTCAGCGGAAATTTTACCAATTTAGAAACAAGATCCACGCGCGCCGCGGCGCGGTCGAAGAGAGGAATTGTGAGTGTTCCTTCTGGCAAAGGTAAGCCCGCAGTCAGAGTGGTGCTCGAAGTGGGCCTGCCGATGAGTTCAGTGAGCTTGACTAGGCATAAAAGTAATTTATTACTCATTCCAAATTAGCCTCGCTTCCCTGTACTTTTATCTTAGCATTTATAGGCTAAAACAGCAATTAAACAGAGTGTTAGCGACGTCCAAAGTCGTCATTCTTGGCCTCCAAAGGAGGCGTGGCAACCCATAAAATATCCTCTATGATTTATTTTGGCTTAATAATAGGTTGCTAGGCCGCGCAAAGTCTTCCTTGAAGTGATATTTTTGTGCAAAAAAATGACGAATGATGAAATCATCTCATTAACTCTCAGCACTATGTTCTAGATTATAAAAGATAAATGTGTATGATCTTTAGTAAGGAATCTTTTTTTAAAAGGGACTGAGATGAGCCACTTAAAAAACTGGGGTGAAGAGCAGAGCTCGGCTTATTTATACCGCATCGTGGGCGCGCATGAAAAAGACAAAATCAAGAAAAAACTCTTTCATGAACTCATGCGTTCTGCAGAAAAACAAGCGGAGATGTGGAAGCGAGAGATGAAAAAAGCGGGTGAAACGCCGCCGAGAGCTTATCGGCCCGATTTTCGCACCCGCTTGGTCGGTATTTTACTGCGCTATTTCAGCGTTCAACAATTACGTTTTATCTTGTCCGCCATGAAGGTCCGCGGCATGTCGATTTACAGCGTGGACCCTGTCGCCAAACATCAACATCATGCCATTACTTCCGGCGCGGCCCATCTGGAAAATAGACATAAGGGCTTAACGACTGCTGGCAATTTGCGCGCGGCGGTTTTTGGAGTGAACGATGGGCTAGTCTCCAACATGAGTTTATTGCTAGGTGTTGTCGGCGGCGGCGCCGAACCTCGGGTCATCCTTTTATCTGGTATTGCTGGTTTGTTGGCGGGTGCTTGTTCAATGGCCACGGGAGAATATATTTCCATGCGTTCTCAACGTGAGTTTTTTGAATATCAAATTGCTTTGGAAAAAGAAGAGTTAGAGCTTTATCCGGAAGAGGAGGCTGCCGAGCTCGCTTTTATTTATCAAGCGCGCGGTTTGCCAAAGAAAGAAGCGAAAGAACTAGCGGACCGCATGATTAATAACCCAGCAAAAGCGCTCGACACTCTCGCGCGCGAAGAGCTGGGCTTAAACCCACAAGAGTTAGGCTCGCCTTGGGGCGCGGCGCTCTCCTCATTTATTTCTTTCGGCTTGGGTGCCTTTATTCCTTTAATTTCATTTTTGCTCGGCATGGGTGCTTGGAATGTGACGCTGATGTTGGTTTTAACTGCATTATCTTTGTTTGTCGTTGGTGCGACGCTAAGTCTATTTACGAACCGAAGCGCGTGGGTGGGTGGGCTGCGGATGCTGATTATCGGAGCTTTGGCGGGCGGCTTGACTTATTTAATTGGTAAACTAGTGAGTGTGACCTTATCCTCTTCTTGACACATGCGTCGGAATAATCAAATGGTCCCCTTCTTGCAAGCGCTCATCTAAGGTTAAATTCGCAATCCGAATTGCAGCCGCCGTCATCTTAAATTTCTCAGCGATTTTGCCAATCGTATCCCCCTTCCGGATCATATAAAGCGTATCACCCGGGGCTAAATTATGAAATTCAGAAGGATTAATTTGAGGCTTTGTTTGAGCTTCTGCTAAATGCGTTGGAATCAACAAGGAATCCCCGGGATGAAGCTTTGCGGAAGACTGAAGCCGATTGGCGGCGTAAATAATTTTAGCGGGAAGATTAAAATGCGCCGCAATTTTCTCAACATTATCTTGGTTGCGCACCATATAAAGCGTATCACCCGGTTTCACTCCCTCCGGCGGCGTATTGTCTTTGACCTCGTTGGCTTTTACTTTACTAGCTGTCTTGACCGCGCTTTTGTTGTTTAACACCGTCGTAACGGTTTCTGGAATAACAAGCTTCATTCCTTTTTTAAGCTGATTGTGCTTCAAGTGATTCATTTCTTTTAAGGCAGAAGCAGTTGTTTTAAAACGCTTTGCAAGCGACCCCAAGCTGTCTCCCGATTTAATTTTGTATTGCGTCCAATCGATGTGCTGAGAAAGAGAGGTGTTGGCCAAACGCCCCATAAATTGCTCGACATTCTCAATCGGCAAGACCAGCTTATAAGGACCATGAGGATGTGTGACTAAATGGTTAAAGCCTGGATTCAGCTGTTGAATTTTTTTCAAGCTTAAACCCGCAAAGCGTGCGGCCCGTTTTAAATCAATCTGTCCTCCAACATCCACTTGGGCCAAATAGGGAGTGTTGCGCACGTGTGGAAAATGAATGGGATAACGTTCGGGCTGCGAGATAATGATAGCGAGCGCTAAAAGCCGCGGGACATAAGTGCGTGTTTCCCGCGGCAAAGGAAGAGACCAAAAGTCCGTGCTCTTTCCTTCCCGGATATTGCGGCGAATCGCAGAGAGCACGGCGCCTTCGCCTGAATTGTAAGCCGCGATTGCAAGTAAGGGATTGCCGTCGAAAAAATCAAAAAGATAGGAAAGATAATCCAAGGCGGCACGCGTTGAGACGACCACGTCCCGCCGTCCGTCATACCACCAGTCCTGTTTAATACCAAAGCCAGAAGCTGTGTCCGGCATGATTTGCCAAAGACCCGCTGCACCAGCCGTTGAATAGATGAAAGGATTATAACCACTTTCAATAATAGGGAGCAGCACCAGTTCAACAGGCAGTTGACGTTTTTTAACTTGTTGATGAATAAAATACAAATAAGGAGCAGAACGTGTGGCCGTGCGTATTAAAAAGGCCTGATCATTCATGAGCCAATCAATATTTTCTTGGACAGCGGGGTTCGAGTCATGATGAGATAAGCTGAATTCAGAACGCAGAAGGTCCCATAAATTGTCAGCGCTGTTGGAACGAAGGGCCGCAACCGCTGCAATAATCCTTTTGTCCGGGCTGCTTGCATTCTTTTGATACACTTGAATGCCTTCCAGGTTCCCGGCATAGGAAGTGCTAGTCATAATAAAAGCGCTAAAGAGTACGCAGGCCCAGCTGCTTGCAAATTTTATCCATGAAAGGTTCTTATCTAAAGGCACGCTTTTTTTCATCCTTCCAGAGCCTGATCGTCCGAGGTATGATGTTTAACATTAGTTAAGCTATCGAGTGGCTCTATGGTACCGTTAAATTGATTGAGGTCAAGTTATTGCTCATTAATAAAGGGATGAGGAATGTCACACCGTTCAATAGTCAAATGGAATCAATGGCTTAACAATGTTCTGGGACAGGACGTTTTGCAGGCGGAAACCAGCCTTTTAAAAGAGTTTCTGTCTGAAAAATATGGAAAGCATATTGTCTTGGTCGGTGTGCCTCATCAACATCCACTGATTAAAATGCTTAATTTGCCCTGTCACTCTTTAATTACGCCACTGCCTTTCCATAAACAGTCAGAGCTTGCAGTTATTGAAAGTACACTTTATGAACTGCCCATGGCCTCAGGCAGCGTAGACGTGGTAGTGCTTCCCCACAGCTTAGAGCTCGTCGATAATCCCAGACAATTATTGGCTGAGGCTTGCCGCATCATTAAACCGGAAGGCCATTTGCTGATTTGCGGGTTTAATCCCTATAGCTTTTGGGGCCTCAGCAAACTCCTTCACCCCAAAGCGAATAAATTGCCGGCCCTTCATTCTGTTTTGCAAGGGACCTTAAAAAAGTGGCTTCAACTTTCGGATTTCGAGCTGGTGAAACAATCGAATGCCTTGTATAGTCCGCCGGTGGAAAATAGACGTATTTTAAAAAACTTAGGCTTTCTGGAATGGCTGGGAAAACACAGTCATTTGCCTTACGGTGCGGTTTATATTTTAATGGCCCGTGCTAAAGTAATTCCGCTTACGCCCATTCGCCTGCGGTGGAAGCAAGGAATTGCAGGTATGCGCATTCCAACCAGCATTCCAGGGCCTACGATTCGGAACGCCAAATGAAACATGTTTTTATTTATGCGGACGGTTCTTGTCGCGGCAACCCAGGTCCTGGCGGCTGGGCTGCTTTGCTGCGTTATCAAGAGCGCGAAAAAGAAATTTCCGGAGGCGTTCGAGACACCACGAATAACCGCATGGAATTAATGGCGGCCATTCGAGCATTGGCTTCACTTAAAGAAGCTTGTTCCATCGATTTTTTTACGGACTCCCAATATGTCCAAAAGGGAATCACCGAGTGGCTCAAGAATTGGAAAAAACGGAATTGGCGCAGTTCCAACAATAAGCCAGTAAAAAATGCGGATTTGTGGCAACAACTCGATCAGGAAACACAGCGGCATCGCATTAAATGGCATTGGGTGCGAGGACATAGCGGCCATCCTGAAAACGAACGGGTAGACCTGCTCGCGAAAAAAGCCATTGATATATTGTTGAACCATTAGATAGAGGCCGTCATGTCACGTCAAATAGTATTAGATACAGAAACCACTGGCATTCAAGTTGAGCAAGGACATCGCATCATTGAAATTGGTTGCGTCGAGCTTTTGAATCGCAAGGTGACCGAGAAAAAATTTCATTGCTATTTGAACCCGCAACGCGCGGTGGACGGGGGGGCGCAGGCTATCCATGGCTTAAGCGCCGCTTTCTTGGCGGACAAACCTCTTTTTGCTGATATAGCGCAAGAGTTCATCGCTTTTGTCGAGGGTGCTGAGCTCATTATTCATAACGCTCCTTTTGATGTGGGGTTTATCAATGCCGAGCTCCAATTATGCAAAAAAAATTGGCGTCCCCTAACTGAGTATTGCCGCATCTTAGATACGCTGACGCTCGCCAGAAAACTGCATGCGGGCTTGCGAAATAATTTAGACGCGCTTTGCAAGCGTTACGGTGTTGATAATGCCCACCGCGAGTACCACGGGGCCCTCCTGGACGCTTATTTACTGGCCCAGGTCTATTTAGGCATGTCTGAAGGCCAGCGTAGTCTTTTCGACGAGCTGGAGCAGGTTTGACAGGGCCCTCATCCCCAAGCAAGCGCGCAGCTCAATGAAAATAGAAAGAAAATTATTCTATCTGCAACAAAGGAAGAGGAGGCTTCCCATGAGGAATACTTGCAAAAAATGCTAAAACAAGGTAAGTGTCTTTGGGCAGAGAGGAGAGATGGCTGAGTGGTCGAAAGCGGCGGTCTTGAAAACCGTTGAGTCCTTGCGGGCTCCGGGGGTTCGAATCCCTCTCTCTCCGCACTATTATAACTAGAGAAACAAAAAAATAGCAGCGCATAATGGGGTTAATGGTTGTCAGATTTACGGAGATTTCATGTTGATCAAAGTGCTTTTGGTAGATGATCATGATCTAGTAAGGTTCGGTGTAAGGCGCCTTATAGAAGATGCAAAAGGAATGCAGGTCGTTGGCGAGGCAAGGACGGGAGAAGAGGCCCTTAAGTTATCTAAAGAGGTCGGCCCGGACGTCGTGATTATGGACGTGCAAATGCCTGGCATCGGCGGCCTGGAAGCAACACGCAAAATGTTGCGTCATAATCCAATGCTTCGTGTTTTAGCTTTAACTGTCTGTGATGAGGAGCCTTATCCCTCTCGTTTATTGCAAGCGGGTGCCGCGGGTTACATCACAAAGGGTTCTAGCGCCGACGAAATGCTCAAAGCTGTTCGCATGTTGTATGCCGGCAAACGTTATCTGTGCCCCAAAATCGCCCAACAATTAGCGCTCAAACATTTTGCCTCCGAAGAAGAAGCCTCTCCCTTGGATGGTTTGTCAGAACGCGAGCTGCAAATTATGCTCATGATCACGCAAGGGATGAAAACCAAACAGATTTCTGAAATGCTTTGTCTTAGTATTAAAACCATCAATAGCTATCGTTATCGCATTTTTGAAAAGCTCGGCATTAAAAGCGACGTGGAATTGACCCTGCTTGCAATGCGGCATGGACTGCTAGAAAAGCAAAGCTAAGAAAACGTTAATTTTGTTCTGGATTGTAAAGTACAAGGAGTAAAAACGTGATTGTCTCGAAATTTCACAAACTCAGCTTTCGAAACCGCCTTGCCTTTTCAATTTCTATTCTGGCTTTTCTTTTTTTATTCCCAGGGATTTATTTATCTATGCTGACCATCTCCACAGAAGGGACGGTGCATGCCAAGCTTGCCAAGGAGCAGCCTAGTTTACTGGGCAAATTAGCCGCTTCGGGGAAAACACCAGAAAAGAAAATTAATATAAATATCCTAGATACAACTCGCTCCATTTTAAATACCGTCCATAGTCTATGGATGAAGAAATATTTTTTTGTCGCGAGTCTCATTTTTTTATTCAGCGTGATCATCCCCACTCTGAAAGCTTTGCTCTTAACGCACATTTTTTTCAACCCCACCAGGCGCCACCGTGAGCTGATTTTCAATTTTGTTAAAGCAATTGGCAAATGGTCTATGTGCGATGTTTTTATTGTAGCTACTTTTTTGGCTTATCTCTCGACGGGCGCTTCTAAAACAGAAAATGTCCACAATGTATCGATGATGGGTTATTCTGTTAATCTGGACGTGCTCTCAGCGATGCACGCCCAGCTGCAAATTGGTTTTTGGTGTTTTTTAAGTTATTGTCTTTTATCGCTCATTGCTTTGCAGTTGTACGAGCCATATTAATAGAACAAGGAGGTTGTTATGCTGAAATTGATTTTTGTCTTGATGGCTGCTTTATGCTTAACAGGGTGTTCACACACCTTTAAAGGTGTGAAACAAGATATCAGGGAAGATACTGCCTCTAATGATCAACATGTAACAGTTGTCAAAAAAACAACTGTTGTCTATCCCCAGGGTCAAGATTTACCGCCCTCGCCGCCCCCATTGCAAACGCCGCCACAATGAAGGCTTTGATTTCACTCGTAAAGAGGGCTATTTTTCCTTCATAATGGTCAGCAAAGCGCTATTATGCTACAATAATAATATGCAAATAGGGCCATGGAGGCGTTATGGAAAAGTATAAAATTATTTTGTCCTGTTTGATCTTGATTTTCTTCGGTCCTGCGTGGGCACAAGCGGATACTGAAGAAACAACAACCGTTACGACGACCACACCCAACATTACAGCACCGGCTCCTTCTCCTTCTGAGCTAAAAGGGCGCGCCATGATTGTTACGCCTGTGCCTAGTGCAAAAGAGGAGATTGCAACACCTACGGGGTTTGTTAATTGTTTTTCTGTGGAAGCAGGCTGGTATAAAGATGCATGGGTCCCAGAGCATCGCATCTGTCAATACGAAGCTACGCCCGGTCAAACAGTTACCTACGAAGGCGTCGCCTGGGTGGATAGTTACTGGGCCTGCACTCAATACACGGAAGCAACTTGCACAAAATGGGAATGGCGGCCTGGGCATTGGGTCAAAACCTTAGAGGTTTACTAAAAATTGAGTAGGAGGCTTCTCATGTCCATTCGAAAAGTTTTGATGCTTGTTTCTATTTTGCTTCCCCTCTGCCTCGCGGCCTGCACAAGCAGTCAGCGACAGGATGTGGGCATCGCTGGCGGCGCAGTGGTCGGCGGGGTTGCAGGTAATGCCCTTACTGGCGGCAGCGCTGCAGGGACCGTTGTTGGTGCAGCCGTAGGCGGTGTCGCCGGAAACGAACTTGCAAAATAGTACAGTGGAGGGAAGAGTTAGGGTTGGGAGGTTTAATCCTTCTCCTCTGGCCCTAACTCAATGCCCATTTTCCCTTCATCTTCCGCAAACTCCACCTTCTCAATTGAACTAAACCGCTGACTAATCTTCTTCGCCGAAGTATGCACCTGCTCCACATCACTATGCGCCTGCTCAATATGCTTCGCCAAATTGTCCATACGCCCCTGAAAGCGCTTAAAGTCATTGGCCAGCAGTCGCAAATGCTCCTGAATTAGATGCAACTGCTTCCTGGTCGCCGCATCTTTTACCACCGCCCGCGCCGTTGTCAAAATTGCCATCATGGTCGTCGGCGAAACTATCCAGACCTTTGCACGCTGCGCTGCTTCTACCAGATCAGGATATTTTCCATGGATCTCCGCAAAAATAGCTTCAGCCGGAATGAACATCACCGCCCCATCCGCTGTTTCTCCAGGAATGATGTATTTTTCCGCGATATCTTGAATATGCTTACGGATATCAATCCGGAACTGTTGCTCGATGGGACGTCTTTCCAACTCCGAAAGAGTCGAGTCCATCAACAAGCGAAAGTTTTCCAAAGGAAATTTAGCATCAATGGCAATATTGCCTGTCGGTTCAGGCAGAAACAACATACAATCCGGCCGCTTATGATTGCTGAGCAAATGCTGCAAAGAAAACTGCTGTTCTGGAAGCACATTACGAATTAAGGCAGTCAGTTGAACTTCGCCAAAAGCGCCGCGTGAGCGCTTATCGGTCAAAATTTCCTGCAGGCTGACGACGTTGGTGGAAAGTTCGGTAATTTGTTTTTGCGCTGCATCAATCAACGCCAGTCGTTTAATGATGTTGCCAAAGGTTTCATTCGTTTTTTCAAAACCGTCCGCCAGCCGTTTTTCCACTTGTTGATTAATTTCCTTCAGGCGCAGGTCCGTCGTGCGGGTCAATTGCTCCACGCGTTGATTGACATGCTGACCATAATCCTGCAAGGCTTCTTTTACTTGTGTTCGTGTTTCGTTCAAACCATTTTGCAGACTGTCTTGCAAGGTTTTCATGGAGTCCAACTGGTGTTTATCAAAACGAGCACGTTGGTCCGAAAAAGCTTGTTGCAGCTGCTCTTTCAAATTACTAAGCGTCTCCGAGTGCTGTAAACGAAACTGGTTTAAACGGTCTGACAAAGTTTGCTGCAACTGTGCCGCATTACTGAAAAGATTTTCTTTTAATTGTTCCGTATTGACTTGCAAGGCCTGAAAGTTGCTCTCAAAATGGTAGCGTCTTTCCTGCGCTTTTAAAAAGCGATAGAAAAGAGCTCCTAAAAGAAAAAGACCAGTGATACTGCCTGCAAGAACGATTAAATTGGAGTTCATACAATCTCACTCATATAGGCGGATAAATTGCGATCGGTTTGAATAAAACTATTTTGCCTCATAAATGCGATAAATGCACGCCATTCAAGTGCGGAAAGTTTTTGTGGATGTGCTGCAAAATAGGGCAGGGTGGCAAACCAGGATCTATGATTGAATTCGTTCTTTAAAGCGGGGTATTTTTCCGAAAAGGCCCGCCAGCTTTCTTCAGGATGGGCCTTTAAATAGGCCGAGGCTTTTTCCAGGGCGAGGAGAAAATGACGGAGCCGCTGTTTTTGGACCACGTTTTGCAGGCTGGCTTGATGGGCCACAAAAATAAGTTCGCTATAATTTGGCACCCCATTGGCTTCTGGGAAAAACAATCTAGGTTTGCGACCGTAAAGCGCGGCTTGTACGCCCTCGATATTGCGCATGGCGCCCGTAATCGCATCCACCTGTCCTGCCAAGAGAGCTTGCATCAGATTGTGTCGGACGTTAATCAGCTCGATATCTTGTAGCCCAAGGCCTTGCTTTTGAAGCATGGTTTTGAGCATCAAAGCTTTGGCACCTGTGGAGCTGGCTCCAATTTTTTTCCCTTTTAAATCGGCCAGTGTTTGAATTTTAGGGTCATCCAAGGTGAGTAAGCAATTTAAGGGTTTATCAATTAAAGTGCCAATTGCAATCAGCGGCAAACCTCGTTCGACTTGTTCAATAAACTGCGGCCCGTAGGTCAGGGCGAGGTCCGCCTTTCCGGCCGCAACCCATTTTGGCGGATCATTCGAGTCGGCAGGAGAAACCAACGTGACTTCAAGGCCTTCTTCTTTGAAATAGCCTTGTGTTTCTGCAATAAAGAGAGTGGCATGGTCCGGATTAATGAACCAGTCTAAAACGACAGTCAAGGGAAGAGATTTACTCAGTGCCTGGGCGGGTAGTAAAAAAACAAGTCCAAGCGCAAGCACTAAAACAAAAAAAGGTTTAAGCTGTTTCATGGGCGTGCCAAGGAATAAGAAGCCGCAGAGCATAGTCTATCCCATAATAAAGCAGCAAGGTGAAAATGGTCACAATCAAAAGTGTTGCGAACATCAAGTCAATTTGCATGCGGGCATTTGCGTTTAACATTAAATAACCCAAGCCATGGCTAGAGCCCACCCATTCTCCTACAATGGCGCCAATCGGGGCCAACACGGCTGCCATGCGTAAACCTGAAGCAAAGGCGGGGAGGGCGGCAGGAATACGGACCTGCCAAAAAAGACGCCATTTTGACGCGTTCATGGTTTTGGCAAGATCCAGCCAATCTGGGTTGGTTTGTCGCAGCCCATCATAAAAGGCGCTGGCGACCGGGAAAAAAAGCATCAGGATGGCTGTCGCTACTTTTGAAGCAAGGCCATAGCCAAACCAAATGACAAACAAAGGTGCGATGGCGAAAGTTGGTAAGGCTTGGCTGATGAGTACCAAAGGCAAAAACCAGAGCGCGAGCGGTCTGTAAAAGACCAAGACTACAGCCGTCAGGCCGCCCAAGAGGGTGCCGAGCAGGAGACCCAATAAAGTTTCAACAAGCGTCATCCCGGATTCTTGAGCGATCAGTGGGAAATTGGCGTAGAGTGAAAAAAGGACCTCTGCGGGCCCCGGCAAAATATAAGGTGGAAATTTAAAAATCAAAACGACCACTTCCCACAAAGCGGCAAGGCCCAAGACCAGAAAAATAAAGCGTTTTAAATAAGCGTTCATTGTGATCAAGCAGCGAGTTGATATAATTTTTTTTGTAAAGCTAAAAGTTCCGGATGATTGAGCTCTCTTGGGCCAGGCGTTATAAAAGAAGCCATGGTCGTGATTCTGGCCGGCGAGCCAGAGAGTAGTTCAATTTGCTTGCCAAGGCGAAGTGCTTCCATAGGGTCATGAGTCACCATCAGCACGGTTTTGTTTTTTAGCAATTCAGCGGCAAGATCTTGCAATTGATGCCGCGTAATCGCATCCAAACGTGAAAAGGGTTCATCCATGAGGAAGACGGGTTTCGCTTCAACCAGTGCCCGGACCAGCGCGACGCGTTGACGCATGCCGCCCGAAAGCTGCCTGGGATAAAAATGCATCACCTCTGAAAGACCGACAACTTGCAAGAGTTGCGCGGCATGCTCGCGGATTTTTTCTTTTTCCATTTTGGAAGAAGGGCGCAGTCGGGCGCAGAGACTGGCATTGTCTAAGACAGTTAGCCAAGGGAGTAAGGCATCATTTTGCCCAAGATAGGCGATTTCATTCTGCTGAAAAAGTTTTCCGGAAACCTGGGCTTCTTTGGGTAGAAGTCCGGCCAGCAAACGCAGAATAGAAGTTTTTCCAATGCCGCTTTGCCCCAGAAGACAAGTCCATTGCTGTGGGACAAGGGACCAATTCAAATTCTGAAAAATAAGCCGGTCACCATAGGCCAAAGAAATATTTTCAAGAATAATAGCAGCTAATTGGCTAGTTTGTTCTCTCACCGCTCCCTCCGCCGGTATGGTCCGGATCAGGTTATTCAAATTATATTTCCCACGGGGAATGAATCCCCGTGGGAAACCAAAGGGGA
>CAYVBZ010000048.1:6526-17526 GCA_964449835.1 uncultured Coxiellaceae bacterium | reverse complement strand
GGAAACCCCTTAGCTAGAGAGCCCGCGGCAAGCCGCGGGGTAAATTCTTTAATATAACCCATAAATTCAATTCCTTACCCAAAAGCCGCCCCAGCTTGATCATATATTGACCAACCTCATTTTATTGGTTATTATAGAAAACAACCTTTTGCTTCATTTTAAATTTATGTCATGATGCTAAAGGTTCGATTTAGGAAGAAGGTATGATAAACACAAATACTACACAAACGAGAGCCGTCTCGCGTTTTTATCCTGTTCTGATGATCAGCCTCTGTGCTTGTTTTCTTTTTTATAAGTATGTTTTGCAAATCTATCCCAGCACCATCACCGAACAATTAATGGCGGAATTTAACCTGACAGGCGCAGGCCTCGGCAATCTCGCGGCCACTTTTTACTATTCATATATGATTGCCCAGCTTTTCGTAGGCGTCATCCTCGATAAATATAGCACGCGCTGGCTGACAGCCCTCGCTATTTTGAGTTGCGCCGTAGGAACTTTCTTTTTTTCGCAAACCCAGTCCCTGCTGACCGCAGAACTCTCGCGCACCTTGATGGGCATTGGTGTGGCCTTTGCAACAATCGCTTACATGAAAATAGCTGCCTCTTGGTTCGCTCCGCAGCGCTACGCTTTTATCAGCGGCTTATTAGCAACAGCCGCCATGGCGGGTGCCGTATTTGGACAGGCCCCCCTCTCCTATGCTATCAATCTATTTGGTTGGCGGACCAGCCTTGCGGGTTTAGCTTGGGCGGGTTTTGTCCTGGCGGCGCTATTTTTTCTATTGGTGCGTGACAAACCGAATAGCACAAAGCATGTCACTCATATTTCTTTCCAAGATGTTTTAAGCGTTTTTAAAAATAAACAAAATTGGCTGCTGACCTTGTATTCGGGTTTAGCTTTTACACCGATTGCAGTCTTTGGCGGTCTTTGGGGTAATCCTTTCTTACAACAAGCTTATAATCTCAGCAAAACAGAGGCCGCTTCCCTCGTTTCTTTAGTGTTTATCGGTTTAGGTTTAGGGAGTCCCATCCTCGGCATTCTTTCTGATCGTTTGGGCGACCGCATTTCAGTCATGTTTTACTGCACCTTACTCTCCTGTGCCGCCATCAGTCTGGTCTTATACTACCCGGGCCTCCCCACCTGGCTTTTGGTTCTCTTGCTCTTCACCTTTGGTTTCTCACTCGGCGCTTTTATGATTGTTTTTGCCTTAGGCAAGGAACTGAATAGCGCAGTGCTCACTGCAACCGTCATTGCAATGATTAATGCAAGCGACGGCATTCTGACCGGCATGACAGAGCCTGCCATCGGCAAACTTTTGGACTTGAATTGGGATGGAACTCTTTTAAACGGCGTGCGTTATTTTTCACTGAACAGCTATTATTTTGCGCTCAGTGTTCTTCCTATCTATTTAATACTTGGGGCCGCCCTGCTGATTTTGGTAAGAAAAACGAGAGGACTGTTATGAACAAAACGATAGGTGGTATTTTATTGGTCGCCGGCACCGCCATCGGTGGCGGCATGTTAAGCCTGCCGATTACAACCGCTCAGAGTGGCTTTTTATATTCGACCTTGCTGTTTATCATTTGTTGGGCCCTCATGACCTTTACCGCGTTTTTAACTTTGGAAGTCAATCTCTGCTTTCCAAAGAATAGCCACATGATCTCGATGGCCAAGCATACCTTGGGAAAACCAGGTGAGATCATTGCTTGGACCGCCTATTTGCTGCTGCTTTACTCTGTGGTCTCTGCCTACATCGCCGGCGGCCAAGATGTCTTTCACGGCCTTTTACAATCCATGGGCCTCAAGGTCCCCATGGCCCTTTGCGGCATTGTTTTCGTGGTTCTTTTCGGCTCCATTGTCACACGCGGGGTCCGTCATGTTGATCTGGTGAATCGTTTTCTCATGATGATTAAACTGGGCGCCATCTTCGCCTTGATCATTTTCATTGGCATGCACGCAAGCCCAGAGCATTATGTGCAGGGAAAATTGTCTTTCGTTTTATCCGCTACCTCTATCGCCATTCTTTCTTTCACCTTTTCCCCCCTGATCCCAACCTTGCGTTCTTACTTTGATGATGACGTTCAAAAATTACGCGGCGTCATTCTCATGGGAACCTTACTGCCTTTAGTTTGCTACACTGCCTGGAATGCGGCTATTTTTGGCAGCGTTCCAGTCGCTGGCGAGTTTGGCTTAGAAAGATTAATGCAGCATCAGCAACCCATTACTGGTTTGTTAGAATCAATTCAGCATTACGTCCCCAGCACGAAAATTGCCTTTATTACCAAAATCTTTACCTCTATTTGTATTTTGACTGCTTTCGTTACTGTCACGCTTAGTTTATCGGATTATTTGGCGGATGGTTTCAGAGTCGCAAAAGAAGGCTGGGGCAAAACTTTCATTATGGGCATGACCTTCATCCCACCACTTTTAATCACCCTCTTTTATCCCAGAGTTTTCATTGTCTTTCTAAGCTTCGCTGGCTTGTGTTGTATTTTTATGTTTGCGCTCTTGCCTTCGCTCATGGCTTGGGTTTGTCGTTACAGGAAAAATATGACGATGCCCTATCAAGTCATCGGTGGAAAAGCAATGTTGATCTTGGCACTGGTGATGTCGGTGCTGTTTAGTATCTTGATTGGGTATGAGGTTTTTATAGGGTATTAGACCTCCCAACCCTACCCCTTCCCTCAACGTAGTTGAGGGAAGGGGACGATGAAACTAATCCAACATTCCGTATTGCTTCAACTTCTTGCGCAAAGTGCCGCGAGAAATACCCAGAATGCCCGCCATTTTCACTTGGTTATAATGGGTATGGTTAATCAGCACCTCTAACAAGGGGCGCTCAATTTCTTCGAGCAGAATAGAATAAAAATCGACAGGCTGTTCTCCGCCGATATGGGTAAAATAGTTACGTAAGGTGTTTTTAACGGCTTGTCTTAGGGTCACCGTATCTAAATCTTCAATAGCCGCAATCTTTCCAATCATAAAATAACCTCTCTCTCAAAAATTCCTTGGCTCAAAAAATTGGGAGTCATCCCTTTTAAATCTACCTTTTGAAAGGCAGATGATCTTTTTACAACACTACCGCCAAATAAGCAATTACCACTCGCTCATATAAGACGAGGTCTAGGAGTCTACTGTTTCTTTAAGCTCCTTCCCTGCCTTAAAAAAGGGAACCACCTTGGCTTTCACTTGCATTTCAGCGCCCGTGCGGGGATTTCTCACTTTCCGCGCAGCCCGTTTCTTAATACCAAATCGCCCGAAACCGACCAGCGTGACTGTTTCCCCATTTTTTAAGGTCTTTACGACTCCTTCCAAAAGCGCGGATAAAATTTCCTCCGCTTTGGTCAGGGAAATATCCATTTTTTCTGCAATTTTTATCACTAGGTCTGATTTATTCATACAAGCTCCTTTTGTTTATTAGTTTCTTGTCCCTATACCACGAAAAACCCCCGCCCAAATCCTTTAAAGAGGGTTCTATAAACCGCTTTACGAAAGATCTTCCATTGCCTCTTCCCGCGCAAAACCACGTTCTTCTTCTGCAGGAATTTCAATGATCTCAATGATCTGCTCTCCTTCCGGAAAACGGGCCTTTGGCGTCGAACCTTGAGCGAGACTTGACGATTTTGCAGTCTTTTCGCTCTTCTTTGTTCTTACCTTGGGTTTTTTCCGTTTAGTGGCGCTCATTTTTTTAGCCCAATCTTTTTGAAAGGACATTAATTGTGCCTGCAAGGCATTATATTTGGTCTTCTTTTGTGACAAAGAATGAATTTGTTTTTTAACCAGCTCTAGATTACGGGCATAAAAAGAAATCATTTGCTGCGTCTTTTGAAGAGATTTTTGCGTGGTTTTCATTTGCTTTTTAGCAGCAGAAGTATTTTTCTTCTTGAGGGCCGCCATCTTTTCCACTAATTTTTTCTTCTGTAGCTCCCATTTTTTTAATTCAAGCTTCAGTTTGTTTTCCTGCTGTTTCTGCACAACCAGATCTTTTCCAATCTGCGTTGCAATAATTCTTGGCATTGTCAGTAAAATTTGTTCAGTTTTCTCCGCCAGGTTATTTTTCTTTTGATTGGCCTTAGAAGCCAATTTTGTATTTTTCTTCTTACCCATGTTCCTTCCTTCCTGCAAATTTTAGAAATCTTAAGTTAACACCCTTTGTTCGAAATTGTCTACACTTATTGATTTCTATTAGTGACCCTTTTAAAGTAAACCAGATATGGATACAATGACTGCTTAACTTTAATGCTACCCAGGAGATTCAATGAGTAACCCAAGCTTACAAGAACAACTGCAAGCATTGGTTTCGACTTCCGTTCCAGCCGACAAAAAAGGCGCATCCGCGAAGTACGTTACTAAAAAAAGCGCGCCTAAAAAAGCACCCCCTGCTAAGCCGGCTTGGCTTGAATATGTTTATTACGGCATCGAGCTCCTCAAAGCGCATTATCCTCTGTGCTTTAAAGAACCTAGCGAGGTGAAACCGCTCAAAATCGGCATTAAACAAGATCTCGTTAAACATCTAGGTACCCGGGACGACATTATTGTTCACGATAAAACCTGCATGATCAAAAGCCTCAGTTATTATGTCACAACGCTCAACTATTTTAAAAATATGAGTGAAAACGCCCCCCGCATCGATCTCGATGGAAATAGCGTGGGAGCGGTCACCTTGGAAGAAGCGCGTTACTCTGCAGAACAGCATAAGGCCAAGCTGCAAAAAAAATCTGCTAGGTCCTCGGCAAAAAATTCCTCTGATTAATTCTTCACTGAAGGCAAATCAAGGCGAACATTGATAGCAAGGAGTTTGAAATCATGGCAGGGCCTCTGGTCAAAATCACTAAATCTTCCGATGGCATTTTGCAATTGACCTTAAATCGGCCCGAAGTCCTGAATGCCTTGAACAGCGCCTTACTCAATGAACTTCAAACTGCCTTCAATACTGCCAAAGCAGATGCTTCTGTCAAAGCACTACTCATTCATGGTGAGGGCAAAGCCTTTTGCGCGGGCGCGGACATTAAAGAATTGACCCAGCTCGAAGGCAAAACAGGGTATACCTTCGCCAAAGCCGGGCAAGCGATTTTTAATAGTTTAGAAAGCCTGGGAAAACCCTCACTCGCGGCAATCCACGGTTTTGCCTTGGGCGGCGGCTGTGAATTGGCCATGGCTGCAACCTTCCGCTTTGCCGCAGAGAATGCCAAGCTCGGGCAACCCGAAATTAAACTTGGACTCATCCCTGGCTTTGGCGGGACCCAACGCCTCGCAAGACTGGTCGGAAAGGGGCGTGCTCTCGAGCTCTGTCTCACTGGCCGCTTCATTCAAGCCCCCGAAGCACTTGCCTGGGGCCTGGTCCATGAAATGGCCCCGGAAACTTCTCTCTTAAAACAAGCCAAGGCTTTTTTGCAAAACTTAGTAAAACTCCCTCCACTCGCCTTAAAAAGCATGATGGAAACAATCCATTTGGGCTATGATTTGCCGCTACCGGACGCGCTCCTGCTCGAAGCTTTGCATTTCAGTTTATGTGCCGGAACGGAAGATAAGAAAGAAGGCGTTCAAGCCTTTATTGAAAAACGTAGTCCTCAATTCTGCGGAGAATAAAATAATGTCTCCACAGATCTTATTTAATGAGCTGCCTGGAAAACAAGGCAACCTGGGTCTCATCACGCTTGACCGTCCAGAAGCTTTAAATGCTTTAACGCATGAAATGATCATTCTCATGCATCAAAAATTGCTGGAATGGGAAAACTCCCCGGACATCAAAGCGGTTGTCCTCCGTGCCGCCGAAGGCCGCGCTTTTTGTGCTGGCGGAGACTTACGTCTTGTTTATGAAAAAAATAAGGTCAAGGACCCGACCATTGTCGATTTTTTCAGGGATGAATATCGTTTAAATCATTATATTTTTCATTATACCAAACCCTACATCGCTTTCCTGGACGGCATCACCATGGGCGGCGGAGCGGGTATTTCCTTGCATGGCAGTCATCGCGTTGGCACTGAGCGAATTCTCTTCGCCATGCCCGAAACCGGCATTGGTTTTTTTCCGGACGTGGGGGCCACCTACTTTCTTTCCCGCTTGCCCTATGGCCTGGGTTTTTATTTAGGACTGACCGGCGCACGCATCGGCAGCGATGACTGCCTGGGCATGCAATTAATTGATTACAAAATTCAAAGCACAAATCTCAATCTTGTTCTCAAAACCTTGCAGGACACCGCTTTTCAAGGCAAGGGACACGACTCCGTCAGCCAAATTCTTCAGAAGTTTCATCTTGCGCCCCAGTTGCCTCCATTAACGGACTACTATCATTTTATTAACCACTCTTTTGTAAAACATTCTATGGAAGCAATTCTCGCAGACTTAGAGAAAGAGGCGACCCCGTGGCACTTAGAAACCGCGGCGGCCCTTCGTAAAAAATCACCGACCAGTCTCAAAGTCACGCTGCGACAACTCCATGAAGGCCTAAAACGGGATTTTGACCAATGCCTGCAATTGGAATACCATCTGGCCTGTCATTTTGTTCAAGGTCATGATTTTTTTGAAGGAATTCGCGCCATTCTCATTGAGAAAATGCAAAACCCTCATTGGCAACCCACTGAATTACAAGAGATAAGCCCTGAAACCGTGGAAACCTTCTTCACGCCTTTGATGGGGGAAGCCGCCCAATTATTATTCACTTAATTTTCAAGCAAGAAGCGGAGAGATACTAATGTCAAAGAAAATCTTCTATACTGTAATTATGATGATAAATAAAAATTAGCAAAGATGGGGAGAATGTTATGAATTCAATCCAAGTGACTTTCCGTGATCTTCCGTATTCGCAAGCCCTCGAAAACAGAATCCATGAACAGGCTGAAAAGTTAAGTCAATTCTACGAGCATTTCATTCATTGCAGAGTAGTCTTGGCTATTTCTCAAAATCACAAGCATCAGGGAAAACTTTATAACGTCCGCATTAATCTCATGGTACCGGGGAAAGAACTGGTCGTGACACGCCAGCAAGACGAAGATATTTATATCGCCATACGCGACGCCTTCAATGCCCTGGAACGGCAATTGGAAGATTACCTGCGGAAAAGACGCGGCGATGTTAAAAAGCATGACGCCCTGCAGTATGGCTTTATCATGCGTATTTTTCCCGATGATGGCTATGGCTTTATCAAAGGACAGGACGGCAATGAATATTATTTTAGCGCGACTAATGTCGCTTCAAAAACTTTCAATCAACTTGCCGTGGGGGACACCGTCTTTTTCCTGACCGAACCGGGCAGCGAAGGCTTACAAGCCCGCCGTGTGACCTTAGAAAGACATAATCATGTTGAAAACTTATAATAACAATACAGGAAAAATCCTGAGCTCATGACACGTTTTGATGCCTTCTACTCCCGCTTTACGCGGGAGTACCCCTATCCGCGCCAACTTCGGTCTTATAAAACCGGCGCTTTTCCGGATGCGCTCATTTATCGCGACGGAAAAAAGCTGATTGATTTTTCATCCAGTGACTATCTGGGTCTTGCCAAACATCCTTTTTTGATCGCGCGTAGCCATGAGTTCTCCAAACGCTGGGGAACAGGCAGCGGTTCATCCCGTCTGGTTTGCGGCAATCTTGCGATTTACGAACAATTGGAAGATCAGTTGGCACAATTCTTGGGAAAAGAGACCGCTTTGATTATGGGTACTGGCTTTCAAGCGAATGCCACGATCTTGGAAGCACTGCTCGATACGGCCGTTTTAAAAAGTGAGCCGCTCATCTTCTGTGACAAGTCCTGTCATGCCAGTATTTATGCGGGACTATTGCGCCTCAAAAAACTACATCGCTTTCATCACAATGATCTCGCGCATTTGCAAAGCTTACTTGAAAAATACAGCGGGTCTACGCAGCCCAAATTTATTCTCGCCGAATCCCTCTATAGTATGGACGGCGATCAAACAGATTTAAAATATTTAAGCGAATTAGCAGTACGCCATCAGGCTGTTCTCTATATTGACGATGCGCATGCTGTCGGTATTTATGGCAGCGCAGGCTGGGGCAGAACGCCCGAATATAGCGACAAAATTGATTTGATCATTGGCACCTTTAGCAAAGCCTTAGGAAGTTTTGGCGCTTACCTCGGCTGTTCGCGCGCCTTGCGGGAATATATGATTCATCGATGCAAAGGTTTCATTTATTCAACTGCGCTTCCGCCGCCGTCCTTGGGCGCAATTTCAGCGGCCATTGAATTAATGCCGAGCTTGGAGCCAGAACGTCAGAAAGTTCAGCACTTTGGCAAGTTGATTCGAAATTTTTTTGATGAAGAAAAACTTTCCTATGGCTGTTCTGACACCCATTTAGTGCCTTGGATTATTGGTTCGGCGGAAAGGACCCGCTTCGCGGCACAACTTCTTGAAGAACAAGGTGTTTTAGGTGTCCCTATTCAATATCCCACCGTGCCCGCGAACAAAAGTCGAATTCGCTTTTGTGTTTCCGCCTTGCACACAGAAAATGACCTGGAATTATTATTTTCGTCCATTCAAAAGGTTAAATCCCAGCTTAAAATTGCTGCCTGCCCTTCATGATAAATCAGAAAAATAAAACGAAGACGAGTTCGCATTTTGAAGTGCGAGCGGCATAGCTTCCCTTATAACATCGCCCGAAGGTGAGCGCAGACACAGGCACCGAGACCATCCAAAGCATAACCGCCTTCCAAAACCGAAACCGCCCGTCCCGAAGCACTCTCTTCTGTTATTTGCAAAACCTGTTCCGTGATCCAAAAATAATCGTCTTCCCTCAGGCAAAAGTTAGCAAGCTCATCCTCCACATAACCATCAAACCCGGCTGAAAAAAAGAGCAGCTCGGGCTTAAAATTTTGGATGGCTTCCAACCAATGCTCCTCGATCTGCTCACGCCAGGTTTTCCCCTTCGTGCCCTCTGGCAAAGGAAGATTGAGAATATGCGCACTCTGAGTATCCGCGCCGCTAAATGGATAGAAGGGATGTTGGAACGAGGAGCAAAGTAAAACACGCTCCTCGTTTTGAAAAATGTCTTCTGTTCCATTCCCATGATGAACGTCAAAGTCAATGATCGCAACCCGGTTTAAATGATGCTTTTCCAAAGCCTGCCGCACGCCGACAGCGACATTATTAAAAAAACAAAAACCCATCGCGCGGGCTTTTTCAGCATGATGCCCCGGCGGGCGTATATTACAAAAAGCTTGCTCTACCTCACCCGCCACTACTAAATCGACTCCTTGCGCACAAGCACCCGCGGCACGCAAAGTGGCTTGCAGCGTGTAGGGATTCATGGCGGTATCAGGATCAATTTGTCTTGTCCCCTCTTGCGGGGACAAACGAAATATTTTATCCACGTAGTCAGGCGTATGCACGCGCAATAATTGCTCCCGTGTGACCAAAGCTGCCTCAATCGCTTTTATCTGCCCTTTAAATTCTTCATGCTTCAAGGCTTCTTCAATGACTTCTAAACGGGCTGGCTGCTCGGGATGTCCTGCTCCCATTTCATGCAATAAACAGTCGGGATGAGAAATAATTGCGATGGTCATAAATAGAAATTGCTCCTAAGTTATTCATCATACCGCATTCTCTAAGACCTCGTCTCCCTTTACCTGTGTAAATAAGAATCATCTTATATAATTAAGAATATTTTAAGGATTTCTGCCTTCACCTATGTTATAAATCCGCCTTCTAATACAAGGGGTGTTTATGCAAGGTGGAAGTATCTTTCGTCAAATGCAACAAAATGCCTATGAGCTTGCTTCAGATACTCATATTGTCGCTGGCAATTTTTTCGGGGAACAAGGTTGGCAATTTTTGAAAACGAGCGATCCAAATATCCTGGAAAAGCAAGACCAAGACTCTTTTACTGATGAAATGACGAAAGGCACTGCAGTTTATACCAACGACAATCGAATAGAAGAGAAAATTGCCTTAGGCATCACCACAGCCCTTTGGTGTATTCCTTATCTCGCCGGAAGAATGATCTATGACGGTGTGCTGAACACCTATGAGTATGGCGCTTGGCGCGTGACTGGGCGGCCTTATTCTAGAAAAACCAATGCCTATGTGCTGGGGGCCCCGCTTTCCTTCCCCTTCATCACAAGCATGGCCGCTTTTGAATCTCTGGTTCGGGTCGCTGGCATTTCAGAGCGTTCCAAACAGGAAATCAACTTGGCCTGGAACTGCGCGGGTTCTTTTTTCAGTCGCTGGACGGATGCTGAGTACAATTTTGAGCAGGACTTTAAAGAGCCTCTGAGCAAATTAGTGAAAGCACCAGTTTCCTGGTGGGATGGTATGGACTGCGTGGGACTGCTGACAGGTGGCTTGGCTGCCTCCGCGGTTATTTTATCCCTTGGCGCAGTGACTGCAGGAACGGGTTTAGCTGTTGAAGGCTTCTTCAAAGCAGCGCCGCTTGTTGGAGAAGCCACGCGTCGTGCACTTGGCTTTTCGCAGCGTTCTGGTAAAGAAGTCTATTTAGCCTTTCTGGGTGCACGTTATCTCTTGAAGCGCTGGACTAACGCGGATTTTTCCAAATATAATGTTAAAGTTAATCTCAAGAAAATTTTTGAACCTCCTTGTGACTGGCGTGAGGGTTTCGACTGTGTGGGTCTTGCAACCGGTGGTCTGCTTGTCTCTGGTATCGTTTTATCCCTAGGAGTCGTGGCTGCGGGCCTTGCCTTGACCACTGAAGGTCTCTACAAAGGCGGAAAGTTCATCGGTGAAGCTCTCGGCCGTGCACTGGGCATTTCACAACGTTCCGTAAATCAAATTTCACTCGCCTGGCAGAGCGCTGGCTTTCTCCTGAGTCGTTGGACCGATGCAAACTATTCCGATTTTCAATTTAAAACGCAACTCGAAGAAATTTTTAAACGTCCGAGCAACTGGCGGGAAGGTCTCGATTGCGTGGGTCTTGCAACGGGCGGTCTGCTTGTTTCCGGTGTCATTTTATCAGTGGGCGCCGTAGCTGCGGGTCTTGCCTTGACCACTGAAGGTCTCTACAAAGGCGGAAAGTTCATCGGTGAAGCTC
>CAYVBZ010000048.1:0-6426 GCA_964449835.1 uncultured Coxiellaceae bacterium | reverse complement strand
CGGGCGGTCTGCTTGTTTCCGGTGTCATTTTATCAGTGGGCGCCGTAGCTGCGGGCCTTGCCTTGACCACTGAAGGTCTCTATAAAGGCGGAAAATTTCTGGGTGAATCTCTAGGGCGCGCATTCGGAATTTCAGCGCGCTCACAGGCCGCACTTTCCATCATATTGGCAAAATGCGGTAATTTCTTTGGCTTTGCTGACCCAGAAAATCTTGCAGAAAAAATTCGAACCGTTAAAGCACCTGTTCGCTCCTGGATGAACGCTTGCGATTGTGTGGGCACCGCAGTCACAGTGACTTTAGCTGGGGTATTGACAGTTGCTTCTGCTGCTCTTGCCTTCGTGGGTCTTTCCAAATCAAACTATCATCGTTTTTGTTATTACAAAAATCAAATCAGCAATTCCCTTGCTGAGAGAAGAGGAATGCGCATTAACGACTTCCAAGAGCATTGGCATAGATCTATGCTCGAAGATTCTCAAAAAACAACGATGGGCAATTTTTTCAGCCACGTGAATATCTTGAATTTGAGCGCCCAAGTACTTTATCGCGCAGCGCGATTCATTGTTGCCCCTACCATTTATGCTTCGGTCCGCTTACTGGCAAACTTCATTCCCGCAAGCATCCGGGCGCTGGGGCGTTGTCTTTACCCGCGTAACCTAGATGACTTAAACGATCCCATTACGCGTGCACGAAAATGTTTTGCCGATCTCAATGAAGCCCTGGATCAAAACGGCGAACTTTCCTGGAACAAGAAGGGAGAAATTTCAGAGGAAGCTTGGAAAAAAGCTGAAGAAAGAGATCAATCTTTCTTTAAGCGCGCCGGTTTTACCTTGTTCTCGGAAGGGCGCAGGATTTTTTCTCTCGGCTATACGCCTGAAGAAAAAATTCTATATGAATTCGAAGATAAATTTGAACAATTTGTCAATGCGAGAAAGCGAGCAGAGCGCAAAGGGCAGGACGTTCCTCCTGTGAGCGACTTTCTTAAAAAGGACGTTAAACTTCCAAATGGAAAACGCTTCTCCTATGAGCACATGGTCTCTCGTGTTACCGGTTTTTTCAAAACAGAAGATGAAATAAAAGCGATTAACAACATAGCGGAGTTGGTGAACGACCAAATTATACATCAAATAACCGATTCCGATTTCGATTCCGAATCCGGGCCCGTCTCTCCCAAAGCGCCTAGATGACCCTATAACCTAAAATGAGAGGAGTTTAAAATGTCTGATAAAGTACGCATTAATCTATCGCAGCCCACGGTTTTTCCGGATCTCAACAAAAAGGAAAACCAAGCTGAAGGTTTTGCCCGCGACCATATTGAAATTGAAAGAATGCGCTATGGTCATATCAAGGAAATGCAGTCGGTCAGTCCTGAACAACAGACGCATTGGGCGATCAAGAAATTAACTAATCTTTCTGATCAGGACATTGATCAGTTGTTCGCAGAAGATGCGGCTGAGATTACAAAGACGATTTTCGGGTTTATTGAGAAATATTTCATGTTGGCGCAGAAGATCTGGACTAAGCCGGAAGATGCGAAATAATTATCTCCCAACCCCAACCCCAACCCTTCCTTCCACATAGTGGGGGGAAGGGAGTTATAATTTCCCTTCCTTTTCTCTATACCTTTTGAACTGGAATTCCCAATCGTGCTAATAAGGCAAGATCATGCGACATTTGGGGATTTGCCGTCATTAAGAGTTTTTCGCCGTAAAAAATAGAATTGGCGCCTGCAAGAAAACAGAGCGCTTGCAGCTCATCGGACATGGCTGTTCTGCCGGCGGAAAGGCGCACGCGGGCCTTCGGCATCAAAATACGCGCGATGGCGATGGTGCGCACAAATTCAAAAGAATCCAAAGGGGGTGTATTCTCAAGCGGCGTTCCAGGAATAGGGACCAGATGATTGATGGGAACGCTTTCTGGATACGGTCCCATATTGGCCAGAACAACCAGCATGCCTGCACGGTCTTCACGCGACTCGCCAAGACCCACAATGCCGCCGCAACACACTTTCATGCCGACTTCGCGCACGTGGTTTAAGGTCTCTAAGCGGTCCTCATAGGTCCGCGTGGTAATAATTTCAGAATAATACTCCGGAGAGGTATCTAAATTATGATTGTAATAATCGAGGCCGGCTTCCTGCAGTACTTTCGCCTGTTCTTCCGTCAACATGCCTAAGGTCATGCACGATTCAAGACCCAAGGCTTTCACCTCGCGGACTAGTTCCACTATTTTAGGCAAGTCACGGTCTTTCAGTTCACGCCAAGCCGCGCCCATGCAAAAACGAGTCGCGCCAGCTTCTTGGGCCGCTTGCGCTTGTTCACGCACGGCTGCAGCACCCATTAATTTTTCCGCTGTTACCCCGGTATGATAGCGTGCTGCTTGAGGACAATAATGACAATCTTCCGGACAACCGCCGGTTTTTACGTTCAGCAGTGTACTCAACTGTAAAGTTTGGTCTGGAAAAGCTTGTCGATGCACCGTTTGTGCCTGAAAAACCAAATCCATAAAGGGCTTTTCATAAAGCGCCAGCACTGCCTTCACAGTCCACGGAGTTGGAGCTGCTTTCAAATTTGCCGCGGTATTCATGTACTTTTCCTCTTAAACCAAAAGGGGTTCTTTTTCACTTTCAAGTACCTCTAGAAGCACTTGATAAGCTCCGCGCAAATCATCGATAGAAATGCAATAAGGCGGCAACAAATAAAAGGTCCGTCCCAAGGGGCGGATAATAAGACCGCGTTTTTGAAAAATTTCACGCCAATTTTGGCTCAAGGAGGAACCATAAGCCGTCTCCGTCACCCATTCAAAAGCTGCCATAACGCCGCAATGACGGACGTTTTCAACCCGGCCCAAGGCGCTCAAAGGCGAAGACATTTCCTGATGCAAGGCTTCAATTCTTTGGATTTGTTGAAGGACCGTCTCAGAACGCAGAAGCGCCAAGGAAGCTAAGGCAGCAGCGCAACCTAGCGGATTGGCCGTATAAGAATGCCCATGCAGCAAGGCTTGATCAATTTCTTCCCCCAAAAAAGCTTGATAGATTTTTTCATGACAAGCTGTTACCGCGAGAGGCAGAAAACCGCCCGTCAATCCTTTGGCAAGACAAATAATGTCCGGCGTGGTCTTCGCCTTTTCACAAGCAAAATTCATGCCGGTGCGTCCAAAGCCCGTCATCACTTCATCATAAATCATTAAAACTTCATGCTGTTTTACCAGGTCCTGCAAGGCCTGCAAAAAAGCCGGACGGCAAACACGCATGCCGCTTGCACCTTGAATCAGCGGTTCAATAATTACAGCGACGGTTTCTTGCCCGTGACGGCTTAAATAAGCTTCAATCCATTGCAAGGCTTCCTTTTCTTTTTCCTCTACTTTTTCGTCTGCCTGCCAGGTTGCCGGGTAAGGCGCAAAATCCACCTCAAACAACAAATCGGCAAAGGACTGATAAAATTTTGAGGATTTTCCAAGCGCCATCGCGCCAAAGGTGTCGCCATGATAACCGCCGGAAAACGCAAGAAAACGATGCCGTTTTTCTCCCTGATTGCGCCAATATTGATAAGCCATTTTGAGCGCGACTTCGACTGTGGTTGACCCATTATCTGAATAAAAGATTTTAGTAAAACCCGCGGGCAAAAGAGAAAGCAAGGTTTCCGCGACACGGACCGCCGGCTCATGCGTGAACCCCGCAAAAATGACCTGCTCTAGTTTCAAAGCCTGCTCATAGATCGCTTTGGCAATGGCAGGATGCGCATGTCCATGAATATTCACCCACCAGGAAGAAATTAAATCGAGGTAAGATTTTTCATGGCTGTCAAAAAGATAAGCACCCTCTCCGCGTACAATGGGAATGGGCAAAGGCGCCGTTTGGTGTTGTGTAAACGGATGCCAAATTGTGACCTGATCACGCTCTAATAGTGTACTCATAAATCCACCGCTGCAGTCGAGTGGCCTCCATTGTATCGAAGAAAGGAACCTGAAATAAAGTGCGAACTTGGCCCCATTTTTCAATGGCCTTTTGATTGGCTGGGTTTAACTTGCCATTGAAGACCACGCCATGGACCGTCAAGCCGCGTTGGCGCAGCCCTTCGATGGTCAGCAAGGTATGGTTGATTGTTCCCAAAGTCCCCCGCGCGACAATGATCACCGGTAAGGCCAGTTTTTGCATCAAGTCCAGCATATTATTCTGATCACTCAGCGGAACATATACACCGCCAGCACCTTCTACCACCAAGGGCTTATTGGTCAAAGGCAGCGCACACTGTTCCAAATCGAGCGTGATGCCTTCCAAGGCCGCCGCTTGGTCTGGTGAAAGTGGGGCTTGTAAAAGATAACGGGAAGGTAAAAAATGATCTGCTGACAAGCCTGTCAATTTTTTGACCTGCTCGAGATCGGGGATATCCTCTTGCACGCCGCTTTGAATGGGTTTCCAATAGCAGCCTTTGAGGACCCAGGTCAAAATAGCAGAGACCACCGTTTTGCCGACGCCGGTATCTGTTCCGGTAATGAAATAACCTTTGTTCATGATAAAAACCAAAATACTTTAAAGGGAGGGGTTTTAGTTGCTAACGCTGCTCTTTCAAAAATCGCAAAATCTCCGCCAAAAAACGCGCGGCCTCTCCGCCAGTCACAGCGCGGTGATCAGTGGACAAAGACAAAGGCAATAAGCGAGTCATGACCGCCTTCCCATCTCGCGCGATGACCGCCTCATAAGCCCGCCCACAGCCAAGAATAGCAACGGTAGGTGGGACCACAATTGGACTGGCATACTTGCCCGCCAAGGTGCCAAAGTTCGACAAGGTCAAGGTGGCACCTTGCATATCACTCGCTGCAATGGTGCGTGAGCGCACGCCATTTTTAAATTGATTAATTTGATCGCGCAAACCCGCCGGCGTGCTTTGATTCACCTTTTTTAAAACCGGTACGAATAAACCTTCAGGCGTATCCATCGCGATACCAATGTTCACTTCAGTGAAAAGTTGTCGCTTGAGTGTCTTGCCGTCAAACCAGGCATTCAAAGCGGGCTCGACTTGAGAGGCCTGACTCATGGCCTGTAGCAGTAAAACGGTCAAGTCGGCATCTTCCGCTAAATGACCAAGATCGGCATCGTCGATAATCGTGACTTGGGCCACCTCTTGATGCGCCATCGTCATGGTAAGCGCCATTGCGCGGCGAACGCCATGCAAAGACTCGCCCTGCGTGATTGCTGAAGGTAAATGACTCCCCTGCCCTTGCTGAGCTTGCCGCTTAACATCTTCCGCCGTGATTTGGCCCTTTGGTCCTGTCGGTGTCACGGCACTTAAGTCCACTTGCAGTTGTTTCGCCAAAACCCGCACCGTCGGTAAAACTTTAAAAGCTGGCGTGGACAGCGCTGCTTGGGAACCAATAATCACGCCTTCTTCTCGCAGCGCTTGTGGATTTTCTTCCAATTTGCCCACAATGCTGCCTTTATCTTTTTGCTCCGCCGTCCTCTGACCGTCACCTTCAAATTCAACCAAAGGCGCATGTGTCTTAATGATTTCATGTGCTTGGCCATGCAGTTTGACAATACGTCCGGCATAAGGCGAAGGCACATCTACCACCGCTTTCGCGGTCTCCACACTCAAAAGCGGCTGGTCTAATTTGACTAAATCGCCTTCTTTAACATACCACTCGCGAATTTCCGCTTCCGCCAGTCCTTCACCGAGATCAGGTAAATGAAAAATTTTCATCTTAAGCAAACTCCATCAGCTCATGGACCGTATCAATAATACGTTGCTCGCTTGGTAAATAAAACTTTTCCAACCGCGCATAAGGCACGATGGTATCAAAGCCGCAAACGCGGACCACAGGTGCCTTCAAAGAAAAAAGGGCCTGCTCTGCAATTTGGGCCGCAATTTCACCGCCTACGCCGCCTGTTTTCGCCGCTTCGTGAATCAGCACACAGCGCCCTGTTTTTTCGACAGAGGCCAAGATCGTTTCGAAGTCCAGTGGTTTAAGGGTCGCTACATCAATGACTTCGGCTTGAATACCCTCTTTTTCTAACTTTTCCGCTGCTGCCATCGTTTCTTTAATCATGGCACCCCAGGTCACCAAGGTCACATCTGTGCCGACACGCAAGGTGAAGCAAACATCCAGTGGCAAAGCTTTACCATCATCTGGCACTTCCTGCTTCGCGTATCGATAAAGCCGCGAAGGCTCCAAAAAAATGACAGGGTCGGGGTCACGAATAGCCGCTAATAAAAGACCATAGGCACGCGCCGGTGAAGAAGGAACCACGACGCGTAGACCAGGAATATGCGCAAACAACGCTTCCGTGCTTTCAGAGTGGTGTTCAGGCGCGTGAATCCCGCAACCAAAAGGCGTGCGAAAAACCAAGGGACAACTCATCTGTCCTCGGGTACGGTTACGCATGCGCGAGGCATGATTAATAATTTGGTCCATGGCCGGATAAATAAAGCC
>CAYVBZ010000047.1:0-17657 GCA_964449835.1 uncultured Coxiellaceae bacterium | reverse complement strand
GCTATACTTGAGCGCAAATCAAGGAAAGGAAAAGAACCATGGTGAGCTGTAACATCGATAAAACCGACCGAATCAATCGCGTTGTAATTGGGGTTTTTTTGCTCCTAGGTGCTATTTTGGGGGCAAGTACTTTGTTTTTGCTGATTGCGGGCGTCGTGCTCATTGCGGAAGGTTTATTGGGCTGGTGTGGTATTCCTTTGGTCCTGAGCAAACTGAGACAGTTAAAAAAATAATGAGGCGTTAAAAATGAAGACTTGGCAGCATAAGGAGTCAGAAAATCTATGGGAGGATGAGCAGTTTTCGGTTGAGGCAGTCGTCGAGGATGATTATAGCCATTATCTAGGTATCTTCTATGGTTCTCAATATGATCGTATTGCTTTCGATCCCATGGACCGCACGGTCGCCGGCGTGATTTCTGAAGCGCTGCTGGATCGACTGGGCGGCGAAACGACCATGGCCCTCTCTGACCTGCTATTGAACCAGTTGGGCGCAAAGCAATTCCTGGTTTTGCCGGCGGAAGCGAGCTTGCCAGGTTATACGACGCCGGAACAATCTGGTTTTTCTCGTTTGCGCTATAGCTCTTTTTCCCGATTACAGGAAAAAACCGATGAAGTTCTAGATGAATATAGAAAATTGGCAGTAGAGTTGGACAAACAATTTCATTTTCTCAACAGCGAGGAAGAGTTGCTGGCTGGCCATGATCCAATCAAGCGTTACGAAGAGCTTCATGCAATTTTAGAGGAAACGCGATTTACACCGGACAAAATGGCTGAATATGAAGCCGATGAGCTGCAAGGCACGATGTCCCGGTTTAAAAATAACCGGATTTGTCCCCTCGTGATGGTGGATAAAAAAGGGAAAATCGCGGGTTTAGTCCGGGTCTTGAAAATGAACTCAGGCTTTGGCTACCTTTCAGATGAAGTGATTAATCAAGATTTGATTTCTTTGGACCGGTTTTCAGGCTCATCAGAGGATGAGAAACGACAAGCGCGGGAAGAATTTCTTTTGTCCTATCTTTTGAATGGGGCCTTATGGCATGCGCCCAAGGGTTTGGAGCATTTTTTTATTATCGCGGCGGATGGCCGTGAAAAACTCTATGAGAATGCTGGTTTTGAAGGAAACCCCGGGAGTGTGGAAGGTTTTAACGTTGTCATGAAGTTAAGCAAGCCTGGGCCGCTACTAGAAAAAGCGCAGGCCCGGATTAAGGCTTTGCCTCTGCCGCAGCCTGCCCCTGCCATAGAAGAGGTGTTAGAGGGGCCTGCGGCGGCCAAAGCGACAAAGTCGTCTATTTCAAGTTGGGCTAAAATTGCTGCAGTCGTTGGCATCGGTTTGTTTGCTTACAGCCGTTATTTCAAAAACGATGGCACTGCTCCTGACAATCATTTACTGCCACAGCGAAAACTCTAGAGGGACCTGCCAGGTTATGAAAAATGAACCAAAAGTTGGTATCGGCGTTTTGATTTTTCAAGACGCTAAACTCTTGTTGGGAAAACGAAAGAGCTCCCATGGGGCCTATACCTGGGGCCCTCCTGGCGGACATCTGGAATTTGGTGAAAGTTTTGAGGCCTGCGCTCTGCGAGAGGTACAAGAAGAAACCGGCCTCCTGCTGGCCGACCTCCAGGTGACAGAAATCAGCAACGATATTTTCCTCGAAGAGAACAAGCATTATGTTTCCATTTTTTTAAGGGCGCCTTACCCGCAAGGCCAGGTCCTTCAAAACTTGGAACCTCATAAAATCGAAAGCTGGCACTGGTTTGATTTGGCCGCTTTGCCGCAACCTCTTTTTTTACCTTTGCAGAATTTGTTGGAGAAGAAGGGGGTAGGGTTTTTGCATGGGTTAGCAGCTTAAAATTATTTAAGCTTATTTTTTTCTGGGACCTTGTCGTGAGGAGGGGTGGTCTAAGCCCAATTTCCGATGCTGATGCACTGGAAAATCAGAGCGTAATTGTTGCAGATATTCAATGGAAACTTCTGCCTGAATAAAACCAGGGTGGGCCGGCAAACAAGCCAAAATACTGCCCCAAGGATCAATCAGCAAAGAATGTCCAAAGGTTTTCCGTCCATTCTCATGTGTATCCGTTTGACAAGCGCCAATGAGATAGCAGAAATTCTCAATGGCACGCGCGCGCGTCAAAACTTCCCAATGCGCTTGCCCGGTGCGGACGGTAAAAGCGGTGGGTACCGCAATAATTTCAGCGCCTAAGATCGAGAGGGCGCGAAAGAGTTCCGGAAACCGGAGATCATAGCAAATTGCTAGACCAATGCGGCCAAAAGGGGAGTCGAAAACAACAATTTCATTACCGGGCTGCACGGTGTTGGATTCCTCATAAACTTCAACGCCGGGTTTGACCTCTGCATCGAAAAGATGAATTTTTTTATAACAAGCGGCTTGTTTGCCCTGCGCATTATAAACAAGGCAGGCATTATAGGTTTTGTGCGGTTCTGGGCAGATGAGCGGAAGGGTGCCGCCAACGAGCCAAACCCGGTGCTTGGCTGCTTGCTTCGACAAAAATTCTTGGATAGGCCCAGACCCTTCTCGTTCAGCGGCGCTTAATTTGTCGTCATCGGCTTGCGCCATCAAGGCAAAATTTTCCGGCAGCACCAGCAGTTCCGCCCCTTGGCCGCTGGCCTCTGCAATCAGTTCAGCCGCCGCCTGTAAATTGGCTTGGACCTGCGTACCAGAAGTCATTTGAATCGCGGCAATTTTGGATTTGTTCATCAATCTAACCCCTGTTTTTGAGAAAAATGCTATATTATTATTTATTTTAACACCATAAACTGAATTTGTGCCTCATCGGATAAGGAGTTTCCATGCTTGATTCTTTATATGGACTGCAAGACTTCACTATTTTTCTCATTTTAATCGGCATAACGACCTCTGTTTCCGTGGTTTCTATCATTTTGAGCAAGCGCTTTATTTTTTATCGCTTGAAATATCGCGACAACGCAACTATTGCAAGCATTTCTTCCTTGATTGGTATTATCTATGGCGTCTTGGTCGGCTTCCTGGCTTTATATCTGCTTGATAATAACGACCATGCCTCCAATGCAGTGTTAAGAGAGGCGAACTCGGCCGCGAATATTTATCGCCAAAGTCAATGGCTGCGAGACCCCGTCAAAAGCGAGATGAAAGAGCAGTTGGAGTCTTACATTGATAAAGTCATTAAAATTGAATGGCCTTTAATGCGCAAAGGCAAAGATGTCGATGTCGCCGGAGATGGCATTATTCAGAAAATTTCGGAAACGCTGAAAACCTATTCGCCGCAGACTTCCATTGATAACTTTATTTTGCAAGATTTACTGACTGAGCTTAAAACGCTTTATAGTGCGCGGCATGATCGGATTAATATGAGTACCGCGGAACTTTCTCCCGCGCTTTGGGAAGTTATTTTAATCGGGACCATCTTAATTATCGGCATTAATTATGCCTTCCGGGTGAATTTCTTTTTGCATCTTTTTGGCATCAGCGCCTTCGCGATTATGGCCTCAGCCATGCTCTTTCTTTTGGTGACCTTGGACCGTCCTTTCCAAGGCGAGTTTATTATTGAACCTGATGCTCTGGGGACCGTGCTTAATTTTATGAAGACAGGCCAAGAACAAGCCAACCAGCAGGCTTCGCTCCAGCCATTTAAGCATCATCCCCATATTCATTCATTTCATAGGGCGTGGGCGCCAACTCCTTCGGGACAGGCCTAGATTTCGCCAGCTTTTTAGGTGCCGCCCGTTTTTCGAGACGAGCAGTCTGGGTTTCAGAGTTATGCCCAATATAAGCACAAAGGATATTGGATCTAGTCATAATAATTTGTTTATTAAAATCACACCAAGCAGCTACTTGCTCATCGAGCATAGGCGCAATAATGTCACCTTTATTTTTACCAGGCACCCCAGGTTTAATGGGGGGAAGACGGGCTTCGGCCAAGGTACTCGCGCCGAGCAAACCCAAGAATAAAATTTGAAACAGTTTTTTACACATTCTGCAATCCCTTATAAGTGGTAATGTAAGGTATTATATTATATTCAAAGCAAGAGAACGATTATTGGGGCGCAAATGAAAAAACAACTTTTTTGCTTCATTCTTTTCAATTTGCTGATTTTGGCGGGCCTGCTTGAAAAAGGACATTGTGTGAGCACCTCCTTCCCCAAGCCAGACCCTGTCATCACGGCCCAATTACAGGCAAAAATTGCAAAAGACCCCACACTCGCTGGTTTGGGGATCGAGGTCACGACTCAGGCCGCAGTGGTCAGTCTCAAAGGAACGGTCAACACAGTCGCGGCAGCCAATCAGCTAATCATTTGCTCCGCTTCCATCGCCGGTGTGAAATCGGTGGATGCTTCTCGGCTCCAGGTCAAAAAATCGGACAATAAACCTAATTTTTCAACGGATGATATTATTAATAGCCAGATTATCGGCTTCTATATCCGGGAAGGCTTAATCGGCTCCTCTCATCCGGAGGCTGCAACGATTCAAGTGCAAACAAAAAAAGGAGTTGTCTATCTCAGCGGTTCTCTTGATAGCGACGCAAGCATAATGAAAGCAAGCAATTTGGCGCAAACTGTCCCTGGCGTTTTGAACGTCATCTCCACATTAAGAACCAAATAGCGACAATAGATGATTTACGACTCGCCTCCCTGTAAAATAGACCGGGTTAAACCATGGACGCAGGGAGATCATAATGGGTAGAAAGCGGCACCCGGCCTTCTTTTTCAAGGCAATGCTAAGCACTTTTTTATTGCTTTTGCCCTTCTTTGCCCTTGCGGAGACTGCTAATTATAAAGGCGAAGCCGCAGCTCCACCCAGAAAAATCTACAAAGATGAGGTGGCATCAAACGATTTCGCCTCTGCCTATGTGCCCAAAGAAGGAAAATATGGCGGCCAAGTCTACACCAGCGAGCTTTATCAGGGCCCGCTGGAAGGGCCCGGTTATTCTCCTTCCGGCACGCGAAGTTTACACGATGGTTTCTACATGGGCGCTCAAATCGGCTATGATTCCTACAAAATGCGCAGTAACATTAACACCGTTGCTTTCGGGGTGAGTGTGTTTCAACAATCTCCCGAGCTGAATGCGGTCGGTCTTTCCTACACTGCGCTCGCAGGCTTTGGAAAGGTCTTTGATGATCCACTCTATCTCGGTTTCGAGTTGTTCTACAATGATAGCCAGGCAAATACAACCCAAAATATAGGAATTTTTAACAGTAATAACAATATCTATTATATTAAATCCGTGATCTTAAACAGCTATGGCTTCGATTTAACGCCCGGCATTAAGTTAGGCGAGAGTGTTTTACTCTTTCTCAAGGCCGGCTATTCACGCATGGACGCCAAAACCTACGAGACCTCCGCCGCTTTAAACATTAACAATGCTGAAAGCAACGGCTCCAATGGCTTCAATATCGGTCTCGGCTTAGAGGCCGACATTTATAAAAACTGGAGCATCCGCGGCGAATACACCCACACCAACTTCCAGCAGTTCACCACGAGCCTAGGGACCGGCATTACCCCGGCGAATAATCAATTCATGTTTGGTGTGGTGTTACATTTTATCTAATACCGGTGTAGGGTTGGGAGGCTACCGTTTCTCACCCTTAAACGACAACTTGACCCCCTGCTTCACACCCCAGTGAAGCCCATTACAAGCAGGGTACTTATCCTTGACCGCACTCAGATCAATAGCATAAGTCGTCGGTGTGCCAACATAGGTATCACCGTTTTTTGCAATGTTATAGGTGTCCACCGCAACGGGTTCGCACTGTTCCGCTTTCGCGTTTGTGCAGATTGAATATTCCACAGTTTGATTGCCGACAGAATATTCCGCCATATCTTGAGAGATATCGTCTTCAACCGAATCATTGGTGAGGCAGCGGGTGTAAGAGAAATCTTCTTTGCTATTATAGTATTTAACGTATCTGCCTGAGTAGTAGCTGTTGTCGAGGCCAGTCGCGTAAACGCAGTGCACATCATTGTAGTCCTTGACCCAACGCTCGCAGGTTGCTTTGCCATCTTCAAATTCATTGGCAAAAACAACGGAGCTGGCTAGCGCAGCGGAAGTCAGTGCGGACAAGGCAAGCATTTTGCTTTTTTTCATCAGAGTCTCCTCGAGTTAGGAAATTAAAATTATATTTCCCACGGGGAATGAATCCCCGTGGGAAACCAAAGGGGATCCGAGAGCAAGCTCTCTACTCCCCTTTGGAAACCCCTTAGCTACAGAGCCCGCGGCAAGCCGCGGGGTAAATTCTTTAATGAATTTTATTTTTAAATGAAAAAGAAATCAAATTAACTTTAGCGTATCATCGTCCCTAAATAGTTCTAACCAACTTTTGGTAACCTCACTTAAACGAAATTCCTTTTTCCCTTGAAGCGCCGGCCGCTTTTTTCGCCACTCACTTAACTTGTCCAGGACCTCAGAAACTCTTCTCCCATTCACTAACTGTCCACAATCACTCAAAACTTCCCGCGCAGCCCCGGCGTCATGCGCAAGGACTGGCGTGCCGACCGCATTAGCTTCTGCGTAAACTAAACCAAAAGTTTCAAGGCGCTGGTATTGCGGATAGAAAACACAAAAAGCACTGCGAAGTTGCTCAAGCATTTTTGGACGAGAAAGCGCCCCAAGCAAACGCGCCTGTTTGGGCAAGGCAAGGTCCATCAAATGATATCCAGGATTTGCGATCAAAAGCTCATACTCCGGAAACTCACGTCGAACCGCCTCAAACAAGTCCAGAATAATCGGCAAGCCTTTTTGAGGTGAACTCATAAAGAGAAGTTGTTGCGCTTGTACCGGCGTGTGATTGGGATGAAGAAAGTCGTCAATTGGGTTGTAAATAACCTGGATAGGAACAAGTGCCTGTTGGCGCTTTCTGGAAAAAGAAAGCCGTTGAAACCATTTTCCTCGTAATCTTCTAGCAATGGCGTTGCGATGAAATTGGGAAACGGCAATCACTTGATAGTTATATTTTTGGAGTGTGTCCTGCGCTTCATACAGTTCGCGTGAGGGCAGATTATGCAGCCATAAAAAACGCCTGGCCTTTGGAAAACGGCGGGCCACTTCTTCCAGCTGTCGATACTGCCGCAACAGAATGACCACATCCGGGGAAAGTTGTTCGGCCATTTCAAAAGAAAGATACTGAACTGCTTGCGGACCGGATTGGCTGAAGATTTCGCGGCAATGTTGGGCCACGTAGACTTGATGATGATGACTCAAGGCCTCACTGATGCGAATTACAGTTGCTTCTGTGCCGCCGAGCGCTTGCGTGAAAGGCGTTTCGGCGTCATAAGCAAAAGGAGTCGCGGGATCGTAAAATAAAATTTGCATCTAGGCCCTGGGTAATAAGGGGCCGAGACTTTTGTTTGCCAGCCATTGCTGCATGCCCATTTTAAATTTGTCCCCCAGCGATTTTTTAATTTCATAGTTAAACTCATAAACCTCGGCGGCCTCACTGCGCTGAATGAGGTAAGCGTCGCTTGTGATGAGACTGTCCACCAGCTTGAGTTCCAGGTCCAGGGTTTGTTGTGCTAACCAGTGTTCCCCTGTCGCGACGCGTTGAATGTCCAAACCCTTTCGAAACGTCTGAATGACGGATTTAAATTGCTGATGAATTTCTTCCAATTCCTGGCGCAGCTTTTCTCGATCTTCCTCTGTGTTTTTTCCAAAGAGAGTGAGAGTGCGTTTATAATCACCGGCGGTGATTTGTTCAAATTCAATATGGTTGTGCTGTAACAGACGGTTGAAATTCGGCAATTGAAAAGCGACCCCAATTGAGCCGATAATAGCGAAAGGCGCGGCGAGAATACGATTGGCGACCGCAGCCATTAAATAACCGCCGCTGGCCGCAATTTTATCGACCGAAACGGTTAAAGGAATGTGATGGTCGCGTATACGCATCAATTGAGAAGCGGCCAGTCCATAGGCATGCACCATGCCGCCGCCGCTTTCGAGTTTTACCAGCACTTCATCTTCAGGCGTCGCAATCGTGAGCAGGGCGGTCACTTCCTCGCGCAGGGAGGCGACGGCAGAGGCTTGAGTGTCCCCATGAAAGTCCAGCAAAAAGAGTTTGGGTTTTTTTACTGGTTTTTTCTTTTCCATTTTTGCTTTCTTTTTTTTCTCTTTTAAGAAAGCTTTGAATTCATCTTTGGGCAAGGTTTCACAAAGTAAATTTTCTTTGATTTCATCCAATTTTTCATTAAGATTACGGATGGACAACCGTCCTTTGTGTTTTTCACGCGCTTTGGCGCTGATGACCAAAAGCATCACCACGACGAACAAAATCAATAGAACAATAATCAAGGCTTTTGCCAAAAAAAGCCCAAGCATTCCAAGGCCTGCCAGCATCCGGTTGTCTCCCTATTTTAGAGCCAGGTAAGAATCATATGCGTTTTTCGAAAAGAACTCGAGGATTTTCGCTGTTTGAGTTGCTGATTGTGCTGGGGCTAACTGCAATTTTGATCGCGCTGGCCTCTCTTTCTTGGCGCTCGATGTTTACGGCCGGGGAAAGCCAAGCTGTGCTGATGCAGCTTCAGGAAGCGCTGCGGTTTGCGCGGCAGGAGGCGATGGTCCTTCGGGAAAAGGTGGCTCTTTGTGGGAGTCACGATCAAGAAACCTGTGCTGAGAACTGGCGGCGGGGAATTCTGGTGATGAGCTCTGATAAAGAAATTCTCCATGTTTTTCAGTGGGGAAACCTTCAGGGCGTTTTACACTGGCGCGCTTTTCCGCGCAGCCAAAGCCGCATTGAATTTCTACCTTCTGGTGCGACGAACTATGAAAATGGAACGTTTTGGTATTGTCCGCCTGATGCGCGTTATCCTGCCTGGTCAGTGGTTCTTGCGCAGTCTGGCCATTGGCAGGTCCTGCATCCTAACTCGGATGGTTATAACTACCAGCACTCATTCAATCTCCCATACCCCGTAACCCGCTTCACCCCTTCCGAATTCAACACCAAACTCCCACAGCGCACATCATGCCTCGCCTGAAAATCCTGCGGAATTGCCGCCAATTTAAACCGTGAACCCGTCGCGCTTTGAATCACCAAGCGATAATAATGCTCGGCGATAAACGCCGGTACCTTCAAGGTTGAAAAGGTTGCGCCTTCATAAGTGTTATGCTCCGCAAAATAAGCCTCCATGTGCCCCGCTAAATTCATCAGGGCTGTTTCTGCGGTGAGACGCCGGGCATGCGTCAGATGCGCCGTATAATTTGGAATTGCATAGGCCAATATAATACCAATGATGCTGAGCGCCATCAGCAGTTCAACCAAGCTAAAGCCTTTTTGATTCATAAGGCGCGTACCAATTTTTTTGCGGTTTCAGCTAAGCGCTTCCCAGCGGCATAACAGAGGCGTTTTTCTTCATCAGACAAGGGCTTTTTTCCTTGAGGTCCTGTGTAATGCGTTGCCCCATAGGGGGTGCCGCCGCTGGTTGTCGTGTTTAAATCGGCCTCCGTATAAGGCAGCCCCAACAAGATGAAGCCCAAATGAAAAAGCGGCAGCATCATACTCATTAAAGTCGTTTCCTGCCCACCATGGAGGCTCGCAGTAGAGCTAAAGACAATAGCTGGCTTATCAACCAATTTTCCCGATAACCACAGGCTGCTGGTGTTATCAATAAAATACTTGAGCGGAGCAGCCATGTTCCCAAAACGGGTTGGGCTGCCCATGGCCAAACCCACGCAGGTCTTAAGATCGTCCAAGGTGGCATACAGCGCGCCGCTTTCGGGAATGGCGGGTTCCGTGCCTTGAATGGTTGGGGAAACCGGGGGGACCGTGCGCAAAAAAGCTTCCATTCCCGGCACCGCTTCCACGCCGCGGGCAATATGTTGTGCCATGTCTTTGGTGGCGCCATAACGGCTATAATACAGAATTAAAATTTTACTCATTTGTGGGGCCCATTTAGGTGAATTTAAGAATGATCCAGTCTACCATCCGCTCGGGCAGGAGTCGCCTTAAAATTGAAAATATTTTAGCAGAAGCACCTGTATAATAATGAGTTTTAGGACGTTTGCTTTCCAAGGCATGGATCAGTTGTTTAATCACGGCATCAGGAGGAAGGGAGATGCTGAGATCTTTAGAAGAGGTATTTTCACTGTAACGCTCTTCAATCCTTTCATAGGCTTTTTTATAGACAGAATTAGCCGGAATTTGGTCCCGATTAAAGTGCTGTTTTGCATTCTCGCGCAGTTTGGAGAGAATGGGGCCTGGCGCGATAATGGAAACCTGAATTGGCGTGCGCCTCAATTCTTGACGCAAGGTATGCGTAAAACCGTCCAAGGCAAACTTCGAAGCATTGTAGGCACCGACAAAGGGAATGGTGACTTCGCCCAACATCGAAGAATTTTGAATGATACGACCGTACCCCTGTTTTCGCATCACCGGCGCAACCCATTTAATCAGTTCAATCGGGCCAAAAACATTGGTTTCAAACTGCGATCTAATTTCCTCTCTGGACAAATCTTCAACGGCCCCGGCTTGCACAAAACCAGCATTGTTGAAAAGAGCATCCAAAGTGCCGCCCGTGCGCGTGAGAACTTCTTCCAAGGCGGATTTGATTGAATTTGAATCATTAACATCTAGCTGGAGGCTTTCAAAACCCAGGGTTTTTAAACGGTCAACATCGCCCGCCTTGCGCGCTGTGGCAAAAACACGGTAGCCACGCTTATGAAGCGTTTCCGCGGCACAGAGGCCAATCCCACTAGAACAACCTGTAATAAGGATCGATTTTTTCATAGAAACTCCTTACAATAGCCCGCATTGTAGTGAGGTATAAGCAAAAATGCCAATTTATGAATATCAATGCGCGGCCTGTGGTCATAAAACGGAGGCAATCCAGAAAGTCTCTGAGGAACCGTTAAAAATTTGCCCTAAGTGCAATAAAAATCAGCTAGAAAAACTCATTTCCGCTGCTGGGTTCCAGCTGAAAGGCGGTGGGTGGTATGCGACCGATTATAGCGCCAAGGGAAAAAATAAAGCTAAAAAAGAAAATAAAGCAGAAGAAGGCAAAGCAAGTTCGGGTGAAACAAAGTCCGATACCGCTTCTGGAAAAACGGAAAGTTAAGTAGGCAGGGTTAATTTGAAGGGGACTCCTTATGATGGCTAGTTTAAGACGTTATTTTATTTCAGGGCTTTTATTTTGGCTGCCGATTTGGGCCACGGTGGTGGTGATTAAGTTTTTAGTCGACCTCCTGAATGGCACTATTTCCTTATTACCGCATCAATATCAACCGGATGTTTTGTTGGGCTTTCATGTGCCGGGTATCGGCGTCATCATCACCTTAGGGCTGATCTTTGTTACCGGGGTGTTGGTGGCCAATTTCCTGGGAAAAAAATTAGTGGCCTTGTCGGAGCAAATTGTTAGTCGCATTCCCTTGGTGAGAACGATCTATACCAGCGTGAAACAAGTGCTTGATACACTCTTTTCTCCCGGCGGCCAGTCCTTCCGCAAGGTTTTGTTGGTCGAATATCCAAGGCCCGGTCTCTGGAGTATTGCCTTCCAGACAGGGGATGGCACGCCCGAAGTCGAAAATTCTGTCGAGCAAGGAGAAATGGTCAGTTTATTTATTCCAACCACGCCGAATCCAACCTCAGGCTTTTTGATGTTGACGCCTCGTAATAAAGTCATCGAACTTAAGATGAGCGTAGAACAAGCCTTAAAATATGTTATTTCACTGGGTGTCGTACAGCCCGAGCTCCTGTCCAAAAAAAATAAAACTCTCAAAGGTTAGATCAACATGCAAATGCGAACCCACTATTGCGGTCAGGTCACCCAGGCCGACTTAGAAAAACAAGTTTTAATTGCCGGCTGGGTGCATCGCCGAAGGGACCATGGCGGCATTATCTTTCTTGATTTACGTGATCGGGAGGGAATGGTGCAGGTGGTTTTTGCACCAGAAAACAAGGCCCTGTTTGCCAAGGCCGAGGGTTTGCGGAATGAGTATGTGATTCAAGTGAAAGGCCGTGTGCGAAAACGTCCCGCCGGGACGGTCAATCCCAATCTTGTTACAGGTGAAATTGAAGTAGAAGCTCTGGAGCTGACCATTTACAGCCGTGCTGAGGCGCTGCCTTTTCCTATTGATGAATACCATGAAGTCAGCGAAGAAACCCGTCTGCATTATCGCTATCTGGATTTGCGCCGCCCTGAAATGCTGGAGCGGCTGAAGTTCCGGGCCCGTGTTTCACGCTATTTAAGACGTTACCTCGATGACAACGGTTTTATGGACGTGGAAACGCCTTTTTTAACCAAGGCGACGCCGGAAGGCGCCCGTGATTATTTGGTGCCTAGCCGTGTGCATCCCGGTAGTTTTTATGCTTTGCCGCAATCTCCCCAACAATTCAAACAAATTTTAATGATGGCAGGCATTGATCGCTATTATCAAATCGTTCGGTGTTTCCGCGACGAAGATCTACGCGCTGACCGTCAACCGGAATTTACGCAGTTGGATATTGAAACTTCCTTCCTCAATGAAAATGAAATTCAACAGTTAATGGAAGAAATGGTCCGCGGTATGTTCGCCGATTTACTGAAAGTGAATTTGCCCAAACCTTTCCCGCGCATGGCCTATAGCGAAGCCATGCGCCGTTATGGCTCCGATAAACCCGACCTGCGTATTCCGCTAGAATTGGTGGACGTTGGCGATTTACTGCAAGCGGTTGAGTTCAAGGTCTTCGCAGGGCCTGCAAAAGACCGAGAGGGGCGTGTGGCCGCGCTCTGTGTGCCAGGCGGCGCGCGCTTAAGCCGTAAAGAGATAGATGACTACACCCAGTTTGTTTCCAATTTTGGTGCGAAAGGGCTGGCTTATATCAAGATAACAGAAGAGGGGCCGCAAGCACCTATCCTCAAATTTATACCGGAAAAAACCGTACAAGCGCTCATTGAAAGGACGCAGGCCAAAGTAGGCGATTTGATTTTCTTTGGCGCTGACAAGGCGGCGATTGTTAATGACGCGCTAGGCGGCTTGCGTTTGAAGCTAGGCCATGATTTTAAACTCATCCGCGAAGGCTGGTATCCGCTGTGGATCGTGGATTTCCCGATGTTCGAAAAAGGCGAAGGACGGCTTTCCGCTTGCCATCATCCTTTTACCGCGCCGCAAGTGACTGACTTTGGAGAACTACAAAAAAACCCAGCGCAAATTTTAGCACGTGCCTATGATATGGTTTTAAACGGCAGTGAAGTTGGCGGCGGCTCCATTCGTATTCATTCTCCCGAATTGCAGATGGCCGTTTTTCAGGCGCTGAATATCAGTGCGGAAAAGGCCGAGGAGAAATTTGGCCATCTCTTGCAGGCCCTGAAGCTCGGCTGTCCCCCGCACGGCGGCATTGCCTTTGGCATTGACCGTTTAGTCATGCTGATGACAGGCTCCAGTTCAATCCGTGAAGTCATCGCCTTCCCTAAAACACAAACGGCAGTCTGTCCCTTGATGGACGCGCCGTCAACGGTTGAACCAGAGCAGTTATTAGAGCTGGGCATCCGTATCCGTCAAACGGCAAAAGAAGAAAAGGTGGACAATAAGCCAGTGAAAGCGGAGAAATAAGCATGGCAGGGCATAGTAAGTGGGCGAATATCCGGCACCGGAAAGAGAAACAAGACGCGAAACGCGGCAAGCTTTACACCAAACTGATTCGTGAAATCACCGTTGCTGCGCGCTCAGGCGGAGACCCGAATGATAACCCGCGTTTGCGTAATGTGCTGGAGAAGGCCTTGGTCGCCAATATGGGCCGCGACATTATTGACCGTGCCATTAAGCGCGGCGCCGGTGGACTAGAAGGGGCGGATGTGGAAGACGTCCGCTATGAGGGCTATGGTCCGAATGGCATTGCCGTGATCGTCGATTGCATGACCAACAACCGCAATCGCACGGTCAGCGAAGTGCGCCATCTTTTTAGCAAGCACGGCGGCAATTTAGGAACAGATGGTTCCGTTGCTTATTTATTCAAGAAACTGGGGCAAATTTCTTTTGCAGCGGGTGCTTCTGAAGAAGAGCTCATGGAGCTTGCGCTAGAAGCCGGCGCGGAAGATGTGGTCATCAACGAAGATCAAACGTTGGATGTTTTTACGACGCCAGAGACTTTTTTTGTGGTGAAAAAGGCAATGATTGACAAAGGCCTGCACCCAGAACAAGCCGAAGTGACCATGGTCCCCATGACCTCCGTGAACATCGATGACAAAGAAACAGCACAACAAGCAGTGGAGTTGCTGGAAAAATTGGAAGAACTGGACGACGTCCAAGCCGTCTATTCCAACGCCGATATAGCCGAGGACATGATGGTTTCTTAAGAGAGCCACGCGATGACAATTATCATAGGAATTGACCCAGGGTCCAGGAAGACCGGCTACGGCCTCATTCGCGTTCAAGGCAATACCAGTTTTCATCTTGCCCATGGTTGTCTCTCTTTAAACGGCGAAACACTTGCCGATCGTCTGCAGCAAATCTTTATCGGCCTGCAAGAAATCATTCAACAGTATCAGCCGCAGGAAGCTGCTATTGAACAAGTCTTCATGCATGAAAACCCCAGCTCCGCACTCAAACTAGGTCAAGCGCGCGGCGCGGCTTTGGTGGCTATTGGCATGCCGGTCATTGAATACTCCGCGCGGCACATCAAGCAGGCCATCGTGGGTTATGGCGGCGCTTCCAAAGAGCAAGTCCAACAAATGGTCAAGCGACTGCTCAATATTCCAGCCAAGCTTCAAAGCGACGCCGCCGATGCGCTAGCCATTGCGCTCTGTCATGCCCATAGCCGCACACTGAACAGCAAGCTTGCCGCCTTGCTGTCGAAGAAATGATGCCTTAGACTTTCTGTTTGCGGTATGATCTTTCTTATTTAGCCTTTTTAAGGAAGCCCCATGATTGGACAACTTTTCGGCACGCTGCTGGAAAAACAAGCGCCGACTTTGCTGCTCAAAGTGCAAAATGTTGGCTATGAAATTGACGCGCCGATGAGCACCTTTTATCGTCTACCGGAACCCGGCCAAGACTTAGTTCTTTATACGCATTTAGTCATTCGCGAAGACGCGCATCAACTTTATGGTTTTTACACGCGCGAAGAACGTTCCTTGTTCCGCGCGCTTTTAAAGGTCAATGGCGTGGGGCCGCGCTTGGCTTTAACCATTTTATCCAGCATTGAACCCGAGGAATTTGTGCGTTCTGTCTTAAACCAAGAAAGCGCTAGATTAGTTTGTCTGCCCGGCATCGGCAAAAAAACAGCCGAGCGTTTAATCATCGAAATGCGCGATAAATTGAAGGACTGGTCCACTGAACTGGCCCTGCCCTTACAGTCAGCTTCGGTCAAACCTTCACGTAATCAAGCTTTACAAGACGCCGTTTCTGCGCTGATTGCTCTCGGCTACAAACCACAAGAAGCGAGTCGTGCGGTCGCCAAAGTCGATGAGGGTAATTTAAGCAGTGAAGAAATGATCCGTCGGGCCTTAAGAGAGGTGGCAGCATGAGTGAAGAGCGCCTGATATCGCCAGAACAAACTGAAGCAAGTGCGGAAACCTTTGACCGCGCGCTGCGCCCAAAATTGATTAAAGATTACATTGGTCAAAATGCCGCGCGTGAACAAATGGAAATTTTTATTCAAGCGGCCAAGGCCCGTAATGAGGCCTTGGACCACGTTTTAATTTTTGGTCCCCCGGGTTTGGGGAAGACGACGCTCGCGCATATCGTCGCAAATGAATTGGGGGTGAATTTAAAACAAACTTCCGGCCCTGTACTCGAAAGGGCCGGTGATGTGGCCGCAATGCTGACTAACTTACAAGAACATGACGTTCTTTTTATCGATGAAATTCATCGTTTAAGTCCTGTTGTGGAAGAAGTTTTATATCCCGCTATGGAAGACTATCAAATTGATATTTTAATCGGCGAAGGGCCGTCCGCCCGTTCCATTAAGCTCAATCTGCCGCCTTTTACTTTAATTGGCGCGACAACTCGCGCTGGACTGTTAACTTCTCCTTTGCGTGATCGTTTCGGCATTGTCGCCCGGCTCGAGTTTTATCAAATGCCGGAGTTGACTGAAATTGTGTTGCGCTCGGCTGGCATTTTAAATATTGAAGTTGAACAGGCTAGCGCGCAAGAAATTGCGAGACGCTCGCGCGGGACCCCGCGTATTGCGAACCGTTTGTTACGCCGTGTGCGTGACTATGCCGAAGTGAAAGCAGAAGGACGCATTGTTCTTTCGGTGGTCCAAGCCGCGCTGAATTTCCTCGACGTGGATGAACAAGGCTTGGATATGATGGACCGAAAATTGTTGCTGGCCTTGATGGACCATTTTAACGGCGGTCCTGTCGGCATAGAAAACCTCGCTGCGTTTATAAATGAAGAACGCGGCACCCTAGAAGACGTCATCGAACCCTTCCTCATCCAACGGGGTTTCATCCTCCGCACCCCCCGCGGCCGCGTGGCAACCCATCATGCTTATATGCATTTTGGTTTAAAAGTCCCTGAAAAATTGAATGTGCCGAAAAATTTGAGTTTGCTTGATGAGGTTGAATAAAAAAACTTGCCCACCTTGCTTCAACCCCCCGACCCCGCTACGATAGATAAAGCATTCCACCAATTTGGACGATAACTGAGGGAGAACCCGCGTGAGCTTCGATTCCACACTGTTTGCCTACTTTTTGAACGCCGGCCTAGTCGTAAAATGTGTCCTCTTAATTTTAATTTGCGCTTCCATTCTCTCATGGACTTATATTTTTCAAAGGGCCTCCTATCTGCGTCAAGTGAAACGCTCAATCACTGCTTTCGAGGACTTGTTCTGGGAAGAAAAGAACTTATCCAAACTGTATGCGGACAGCTTGAAGAGCAAAGCGAATTTACAAGGCATGCAATCCATCTTCCACGCCGGTTTCCGGGAATTTTTGCGTTTGAATAAACCCGGTGTCACGATCCACGCTTTACTAGAAAGCGTGAAACGGGCCATGCGCGTTGTTCAATCCGAAGAGCAAGATCAGCTGGAAACCGCTTTGCCGGTTTTAGCCACCATTGGCTCGACCAGCCCTTATGTCGGCTTATTCGGGACCGTTTGGGGGATTATGACTTCTTTCCAAGCGCTGGCCCATGTTCAGCAAGCTACCATTGCGATGGTCGCACCCGGCATTGCCGAGGCTTTGATCGCAACCGCCATGGGCTTATTCGCGGCCATTCCAGCAGCCATTGCCTATAACCGTTATTCCACGGAAGCCAATCGCATGCTCAATCGTTTTGATGCTTTTCAAGAATCCTTCATGAATATTTTATTCCATCACGCGCAACAGCAGCACAGTGAAGAAGAGGGGAGCCACGTATGAGTCACTTTCAGCAAGGCCAGTCCCGACGGATCTTATCTGAAATCAACGTCGTCCCTTTTATCGATGTCATGCTGGTCTTATTGGTGATTTTTATGATCACCACCCCTTTGCTTTCGCAGGGCGTCAAAGTGGATTTACCGCAAACGGAGGCCAAAGCACTTCCTCCCAACCAAAAAGAACCGCTGATTGTGACGGTGGACTCACAAGGCAACTTTTATCTGAATACAGCTTCTAAACCGGACCAAGCGATCACCAGTCGTGTGTTAAGTAATTTAGTCCAATCTCAACTGGGCACTGCGGGCGCCAATCAGGAACAAAGGCCGGTGCTGGTGCGCGGTGTCAAGGACGCCAATTATGGAAAAGTGGTAGAGGCCATGGTTCTTTTGCAGCAAGC
>CAYVBZ010000046.1:0-19239 GCA_964449835.1 uncultured Coxiellaceae bacterium | reverse complement strand
TTTAAGGTCTACAGCAGCATCCTCCCCAATTTCGGGGTCGTGGGAAACTGTGAATAAAGAATGCTCATCGCCTATGCCTTCAACTATATGCTTTGTTGAACCACCGCAGCAGGAGGGGAAACAGGAGGGGACGTCTGGTGAAAACTTCTGAGCAAGTGCCCTTAAGCCTGCCAAAATGGGGATCCCCACGCCTACGGCAAGGCCGACGGCGGGGCTGAATAGGGAGAGGGCAGCGTTTGTCAAACCGCTGAAAACAAAGGAGCCAATGGCGCTTAAAGCAGGCACGCTCGCGATCCAGCTGGCGGCAGCGCTAATACCGGCCACAATTTTGGCACCGACTGCTGTTGCAGCTAAAGCGGGGGCCACAATGGGAGCAAGGAAAAGGACAGCAGCGGTATAGGCTGACAAAGCGATTGAAGCACGAACACTCGCCATCATAAGACCCATAAAGAGACCGATAAAGCGAGCCGCGGGCGCGGAATCCCTGCCCTCCATCTTAGTGATTGCATTCAAAGGAGCATAAAAACTCTGCTTCATTGCAGTGATTGGCGAAGTGATGCTTTGTCCTATTAATCTTCCAATGATAAAGAAGGCAAGACTAGAAACAGCACAAACAAGGCTTGTAAGCTTTAGAAAAAGGTTAATTAGGGATTTCCCTAGGGATGACCGTTCTTGGTCAGACTGTTGATTTTCACTTGCATTGCGTAAGATGAACCACATAAGATTGAAAGTTCCCATCGCAAGCAAATTTGGGAGAAACTCAGTAAACAATTTAAGGGTATTTTTTGCTATACGAGGAACCAAAAAGATGACTTGCTCTAACCAGTCGTAAAAATTGCGATTTTCTTTAATCACTCCATCTTGGTACTTATAAGGCGTACCTATAAAAGCTGAAAACATATAAGAAGCAAGCTCCCTTGGTGGAGGAATTTCTGGGAGTTTCCCAATCTCTAATACGCCAATCTCTAATACGTATCTTCTATCATCCCCTACCCCAGAATACGTCTCTTGAAACGCGGCTAATGCAAGTACTAATGCAACTTGTTTAAAAGAAGGGGTGGGTTTTTCACTTTCTGACACTAACTCATCCCCCTCTCCCTCTGGTTGTACCTCTGGCATAAAATCCTCGTTTTTTATATGAAAGATAAATTGTACCCTTTTTAGTCAATCGATGTCAATAGATCAAAATATGCGTAATCGATCATCTTTTAACAAAAGCACGCGCCACGCCGAAACCCGCAAAGAAAACACCCAGGCGTTTGGCGATATATTTTTCGGCTTTTCTAAAGCCTGTCGTCAATTAGGTGGCTTAAATTTTGGCCTATACGGCTAAACAAGAAAAGCAGAATGAAGTTTGATTTGGTGGATTACGGCTAAAAAACGCCTAATCCACCCTACATAGGCTCTTTAACTGGTGAGGGTTTGATCATGCCTGAAGTTGACAAGTACATAACAGATACGCCCTCTTTTATTAAGTGAAGTTGGTATGTGTTTGGAGACTCGTCTTTTAGCCTAACTTGTTGACCGTTACGTTAGGGTCTGGCCTTACAACGTCCTCCGAATTCAGTTTTTTTTCTACAGGCTTGTCGTCTATCTCAACTTTGCCTTCGGGGCCTACAACATCATCCGCCTCAGAATCATTTTTAGGACTAAGCAGTATACCATTAGCATTAGCTATCCGCTTTGTTGAACCTCCGCAGCAGGAGGAGAAACAGGAGGGGACGTCTGGCGAAAACTTCTGAGCAAGTGCCCTTAAGCCTGCCAAGATGGGGGCCCCAAGCGTCACGCCTGCGGCAAGGCCGACAGAGATGAGGCCTGCGGGAAGCGTCAAGCCGAATGAGGAAGCAAGCGTTGTCAAGCCGCTGACAACAGAGGAGCCAATGGCGCTTAAAACGGGCGCGTTCGCGATCCAGCTGGCGGCAGCGCTAATACCGGCCACAATGTTGGCACCGACTTCTGTTGCAGCTAAAGCGGGGGCCACAATGGGAGCAAGGAAAAGGACAGCAGCGGTATAGGCTGACAAAGTGATTAAACCACGAACACCCGCCAGCATAAGACGGATAAAGCGAGGAGCCGCAGGATTCCTGCGAATAAAGCGACGAGCCGCAGAATTCCTGTCAAAAAAATCCAAAGGATCATTAAAACTCTGCTTCATTGCAGTGATTGGCGAAGTGATGCTTTGTCCTATTGTTCCAATGATCCAGAAGGCAAGCCTAGAAACAGCACAAATAAGGATTGCAAAATTTAAAAAAGCATTAATTAGGGATTTCTTTAGGGATGACCGTTTTGAGCCAGCTTGTTCTTTTGCCTTCGCATTCATTAAGATGAATGCAAGGTTGCGAGCTCCTCTCGCAAGCAAATTTGGGAGAAACTCAGTAAACAATTTAAGGGTATTTTTTGCTATACGAGGGACCAAAAAGATGACTTGCTCTAACCGGTCGTAAAGATTGCGATTTTCTTTAATCATGTCACCTAGGAACTCATAAGAACCGTCATCTAGGAGCTTATAATCAGACTGAAAGTGCAGACGAGACGGAGGATCTTGGTACTTACCAGGCGTACCGATAAAAGCTGAAACTATAGAAAAAAAACGCTCATGCTTATAAAAAGCTTTATTAACTGGAAAAATTGCTCGGTAATCATCCCCTACCCCAGAATACGTGTCTTTAAATGCGGCTAATGCAAGCTCTTTAAAAGATAAAGTGCGTTTTTCACTTATTGGTACTCCTGACTCATATGGCATAAAATCCTCGTTTTTATATGAAAGATAAATTGTACCCTTTTTAGTCAACCGATGTCAATAGATCAAAATATACGCAATTGATCATCTTTCAACAAAAGCACCCACCTCGCCGAAACCCGCAAAGAAAACACCCAGGCATTTGGCGATATATTTTTCGGCTTTTCTAAGAAAGGGGGGCTTTATTAATGTATGATAAAATTCGTATTTTTGTCGCAACATTATACCTTCAGGAGCTCTAAATGACTACAGCAAAAAATGCTTTAAATCCCCTGCTCTCCTCTTCTTGGTTGCCGCATTTTAAGGGCATTAAAACGGAGGACATTGAACCTGCGGTCCGTCAAATTTTGGATGAAAACAAGCATGCTTTGCAGGACCTGCTGCAAAAGCCGGCTGCGTCTTTTAGCTGGGATTCGCTCATGCGGCCCTTAGATGACCTTGGGGAGCGGTTATCGCAGGCTTGGTCGCCGGTTTCGCATTTGCATTCGGTTTTGCAGTCGGATGCTTTGCGGGACAGTTATAATGTCTGTTTGCCCTTGATTACGGAATATCACACCTTGCTGATGCAACACCAACCGCTTTATCAGGCGATTCAAGCTTTGTCGGAAAATTCAAATGCAAATTTTGATTTTGCGCAGAAGAAAATGTTGGAAAATGCTTTGCGGGATTTTCGCTTGGCTGGGGTCCATTTGGATGCGGAGAAGAAAGAAAAATTTTTGGCGTTGGAAAAGAAGCTGAGTCAACTCAGCACGCAGTTTTCGGAAAATTTATTGGATGCGACACAAGGGTGGTTTTTAACGATAACAGACCCGCAGGAGCTTGCAGGCCTGCCTGAGTCGGCGCGGGAATTGCTAAAGCAAAATGCAACGCTTCGCGGCGTGCAAGGCTGGGTGTTGGGGCTGGATTATCCTTCCTATTCTGCTGCTATGAAATTTTTAGACAAGCGAGCGCTTCGGCAAAAAATTTATGAAGCTTATTCAACACGTGCTTCGGACCAAGGGCCGGGGGATGGCAAGTGGGACAATACACAAATCATGGCGGAGATTTTGGACTGTCGGCATCAGTTGGCGCAGTTGCTGGACTTTGCGAATTATGCAGAGTATTCGCTCGCGACGAAGATGGCGAAACAGCCGCAGAGAGTCCTCGATTTTCTGAATGAGCTGCTGAAGCAGTGTAAACCTTTTGCCGAGAAGGAAATGGCGGAGCTTAAGGCTTTTGTTAAAGAGAAGGCCCTTCGAGACGGCCGCGATGCGGACCCCTCAGGGCGAACGGTTGACTTAAAACCTTGGGACCTGGCTTATTATTCTGAAAAGTTGCGACAGTCTAAATTTAATTTTTCGGAGGAAGAGATTAAGCCTTATTTTCCGATTACTAAAGTTGTCCAAGGGCTGTTTAATTTTGTGCAGCGTATTTATGGCTTGGAGATTCGGGAACGGCCTGGTGTGGAGACCTGGCATCCGGAGGTGAAATTCTTTGATATTTATGATGGACAAAAGGAATATCGCGGGGGATTTTATATTGATTTGTATGCGCGGGCTAAAAAACGTGAAGGGGCTTGGATGGATGAGTGCCGCGTGCGTAGGCGATTGGTTGATCAAAGCATTCAATTTCCGGTTGCTTATTTGACTTGTAATTTTACGCCGCCTTTGGAAGGGAAGCCGGCCTTGCTCACGCATGATGAGGTGCTGACTTTGTTTCATGAGTTTGGGCATTGTCTGCATCATTTGCTGACTAAAATTGATTATCCGGCGGTCTCGGGGATCAATGGGGTGCCTTGGGATGCGGTTGAGTTTCCGAGTCAATTTATGGAGTTGTGGTTTTGGGAGGATGCTATTTTACAGATGATTTCGGGGCATTATGAAACAGGGGAACCGTTGCCGAAAAATTTGCATCGGCAATTGTTGGCGGCGAAGAATTTTCAGACGGGGTTGCAGATGCTGCGGCAATTGGAATTGGCGCTGTTTGATTTTCGGCTGCATCTTGAGTATCAGCCGCAGAAAAAGAATTGGGTGCAAAGTATTTTAGATGAGGTGCGGCAGAAAACGGCGCTCCTGGAAGTGCCGGCGTATAATCGGTTTCAGCATAGTTTTGCGCATATTTTTGCGGGGGGGTATGCGGCGGGATATTACAGTTATACCTGGGCGGATGTGTTGTCTTGTGATGCGTATGAGGACTTTGTGGAGCATGGGTTGTTGGACCGGGAGACCGGGGAGTCGTTTATGCGGAATATTTTGGAGAAGGGAGGGGCTTGTGATCCGTTGGCAGCGTTTGTAGCGTTTCGGGGGCGGGAGCCAGAGTTAACGGCATTGTTGAGGCAGAATGGGTGGGTTTGATTTACCCTCCGGAAACGCCTATTTAACCTGCGTTGTTTCTAAGACTTCGAAAAGAGTGTCATAGTCGTTGTGGGCGCTCCAGACGTACCAGCCGTCAACGTCGGCGTCTTCAGCGGCGCGGATTTCGGCTTTGACGTAGGCGAGGCGTTGTTGGTGGGAAAGGGGGTAGCGGTAGTTGGAGAGTTCGATGTAGGGGTAGAGTTTGAAAGGGAGGTTATCGTCTTCGAATTGGTCGCGGAGGGCGTCCAAGGCGGAATAGACAGTATCATAAGGGGTGACGGCGTGTTCGCGGTAAGGTTCGAAATGAGATGGATAGACCATGGGGCAAATGACGTCAGCGCTTTGGGAAAAGAGTTTAATGTCTTGGCCAATGTAGACAGAGGGGCCAAAGCTTGCAATGCCGAACACATCGAGTTGCAGCGGGATTTTTTGCGCGTTTAATTGGCTTTTATACCATTGGATAATTTTATGAATATCACGGGCGTTTTGCGGCGTGGGTCTTTGTTCGGTGTTGTAGCGGATATAGTCTAATTGAATTTGGTCCGCGCCCCAGGCGATGGCCTGTTTCACTAATGCGTATTTTTCTTGCCAAATCGCGGGTGTGTTCACTTGGGTACGGGTACCGCCGCCGGGGAACATGGTAATGCGAACCACATAGGAAATGTTATTTTTTTTCAGCAAGGCGAGATTTTCATGATAGTGTTTGCTGGGGCGTTCTAGATCGACGATAAAAGTGTTAATGCCGACGGCTTTTGAATGCTGGATGAGGTAATTCAAATAAGGGGTATCTTCGAGGGTATATTGGGTGAGATAAATTCCCTTTGTTAAGGCGGCATTGGCGTTGGCAGCAAAAAGTGAGGCCACAAGCAGTAAAAGGGCCGCGCAGTTTTTGATTGGTTTTGGAAGCTGGATCATGAGAGCCTCCTTGCATAAAACTTCCTGGGCTTCATTATTTATTTTACTCCGATAGTGGGGATGGGGTTGTGGTATAATATATGGTTTTTTAATTGCTCAAACAATTTCACAGCAGGATTTTTTGATGAAAAAAGTAAGTATTATTAATGGGCCAAATTTGAATTTGTTGGGCCTGCGGGAAAAAGAGATTTATGGGGAGCGGCGTTTAGAGGACATCAATCGGGGTTTGGTCCTTTTGGGGGAGCAGTTGAATTTAGTGGTTTCGTTTATGCAATCGAATGTGGAAGGGGAATTGGTTGATCATATTCAAAAGCTTCGCGGGAATTGTGACTATCTCATTATCAATGCGGGTGCCTACACCCATACTTCAATCGCAATTCGGGATGCTTTAAGTGCTTCGAAACTGCCTTTCATTGAGGTCCATTTAAGTAACCTTGATAAAAGGGAGGAGTTCAGAAAAACTTCTTACTTGAGCGATTTGGCCTGTGGTGTGATTTATGGCTTCGGGCCTTTGGGTTATGAGCTGGCCTTGTCTGCTATCGCGAGCAAAATAAAAACGGTTATATAAAGGCGAATCTGCCTTTTATTGACAAAAAGATTGACAAAAAGCAGGGGTTTCGAAAGAATGTGCCCCCTAAGCCTTTTTGGGGCTGTGGTTTTCCTAAATAAATAAAACGAGGATAGAATAATGGAAACTCGCATAGAAATGATCGAAAATTCTGAAAATGATCAGAAATTGATCGACACTCTTTATAAACTAGTTCTGCTAATGCTGCCGGGTATTGTTGCCCATGAGCTAAACTATCCGGATGCTGAAGAGGATTCCTTGGCAAAGGTATCAGAATCTTCAGTTGCGATGATTGATTGGTATCGCCGGAACAATGAAGCCTTGGGCGAGGACAAAGGGGAAGACCTGCTTGATTCACCCGTCCTGAAAAACCTTGAAAAACAGGTCGGCGGCTTCGTGGCTGAAATACTGCCTTTGTTTTTATCGGATTCTTATCTTAAGGAAAAAGCAGAAATTCTAGACTATCTTGCCCGCTTTGAAGCACATGCTTTAAAGTTTAAGCGATGCAAAGCTGGGGCAAAAAGACTCCGAGAAATAAAACCTAAACATCCAGACCTCAGACATATTGAAATTTTGGCCGCGCAGGAAATGATTAACATGGGCGTCAACCGAGATAAGTTAGCGGCCTTATTTTTTATGCGGGACAGTCTACTGAATGACCTAGAACCTCTTTCAACTAAAGACGAGGCCCATGAACGCATCGGAAAAAAAGTTGCTCTCCAAGCGGCCTTGGAAATCTTGCAAAAAGGAAAAGAAGTGATCACGCCCGGCCGCCGTATTAGAAAAAAAGAGGCCCAGGCTATTCCGGGGTTGCAGCTTTGCGATCGCAGTTTTTGGATTGAAAAGGACAAAATTCTAGTCATTGATCGCGGCTCCAAATTTCAGGAGCTTCCTTACGGCGGTTACGCCAAGGGCAAAAAGGCGTTGGTTTATCATTCTGATGGTATTCACTTTACCCTGGCGCATGCTTTTATGAAAACAAGCAGGATTGCAGCGGATAACCGTCCAAAAATTCTGGCCCACCATGAGCATAAACTTCTTGAAAAACTGGGTCTTTCTTTCGGCGGTGGAGAAAGAGATGAAAAGAGCGGGGAAAAAATTCATTCTTCCTATGATGAATTTCAAGTCAAAAGAAACGGGGTTGATCTTGTTACTTATGTCAATCAAATAAGGGACGCCTGGGACAGTCAAGATCTTGTTGCCGTACTAAAAGGCTGTGCGGAAGAGCTCTGGCTGCTGCATAAGCAGGGCCTGCTGCACCGCGACATCAAACCTGATAATTATATGTATGACTCTAAAGCCAAGAGAATAGCTGTGGTCGACCTTGGCCTTGCTGTTGACTTGAATGACCCCAATGACAAGATATACCTCCGTGGCTATGTTGGAACTTCCAGTTATGTTGCGCCAGAAATTCGTCATTTTCCTCAGTATAACTTAATGGATCCTGCTGCGGTTGTTCCTTATTCAACAGCCAGTGATTGTTATAGTCTGGGCATCACTTTTGCAATCATCACTGAGATTTTGGTAGAAGTAAAATACGAAAACACACAGCGCCTTATATATAACAAAAACGCGCTCTCCTCTCCCTTTTTACAAAACTTGGGAGAGCTTTCGCGTCAACATTTGAATACCTTGGTTTTAAGCATGATTAATCGTAACCCCATGCAACGGCCTACGCTTCCTCAGGTCTTGGAGGAGCTGGAGGAGCTAGAGCTGCTGGAACTGGAGTTGGACCAAGCCTCAGAATTTGCAGCCAACCCCCCAGAGTTCAAAGCAAAAACACTATCAGCCTAAGGGCTTGAACGGTTAAAAGAACGGGGACCAAAGATGCCTCTGCCAATGCGGATGAAAGTAGCCCCTTCGGCAATTGCGGCTTCCAGGTCTTCCGTCATTCCCATGGACAAAGTGTCCAGGGAAAAACCCTGTTCACAGAGTTTAGTTTGAAGGCCGGCTAGAATATGCAGCTGCGCCCGTTGTTCTGTTAACGTTTTTTGGACTTTGGGGATGGTCATTAAGCCGCGAAGTTGCAGTCGGGGCAAAGAGCTGCAATAGGCGGCGAGCTCCTGCAAAGCGGCGGGGTCTTTCAGGCCTGCTTTCGTTTTTTCTTGGCCCACATTGGCCTGCAAGCAAATTTGAAGCGGGGGCAAATCCGCCGGTCGTTGGTCATTTAAACGCTGCGCGATTTTAGGGCTGTCCACGGTATGGGCCCAGGCAAAGTTTTCCGCGATTTGTCGGGTTTTATTGCTTTGGATGCTGCCGGTGAAATGCCATTCTAGGTCGGACTGCGGAAGGGCCGCCATTTTGGGGAGGGCTTCTTGGAGATAGTTTTCGCCAAAGAGGCGTTGTCCTGCGCTGATGGCTTGTTGCAGTTTTTCTAGGGGCTGATCTTTGCTGATTGCGATGAGAGAAACGGAATGAGGGGGGCGGTGGTATTTTTGTTCGAGGGTGCGGATAGATTGAAGCAGGTGGAGGAGATTTTCTTGAATATTAGACATGATATTCCCCTTTAAGAAAATCCATCCACGGCAAAATTTCGATATCTTCTATCATTTTTGCCTGGTCTCCCAGGTAGAGGACCACACAACGACTCGCTTTTCCAAAAAATTGGCGGAAATTTTTTAGTCCTGACAGATCGTTTGCAGAAACATTTTTTGATGCTTTAATTTCAATAGCGGTAACCGTGTGGCGGCGCTCCAAAATGAAATCGACCTCAGCGCCATGTTCGGTCCGATAAGAAGAAAGCCGGATGTCTTCTTGGTTGGAAGTCGCAAGCTCTAGGACCTGATTGAAAATGAAATGCTCAAACAAGGTCCCGATTCGATCAGGGGACACCGTAAAATTTCCCAATAACCCATTTAATACTCCCACATCAAAGAAAAAATAGCGGGGATGCTGAATAAGACGTTTTCGCATACTTTTAGAGAAGGCTTCACAGCGTTTCACAATAAGCGTGTCCTCCAAAATTTCAAAATATCTTACGGCGCTTTGTCGAGGAACCATTGCTTGCGAAGCGAGCTTGGAAAGATCTAAGAAACGCGCAGCTTGTATTGCCGCAATATGGAGAAAACGTGAAAAACCTTCTATATTTTTAGTCAATGCTTCCGCTTGTATTTCTTCTTTCAGGTAAATGGCAGCATACGATTTTAAGGTGAGTATTTTATCTTCGTTGTTGTCCTCAGTCACAATACCAGGCAAAGTTCCAAATGCCAGCGCTGATTTTAAATCCAATTTAAATTTTAACTCTTGACAATTAAGCGGACCAAGATGAAAAACATGCACTCTGCCGGGCAATAAATTGGCCTTGCCACGTTTTAATTTTCGGGCCGATGATCCTGTCAATAAAAATCGGAATAAAGTTTTCTTTTCATCAATTATAGCTTGTACTGTGTTTAACAAAGAAGGCAGCCGCTGAATCTCATCAATGAGGACGGTCCCACTTTGTAGTTTAAGTAAACGCTCCTCAAGTTCAGAGGGGTTGCTAGCAAATTCCAAATAAGTTGATTCGCGCGCTAAATTGATACTGAGATCAGGCTGAAGACGCGTCATAAGAGTGGATTTCCCTGTTTGCCGCGGACCTAGCAGTAAAATATTTTTTTTACTTCGGGCAAGCAGAGGGGCTAGTTGCCGCGGGATATAAGGCGTTTGTGACATCGACTTGCTCTCATGAAAGATAGTGGTTATTTTACGCGGTATTTTAACCGGAAGCAATAAGACTACTATATCTGATTGAAAATTAGATTGTTTTACTGTTTATTTAAAACGAATAACCCGCTAGCATAAGCGAAAGAGCCAGGCCCATGACAAGTGTTTAAAAACCATAACAATAACTCTTCCGGCTTCCAGGCTACTCCGTCCCTGATGGTGCTTTTTTCTAAAGAACCTTGAGAAAGCGGGACAGTTCAAGAATGATGGAAGTTTTATCCCCCCTTCCGCCTATCGGCACCTTCCCCCTGGCGTGGGAAGGGCGTGCTAAGCAAATAATCTCTAGTTGTGGTGTAGGGATTGAGCTGTTACAGCTATTCAGCTATTTGAGTATAAGTTAAGTCAGGAGCCAAGACTGTCCGCTCTCCCGCGCTTTGCGTGGGAGAGCGGGTTTTTTAGGGGGTTGGGCCCGCGGCTTTGATGGAGTCGCTGACGTTTGCGAATTTTTGGGCGAAGTTTTCGCGGAACTTTTGGGCCAGGGCTTTGGCGCTTTCGTCAAAGGCGGCTTGATTCGTCCAGGTTAGGCGGGGGTCGAGGAGTTGGCTGTCGACGCCGGGGACTTCCTTGGGAATTTCGAATTGGAAGTGGGGGAATTTTTCATAGCGGACTTCGCGGAGTTTGCCGTTGAGAATGGCGGAAACGATGCCGCGGGTGGTGGGGATAGAAAAGCGGGAGCCGCCTTCGCCATAGCCGCCGCCGGTCCAGCCGGTGTTGACAAGATAGACTTGGGTTTTATGTTGGTCGATGCGTTTGAGTAAAAGTTCGGCGTATTCACTGGCGCGACGCGGGAAAAAGGGTGCGCCGAAACAGGTGCTGAAAGTGGGCTTGACGCCGCCGCCGGCGCCGACTTCGGTGCTGCCGACTAAGGCGGTGTAGCCGCTTAAGAAATAATAGGCAGCTTGTTCACGGTTGAGGCGGGCGACGGGGGGCAAAACGCCATAGAGGTCGCAAGTTAAGAAGAGAACAGACTTTGGAACCATGCCGCGGTTGTTTTCAACGTGCATGGGGATGTATTCGCGGGGATAAGCAGCGCGGGTATTTTGGGTGAGGCTGCTGTCGCCATACAACGGGGCTTGGGTTTGGGAGTCGAGGACGACGTTTTCTAAGACGGCGCCATAGCGGATAGCGTCCCAGATTAAAGGCTCGCGCTCGCGGGAAAGGTCGATGCATTTTGCATAGCAGCCGCCTTCAAAGTTAAAAATGTTGGTCTCGCTCCAGCCATGTTCATCGTCGCCGATGAGGAAGCGGTCTGGGTCTGAGGAAAGCGTTGTTTTACCGGTGCCGGAGAGGCCAAAAAATAAGGCAGTCTCACCGTCTTTGCCGACATTGGCGGCGCAATGCATGGGCAGCACTTGATGTTGCGGTAACAGAAAATTCAAGACGGAGAACATGGCTTTTTTCATTTCGCCGGCATAATAGGTGCCGCAAATTAAAATGCGGCGTTTACTGAAATTCAAAATGACGGCAGCGTCGCTATTGACGCCGTCTTTTTCCGGCGAGGTTTTATAACCGGGGACGCTTAAGATGGTCCATTGGTCCGGCTGGTTGGGTTGCGGTGTGATTTCGGGCCGGATAAAAAGCACGTTGGCGAAAAGATTATGCCAGGCCAACTCGGTGATGACTTTCACGGGGACCGTATAATGATCATCGGCGCCAACTTTAAGCTGGGAGACAAAATGGCAGTCTCTTTCATCCAAATACTGCATCGCCCGCAGCCACAAGGTGTCGAATTTGGCGGGATCCAGGGGTTGGTTAATATTGTTCCAATCTACTGTGTTTTCTGTGATTTCATCTCGAACGATAAAGCGGTCTTGTGGAGACCGGCCCGTACGGGCACCGGTTTTAACGACCAAGCCCTGGTTTGAAGCCAGGACGCCTTCGCCGCGACTTAAGGCTAAGCTTACCAGTTCCGTGATGGATAGATTTAAGTAGTTGGTATTTTCTTTTAGGACCCTGTTATCTGCCATTGCCATGTTTTTTCTCCACAAAAATAATGTGGTATTGTAGCCCAACTTTGGTTTTTTGGTAATCACGATATGCATATTGCGGTCCTTGTGCCTGCACAGTCTGATTTAAGCCCGGAACTTGCCGCTGCGGCCCAAGGCGCAGGGATGGAAGTTATTGATTTTTTGTGGGACCCGCTTGAAGAAACGGTGGGGGAAGCGCAGGCTTTTGTGCTGCTTTCCGATGAAAGAGCAACTGGGGCCAGGGGGCAAGCGCTGCTTGCGGTCCTGAAAGCACAAAATTTGAAGGGCAAACCCATTTTAGGACTGGGGGCAGGCGCTGCGCGGCTGCTGGTCGAAGGAGGGTTGGTTCCAGGTCTTTATAATAATATGGTGGGGCTGGGTCTTTCTGAAACAGCAGCAGGGCCAGAAACAGGAAGCGAAGCCTGGATCGGTTTGACGGAAGACTATCAATATAATGCTTTTACAAAAAACTTTTTAAGGGGTGCTGTGTTGCAGGTAGAGCGGCGCAGCCAGGCACAATTTGTGGTCCCTGCTGGTTTGTTGGCAGAACTAAAAGCGCAAGGCTTAGATGTTTTTATTTATTGTGACGGCGATGGGCGGTTTTTACAGGGCCTTCCGATAGCGGGGTTGGCGAACAAGGCGGGGAATGTGATGGCTCTACTTCCACATCCGGAAGGTTACCCGCAGGGAAGCGTGTTTTTTCATTCACTGCGGGCGCATCTTGAGTCGGGGCATGTTGAGAAGGTGGAGCCTTTATATTATTGGCCGCGAAAATGAGAGAGTGTACAATGGAGGTGGCTCTTCGAGACGGCCCCTTCGGGGCCTCCTCAGGGCGAACGGTTTAGGAAAGGATTTTGAGAAAGGATTCTCGTATGAAAATGAAAATAGTTGTTCTTTTTTTTGCTCTGGGTCTGCTCTTTTCAGGCCCCGGGGCTTTGAGTCAAGGCAATGATGAAAGTGAATCGGACTTTGGGGCGCAATCGACTGGGAAAGCGCCAACTCCGATTCAGGCAGGGCCAGAAAGACCACCCACTGAGCTTGGCGCCGCGCCGATACAACCGGCAAGTACCGAACAGCCGCCAGGCAGCAATCGAGGCCTTCAACCGGCGGGCCAGATGGTTTGGGTCAGCGGGGTAGTCAAAGCCAGTTATCCCGATCAAACGCCGCGCGTTCTTGCGCGTGGTTCGATGATTTATGAAAAAGACAAGCTGACAACCGAAGCAAGCGGCTCGGGCCAAATTGCTTTTACGGACAACTCTATGCTCACCCTGACGCCTAGTTCTATTTTTGTGATTGAGCAATATTATTATAACCCGCAAAAACCGCAGCAAGACGGCCAGGCGGTGATGAGTCTGATTAAAGGCGGCTTGCGGACTGTGACGGGGTTTGTGGCAAAAGCAGCGCCTACGAACTATCAGGTAAAAACGCCTGTTGCAACAATTGGGGTCCGTGGAACGGATTTTCAGACGACTTGTCCTTCGAGTTCGGGGCAATGTGCGTTTGGGTTGCTGCATGGGGCGGGTGTGACTTTGACGAATGCGGCGGGGATAGCGGAGCTTACGCCGGCTATGCCGTATGCGACGATTGCTAGTTATCAGTCTAAGGCGGTTTTATCGAGGGTGCCGGCGAGTCTTTTGGGAGCGGAGCCGATTATTCAGCCGGCGGCGACGGCAGCACCTTCAGAAGGGGGTGGAAATTGCGGGATTTTAATTAATTAAATTTTTACTGCGCTTCGCGCAGTGCGCCGCTTCACCTCCCGCCAAGCGCAAAGCTGGTATTGAGCTCGCTATGGCAGGAGCACTGCGGCGCTTTTTGGTAGAATTTGTAGTTTTTTGCTCATGACTCAGCACAGTCCTTTGTGTCTCTGTCTTTTATTATTATACCTGGTTCTCAACTTAAAATGATTTGCCGTCGCAAGAGATCTTGACCTGAGTGGTCGACTCGATTTGTTTAATCAAGGTATCTTGGCCGGCGGAAATGCCGTTCAGGGTCTTCTCTATGCTAGAAGCATTCGAGGCTTTCTTCAATAGGGGCGTTGAGCCATCGTCTCTGATCTCGACTAAGGACGTGCCGCTGAAGTTATCCGAGGAATAGATTTCTTGAGTCGGTTGCCATGTTACACTGCTCATTTGTCCCATTTGGAGTCCGCCGAGAATATTCTGGAAGTTGCCGATGAAGGTGAAGTCGCCATACGCGTCAAAGCCGACCAACTTAATGACCAAGCCGTTCACGTAAACCAGGGCGTTCGTGCGATCAATCAGCGCCGGGCTGCTTAAACTGCTGTTGAAGATGGCCTGAGTCGAACTACCATTATTTTGGATGACGTTAAAGCCGTTGAAATTAATTGGGTCATTCAAGCACCCTGCCCCAAAGCCGCTGCTAAAGCAGCCCTGCTTCGCACTGTTGCCGAAGACGAGTGTATTCACCTTATGAGTACCGCTCGGTAAGACCAAAGTGCTTTGCATCAGTGAACCCGGCGTTGCGCCGCCGGACACTTGTCTTTCAATGCTGGCCGGCATGACAACAAAGGTGTCGCCGCCTTGGCTGGTCAAATTGGGGAAGTTATTGAAGCTATAGGTAATGCCGCCTAAAGTATAATTCCCTTTGTTCGCACCGGTCAGTAACCAATTGCTGGGTGTCGATGACCCCGCGAAGGTATCGGAAGAGTTGCTCGTCGAGCGGCCATTGAAAGTTTGAATATTGGTAAAGCCGGAAGTCAGCAGGGAGGCCGTTTTAGTGCTCATGTCCACCATGACCGTCCCGCTCGTGTAACTGGAGTAGTCCAAGGTATTATTGAGGCCCGGGCCGCCATTGATATAGTTTAAACTGCTTCCGTCGTACATATAATAAGTATTCGCTGCGCTGCCGCCGCTTAGGTTCTGGATGGTATTGAAGTTCAGGCCATAGGTGTTATTGCTGGGTGCCACGGTCCCGGTATTGCTGCCGTTGATGTACCAACCGAAGGAGGGGTCATTGGAAGCTACGTATAAGGTGTTCGAATTGGCCGTGCTATCTCCGTTCACGGTGATATTGTTGGATGAGGGTGTGGTAAAAGTGATGGTGCCGCCCAGTGAGAAGACATGATCATTTGCGAAGGTCCCGGTCAGGGTCAATTGATTGCTTTGTCCGTTTATACCGCCCGCTATTGTGATTGACCCGCCTGCGATTAAATTCACGTTATTTCCTAAAACGAGCTGGCCATTATAAGTTTGACTGCCGGTCGTCGTAATGCTGGTTGCTGCTGCGGCAAGATTTGTGGCGCCGGTAATGCTTAAGCTAGAAATCGGGGCCGTTCCAACTACATTATCAAAGATCTTTGTGCCTGTACCATTCAGTGTCAAGCCATAACCGCCGTCCACTGTGTTACTGAAGGTGAGATTGGCTGTGCCTGTATTAATCGTGCTGTCATTCGTGGTGAGTGCAACTGTGTTATTGAAGGTCAACGCGCTGTTATTTGTGGTGATCGAAGCGCCTGCTAAAGTCACAGCACTGCTGCTTCCAAAGGTCAGCGTGCCAGCACCAATGGTGCCTGCGAGCGTGGTCGCGCCCGAACCATTGTTCAAGCTCAAAGTATAGGTACCACCGCTGACACCATTGAGTGAAATGCTGCTATTCGTACTTACAAGTGTGGTGTTCGCGCCGAGTGTCAAGGTGCTGCTATAGCTTTGGCTGCCGGTCGTCGTAATGCTGGTTGCTGCGGCGGCGAGATTCGTGGCACCAGTAATGATCAAACTAGAAAGCGGCGTCAGACCACCCGCTGCTTGTGCGAAGCTCACGTCTCCTACCGTGCCAACCTTAAGTGTCAGTGTCTTGGCGCCATTCACTGTGTTGATGAAGTTGATTGCGGCACCCGTCGTTCCGCTGCCACCGGGATTTGTCGTGTCTAAGGTCGCGTTTGCGATCAGTGTCACTGGCGCATTTAAAGTGATGGCGCCGCTATTTGTGCTCAGATTGGCGCCGATTTGAATGGTTCCATTTCCAATGACAGTTGACGGCATGATGGTAATGCCAGAATTTAAGCCTGTCGCTTGAACATTGCCGTTCAGTTGCACATTGCCCGTTTCATTTAAATTTTCCAAGAAAGAGATTGAACCGCCTGTCGTCAAAGAACCCCCTTTTTGAATCGTGACGGCGGTGTTGGCAGGCAAGCCGGACACGCCATACATGCTCGATCCTTTTAAAGTCAAATTGCCGCCGCAAAGAGAGGGGCTTTCGCAGATGATGGAGCCGGTACTTTCAACGAAGATGCCTCCCACATTGCTTAGACCGGAATCCGCAATCAAAGTCAGGGCCGCGTTGTCTGTTAGGGTAATCGTGCCATAGATAATTATATTGCGACTGCTCGTTAAAGTTTGTGTGCTAGAAATTGTTTGGGTGCCCAAGGTTAGGTCGGGGCTGACGCCAGTCAACCCTTTCAGGTAAATCACACCCGCTCCGGCATTCAAGGTCGCGCCAGGATAAATGAGCACACCATTTTGCTCGGACAAGTAGCCGCCTGTGCCTGGCGTTGTATCCAAAGTCGCCGTCGCGTCGATCACAACACCAAAGGGTAAAGCGATGGGATTCAAGGCTTCGAGATGGATATCGCCGCCGCCTGTTGTAATGCTCGAGTCTACGGTCAAGACATCACCTGAGGAATTCACGATCATGCACACCTGAGCAGGGCCGCCATTGCAACTGAGTTCATTGCTGGTCGATCCGCCATTCCCTTGCGTGACGACAGGACCCTCGATATTTAAGGAGCCGACATTGTAGATATACACATTGCCAATGTTTCCGGCGCCGCTTTGCGTAATAGCATTAATAGTCAGTGGATCGGCTGTATCAGTCAGTTGGATGTCGCCGCTCACGGTATTGGTCGCATTAAGGTTGAGAACGGTGTTGGCGCCATTCAAGAGGGTGCCGGTCGCCGTATTGGTGGTCAGCGTATTCGTATTAATTGCGCCCGCACCGGTTTCACTCAGAGTCCCGCTGCTGGTCAAATTCAAATTATTGCTGCTGCCGGTATTGATTGCGCCGGTCAACGTCATATTGCCGGTGTTATTCAGGGCCACATCGCTGCTGCCGCCTTGGGTCAGTGAGATGACGGTCAAAGTTGAAGCTGTGTTTGTTAATTGAACCGGGCCGCTGCTCGCGTTCGTCGCAGAGAAACTTGAAACGGTATTGGCATTATTGAGAAGCGTGCCTGTCGCAGAACTTGTTGTCAGTAAACTGCCATGTAAGATGCCGGTCCCTGTCTCTTGGACCGCGCCGGCGCTGCCGGTGAGCGTAATATTGCCGCCGCTACTCAGGCTGCCGGTGGTGATGTTCACATTGTTGCCGGCGGTCAAGCTGATATTGCCGCTGGTTGTAATGTTATTAGCAATGACAAGGTTATTGCTGCTGCCGCTTGCCGTCGCTGTGAAGTTATTCAAGGCATGTTGAGCGCCGATAGCGGCACTGAGAGAGAGTGTACCGGAGGTAGTCAGGGTCAAGCTGTAAGGCGTCGTGCTGGCGGAATTGACCGTCGAACCAAAGCTAAGGGCACCGCTTCCTGTGCTCACGCTGCTGTCGCCACTTAAACTCACCACACCCAGGTCCACGCCGCTATTGGTGGTATTCACCGTGCCACTCAAAGTTGTGGTGCTCGCACTTGATGTCAAGCCGTTGGTGAAGTTAAACGTGCCGCCGCTCAAGGTCACACCGCCCGCATTATTAAAGACGCCCGCGCTCGAAATCGTACTGGTACCACTGCTTGAGAAGCTTACAGCATAACTGCCGGCGCTGACAGTTAAGCTGGTAATAGTCAAATTACCGTTCAAGGTTGTCGTGTTATTAATATTGAGTGTGCTATAACTTTGCGTATTCGTTGTGGTAATACTGGCGTTGCCTGTATTCAAGGTGCTTACGGTGCTTGTTAAGCTCAAGATCGGTAAGCTGCTACCGCCTTCGTATCGTTCAAATTGATCGTGCCGGCACCGCTTAAGGTCAAGGCCCCTACTCCGCCGCTGCCGCCATTGATGTCGCCTGTTATGGTCAAGGTTTCGCCCGTTCCAACTGTAATCGTCGGTGTACTACCGCTGCCTAATTGAATGGTGCTGGACAATGTATTGCCGCCAGTGCCGTTATCTGCGAAGGTCGCACTGTTATTCAAGGTGAGACCATTTCCGAAGGAAAGCGCTGTGCTGCCGGACAAGCTTAAGGTCGCGCTATTGGCAACTGTTACAGCAGCTGAACCTAAGCCGCTGCTGTTCGTTAAATTCAAGATGCCGCCGGTCACACTGACGCTGCCACTATAAGAAGAATTGGCCGTGCTGAGTGTCAAGGTGGCCCCGCTGCTGTTATTCACAGTCAAATTGCCAGGACCGCTAATTCCGCCGCTCAGCGTCACGGTGCCCGAAGTCAGATTGACCGTATTATTGCTGCCTGCGAAGGTCAGCGCATTGCCTAAACTATAGGTATTGGCGGCAGTCAACTGCGTAGCAGAGCTGCTGTTTGAGCTATTAAGCGCGATGACAGAAGTATTGCCCAAAGTGGTGGACAATGCGCTAAGATCTAAAAGCGCTGTTGAAGAAGCATTGGCTGTGAGATTAATGCCGGCAGAACCTGTTCCCAAACCATTGGCCACGGTGGTCTGGAGTGTGCCGCTTTGGACCGTCGTGCTGCCAGCATAATTACTAGCGGCTGAGAGGAGCAAGGTCCCGCTGCTGTTCAGCGTAAGCGTGCCGCCCGTGCTAGTATTCAAGCCGCCGGACAAGGTGGTATTACCGGCGCCGGTAACGGTCAGCGCTTGGCCTGTACCTGTCACACTGCCCAAAGTCAGCAAGGTGCCCGAAGCGGGTGAGAAGGTGGTGCTACCGCTTAAACTCGTTGCACCAAAGGTGAGTCCGGCTGTGCCGCTCGTGACATTTGGACCTTTAGCGATGGTCAAGGTGTTTGCGCCAATGCTCAAGGTACCAAGCGTATGAGTGATGCCCGCGCCGCTGCTGGCAAGATCAGAAGTAATCGTGGCATTCCCGCCAACGGTGGTATTGT
>CAYVBZ010000045.1:0-19355 GCA_964449835.1 uncultured Coxiellaceae bacterium | reverse complement strand
GCTGCTTAGGAAGGCTTTCTAAGCAAATGTAGATATTCCAGGTTGAACACTCCTTTGGGAAGAGCTTTCTAGGTGAGGGGGTTAAACCTGGCCTAGGGTGCTTCTGATCATCCAGGCTGTTTTTTCATGGACGCGTAGTCTTTCGGTAATCAGGTCCACGGTGGCCTCATCATCTGCTTGTTCTGCTTGGGTAAAAAGGCGTGAAAGATTGCGGGTTAGCGTTTGATGGTCGTGTAAAAGCTGTTTTAGCATTTCATCGGCTGAAATTGAGGAGGTTTCTTCTTCTAGGCTGGTCAGTTTTAAAAATTGCGCAAAGGAAGCAGGCGCTGTCATGTGTAAGGCGCGAATTCTTTCAGCGACGAGGTCCACGGCTTCGGCGAGTTCTTGATAAAGTTCTTCGAAAAATTTATGTAAGGAATAAAAATGGGGGCCTCGGACATTCCAATGAAAGTTTTGGGTTTTGAGATAGAGCAGATAAATGTCCGCTAGATAATGTGCCAGTCCATCTCCCACTTTTTGCCGCGAAGATTTAGCGGTTGATCGGTCTCGGCTGATAACGTGCATAAGCAGGTCCTCCCAGGTTAATGGATCAGATGAAAATAAGAAATAAAGGCTGTCATACCGGTTTCGTCACTAAGGCATCCTCCATCAGGGGAGCCAGCATTTCTCCTTTTGCCTCCGCCTGTGTTTCAGCAATTTTGGGCCCTAAGCCAGCTTCTTTTAAGCGCTTAGCATAGGCCAGTGTATCAAAACTAAGACGTGCTTTCATGGGGTCTCCAAGGAAAATATTTGAGAGGGCGGGTCTTTCGGCGCGGAGCCACACGGGGCTTTGTTTAATTATTAGACAGCTTTAAGATGGTTTTCCATTCCACTTCGGACACCGGCGTAATAGATAGGCGATTGCCTTTTCTGGATATTAGCATTTTATTTAAAAGGGGATGCTTCTTTATTTCTTCCAGCGTGATGACCTGCTGGAATTTTTTTTTCAGTTGTACATCCACCAGGAACCAGCGAGGTTGGTCTGGCGTACTTTTTTCATCATACCCTGGACTAGCTGGATTCCAAGCGCTGGGGTCGGGGTAGCCTTCACTTCTGATTTCCATGATGCCGACAATTCCTGGCTGTGGACAACTGGAGTGGTAAAAAAAAGCCAGGTCCCCTTTGTGGATTGAGTCGCGCAAAAAGTTTCGAACTTGATAATTTCGCACCCCATCCCAGGGGCTAGTCTGGGAGGGTGCTTTTGCTAAATCATCAATACTGAAGGTTGATGGTTCAGATTTGAAGAGCCAATACTTCATTAAAGAATTTACCCCGCGGCTTGCCGCGGGCTCCGTATTAAGATCTCTTCATGGCGTCAAAGAAGTCTTCATTGGTTTTGGTTGATTTTAAGCGGTCAATGAGGAATTCAATGGAGGCCAATTCATCCATGGGTTGTAAGAGTTTACGAAGAATCCACATTTTTTGGATCTCTTCCGGCGGGGCCAATAATTCTTCGCGGCGTGTACCGGTCCGATTAATATTGATGGCCGGATAAATACGACGTTCAGCGATGCGGCGGTCCAAATGGATTTCGCAGTTGCCGGTGCCTTTGAATTCTTCATAAATAACGTCGTCCATCTTGGAGCCAGTATCGACGAGGGCCGTTGCCAAAATGGTCAAGCTGCCGCCTTCTTCAATGTTCCGCGCGCCGCCAAAAAAGCGTTTAGGACGCTGTAAAGCGTTGGAGTCGACACCACCTGTCAATACTTTGCCAGAGGCGGGAACGACTGTATTGTAAGCACGGGCCAAGCGTGTAATGGAGTCCAATAAAATGACGACATCCCGTTTGTGTTCAACCAGACGTTTGGCTTTTTCGATGACCATTTCAGCCACTTGGACGTGCCGGGTTGCCGGTTCATCGAAGGTGCTGGCAATGACTTCGCCCTTCACGGTACGCGTCATTTCAGTGACTTCTTCTGGGCGTTCATCGATGAGGAGCACCATCAGATAGCATTCGGGGTGATTATGTTCAATGGAATGCGCGATATTCTGTAAGAGCATGGTCTTGCCCGCTTTGGGCGGTGATACGATGAGACCACGTTGGCCTTTTCCAACGGGGGAGCAAAGATCAATGACACGGGCAGTAATATCTTCGGTGCTGCCGTTGCCACGCTCGAGTTTGAGGCGTTCATTGGCAAAGAGTGGTGTGAGATTTTCAAAGAGGACTTTCGACTTTGCGTTTTCCGGCGCATCGAAATTGATGTGGTCGACTTTGAGCAGGGCAAAATATCGTTCTCCCTCTTTGGGGGGACGAATTTTACCGGAAATGGTATCACCGGTATGGAGGTTAAAACGGCGGATTTGGCTGGGTGAGACGTAAATATCGTCGGGACCGGCCAGATAGGAGCCTTCTGCGGAACGCAAGAAACCAAAACCATCTGGAAGAATTTCAAGGACGCCATCGCCATGAATATCTTCACCTCTTTTGGAGTGGGCTTTTAGAATGGAGAAGATAATATCTTGCTTGCGTGAACGGGCCATATTTTCTAGTTCATATTGTTGCTCGGCAAGATTGACAAGGTCAGGAACGGTTTTTTTCTTTAATTCAGTTAAATTCATAGTTATACCTTTTGGTTAAAAATACACCTCAAGTCATTCCCTCTCGGTATGGTTTGGTTCAAGATGGAATTTGATAGATATCTCACTTGGAAAACGATAGATAGATATGAGGCTGTCTAATTTATATCACTCCTGCGCTTACTTTTCTAGCCCCCCGAAGCCGCTTTTTTTCTTTAAAATTATACGTTCGCCCTGAGAAGCGCGTAGCGCGTCTCGAAGGGCCGCCCCTGAGGAGGTGTCCTGAGCTTATCGAAGGGTTAAGCATGTGCGTCAATGAATTGCTGTAATTCAGCTTTAGTCAATAAACCTACTTGCGTGGCCTTCACCTGCCCGTCTTTGAATAAAATGAGGGTTGGAATGCCGCGAATACCAAATTTAGGAGGGGTTGCAGGATTGCTGTCGACGTCTAATTTGACAAATTTAACTTTACCTTCATAGCCTTTTGCCACCTCTTCGATAATGGGCGCAAGCGTCTTGCAAGGTCCGCACCATTGGGCCCAAAAGTCAACGAGTACTGGGACCTTGGATAAAACAACCTCGCTTTCAAAGGAATCGTCTGTTATTGCTTGTAAGTTGCTCATGAAAACCACCTTTTGATGCTGGGAAGATTAAACCGGCCTTCAATTTAACCTCTTTATTTCGAATTGGCAACTTTTACTCGCCATAAAAGGAGCCAGCCCAAGAGGAAAAAAAACAGGATAGTAGCCATGCCGGCGCGTTGACTTTGGAAGTGCAGGGTGGCGAGGCCAAACAGCCAGGGCCCCATAAAGGCGGTGATCCGTCCCGTTAAAGCATAGAGACCAAATAGCTCGGAGGATTTTTTGGGTGGGGTGAGATGGACCATTAAAGAGCGGCTGGCCGCTTGAACGGGCCCAACGAATAGGCTGAGCGCCAAAGCCGAAAGCCAAAACCAAAGACGTTCATGGGTCAATAAGAGTAGAGCGCTAAAAAAGGTCAGAAGCGCCAGTGAGATCAGAATGGTGGGCTTTGAGCCAAGTTTATCATCCACCCAGGCTAGTGCGATGGAACCGAGACCAGCCATGACATTGAGGGAAATACCTAAAATGAGAATATCTGTGAAAGTAAATTGAAAACTGCCTGCTGCAAAAATCCCGCCAAAGGCAAATAGAGTGTTGAGACCGTCGGTATAAATCATGCGTCCAATGAGAAAGAGCAAAATGTTTTTTTCTCTGATCAACATCCGAAGGGTTTGAACGAGCTCACGTAAACCCGCTTGCAGAGTGCGGTATAATTTTTGCTTTTTAGCGGGGGTATCATGGACAAAAAGAAAAAGCGGCAGGGAAAAGACGGCAAACCAAAGTGATGAAAAAGGCCCAACAATCCGAATTTGCCCAAAGGTTGCTGCGTTTAACCAAGTGACAGGATGAAGAACGGAGATATATAAAATCACAAGCAATGCCAGGATGCCTCCCAAATAACCCATGCCCCAGCCCCAACCAGAAATGCGGCCGATATAGTCTTGCGGCGCGAGAATGAGCAAATAGGAATTATAGAAAATCAAAGTGATTTCAAGAAAAATGGTGGCGAGGATAAAAAGCCTCAAGGAAGAGTCCACGCAGACAGGATCAGGACAGGCAAACCACAAAAAAGCGGTGCTCACGATACAACAGAGCGTGAAAAAAGCGAGCCAGCGTTTATGATTGCCGCCTTGATCGGCCAGCGCGCCAAAAATGGGACCTACGAAGGCGATGACCAGTCCTGCAATGGCGCTGGCATTGGCCCATTGATAGGTGCCGATGATGGAGTCGACGGCGATATGCTGAATGAAGTAGGTGGAAAAAACAAAAGTAGTAATCAGGACTGGGAAGGTGTCGCTGGCCCAGCCAAAGATACACCAGCTAATAAGGGGAAGCTTGGCCCGCCATTGGCGAGCTTTAAAACGCATGCTGAGGGCTCCTAAACGCTAAAATCAAGCGAAAGTTCTCCGCAATGGGCCACGATGAATTGCCGGACTTTATTTTTCAACCGGATAATATCTTGCCATTCATCGCCCTCAGGGTAAATAGGCTCCCCCACAATCATTTTGACAGGGGCCGGTCGAAGGAGGCGATGATTAGCCCGCAAAATCTGTCGCGTGCCTTGAATGGCAATAGGGCAAATCGGGGTTTTCGTTTCTGCGGCAAGTTTAAAAGCGCCGAGTTTGAAGGGACGAAGACCTGCAGCATAACTAAAGGTGCCCTCTGGAAAAATAAAAATAGAAACGCCGTTTTGAAGCACTTCCTCAATTTGTTTGGTCTGCGCGAGCCCTTTTTGAAAATCTAAGCGGTCGACTGGTAGGTATTTCAACTTACGCAGCACGCCGCGCAGCAGCGGCGCAGAAAAAACCTCTTGCTTGGCAATAAAACGGGTATCAGCAGGAACGACCCCCACCGCAATGAGCGAATCGACATAGCTTGCGTGGTTGCAGGCATAAATGACCGGTTTTAACTGAGTTAAATGTTCCCTGCCTTGGACTTGAATCGGCCAGCCGGCCAGGAAGCATAATAAACGGGCTGCCGCTTTGCTGAGTTTAGCGGCAGAGGTTTCCGGCAGTAATTTGACGCAGAGCCAGAAGGGAAGGGCCGATAAGCCAATCAGGAGAGTCAAATAAACTGTGTAAAGTGCTTTCAGAATTTTAATGCCGCCGCTTACCGTTTTTCTGCAAAGAGCAAGCAGGCTGAGTTTAATCATTTGCAGCCAGGGCGGAGCGGGCCTGAGCTTTCCCTTCAAGTAGAGGTCCTTGCAAGCGGAGCGTTGTAGTTTTCCGCTGGACGTTTTTGGAATGGTTTTGGGGGCGACGAAAATAATGTGGTCCGGCGCTACATCCATGACGTCAATGAGAGTTTCCGTAATTGTTTTTTGGAGCGCCTTTTTGTGTTGGGCATTTTTTTCTTTGGTTTCCACAACGAGAATAATATTTTCTGTTCCAATTTTTTTATTGCTCACGCTAAAGGCAATCACGCAGCCGCGACGCACGCCGGGAATGTCACAGACAATCTCCTCTAGCACGCTCGGGTAAAGGTTGCGGCCGCTTTTGATGATGAGGTCTTTTTGTCGGCCGGTGATAAAGAGTTCTTCATCAACGAGATAGGCGAAGTCGCCTGTGTTCCACCAGTCGCCGCTTCGCACTGAGTTTGTTGCAACAGGGTTATTATAATACCCCTGCATACTGGAGGGGCCCTGAAATTGTAACTGTCCCACCTGCCGTTCCGGCAAAGGCTGGCCTTTTTCGTCGACGATGCGAATGAAGTGGCCTGGCAGCGGTTTCCCGCAGGAAATGATTTCAAGCTTATCTTGCGAGGGAGCGTCTTTCGGCAAGGGCTGCGCCCGTTTTTCGTTTTCAAAGACCGTCCGGTCGATGGTGTCAACGCGCGGTGCACGATGCAAAGGGGAAACGGTGAGTCCGACCGTGGATTCCGCCAAACCATAAACGGGGAAAAAGGCTTCCCGTTTAAAGCCATAGGGCTTGAATTTTTCCACGAAGCGCTCATAGGTTTTCGGGTAGATGGTTTCGGCGCCATTCGCGGCGATGCGCCAGGAACTGAGGTCCAGGCCTTCAATGGTGTCGGGTTCAATTTTACGCACACAGAGTTCGTAAGCGAAATTGGGTGCGGCGGAAATAGTGCCGCGGTGCAAATGAATGGCCCAAAGCCATTTTTCAGGGCGAGAGAGAAAGGTGAGCGGAGAGAAAAGAATCAGAGGGCGCCCATAGTAGAGCGAGCCCAAAACGAGGCCAATGAGGCCAAAATCATGGTAAAGCGGAAGCCAACTCACCCCGATGTCCTGAGACGAAATTTCAACGGTCTTTCCAAAGGCGCGAATATTAGAGAGGAGGTTGTAATGGGTGAGCACCACGCCTTTAGGCGTGCTGGTGCTGCCGGAAGTATATTGAATAAGTCCTATATCTTCCTTTTTTGCTGAAAGCGGCAAAAGAAATGCGTCGGCCGTCTTTAAGAGTTCGTCCACTGTGACCACTTTTTGCAGGCTTGGGATAAAGCCTTGCAGGAGGCGGCTTAGTAATTCAGCTTGCTCAAAGGTCACTAAAAAACGAATCTCGGCATTATTTAAAATCCGTGCTTCTTGTTTGGCATAGCTTTCTAATAGGTGAGGCCGCAGGGGAGGGTAAATAGGAACAGGAATGCCGGAGGCGATTAAGACACCGAAAAAAGTATAAAAGAAACCCAGCTGAGTGGGTTGCATGATCGCAACTGTTTCGCCCGGTTTGAGGCCCAAATGTTGTAAAGCATGCGCAACCTTTAAAGAAGAGGCCAGCAACTGGCCGTAGGTTAGAATGTCTTCGCCGCCTTTTTCGTTTTGCAAGTAGATATAGGGCCGTTCCGGTGTTTTCTCGGCATGTTCATATAAAACCTCGACGAGAGACTGTGCTTGTGACACATCCGCAACTTTTTGTATGCGATATTTTTCATAGCGTTCTGTGTTTGCGGTTTTTTCCTTGTGTTCTTTCGCGGGACGTGCGGTTTGGATGGCGGCAAGCAAATCCGCCAAGGTTTCCGCCTTGACTAACAAATCGTCCTGGAGTTCGATATTCCATTTTCTCTCAATGCGTCTAAATAATTCAGCGCGCCCTAAACTGTCTAAGGCCAAATGATATTGAAGAGAGGATTGCAGCGAAATTTCACGGCTGAGATGCGTTTCCGCAGTTTCTGAGAGTAAGACGCGGGCCAGTGCGATCAATTCTTTTTCAGTGTTTACGATGTCAACCATTGAACAGATTCCATTGCCATTAGACGGCTGAGTTGTTTTTTGATTGGCGGACAGAGATCCAAGCCAATCATTCCCAGTTGACGGGCAAAATTACTGCCCCAAAAATCAGCCGCAAAGATTTGACTGAGATAATGTGAAAATAAAAGATTGGTTTTGGGCTGAAACCGGCTGAGATTTTGTGCAAGGTCCGCATGCAGCGGTTGTTTGTTTTCTACATTGCGCAGAAGGACCTGGCCCAGTTGGGCTATTTCATACAAGGCAAGATTGAGGCCTTGCGCTGCAATGGGATGAATAGTGTGTGCAGCGTTGCCGATAAGCAGCACGTTTCCTTGCAGAGGATTTTGAACTTGAATCAGTTGTAAAGGAAAAACATGTCGCTCAGTGTTGCTTTTCAGCCGCCCAAGACGATAACCAAAATGAGACTGTAGGGTTTGTAGAAAAGCTTTTTCATCCAGGTTTCGCAGTTTGTTGATGGTCTCTGTGCTCGCAGTCCAAATCGTGGCACAGAGTGGCCTGGAATCTTTTCCTAAAGGCAAGGGAAGCATGGCGAGTGCGCCATCATCCAGAAAACGTTCATAAGCGCGATTTTCATGGGGACGACATAAGGTGGTCGTTGTGACGAGCGCGCTTTGATGGTAATCAAAGGTTTTGGTGTCAAAATGAAGCAAGTCTCGAATGGTGGAGTAGGTCCCATCGGCTGCGATAATCAGTTTGCCTGTGACGCGGCTGCTTGCACCCTCCTTTTCAATCTGGAGGGCCGTAGCTTGTTCCGCCGGTTCGATGGCCGTGACACGGGATGAGCGCAGCTCGGTAAAGCGGCCGGGAAGCTGTGATTTCCGCAGCGTTTGGTCGAGCGTTTCATTAATTTTTTGCGCCCGGATGACATAACCGAGAGCAGGTAAGTGCAAGGCCCCCGCTTGAAGGCGTGTTGCGCCAAAGCGGCCACGATGGGAGACATGGACTTCCTGAATGGGAGCACTATGCTCTAGGAGCGAAGGCCATAGTTCCAGGGTTTTGAGAAAACTGACGCTGCCGTAATTTAAGGCGATTAAACGGGGGTCCGGTCGTTCCGCTGGGCTTGCGTCAATCAAGGCGATATTTAAAGGCGCTTTACTTAAAGCGCTCGCCAGACTTTTTCCCACCAGTCCGCCGCCAATAATAATAAGATCATAATGCATTGTTTCAGGCCATCAGGGCTTCTATTTCTGCGATCGTTTTGGGTGCTTTGTGGGACAGCACTTCGTGTCCCTTCGGGGTGACGAGCACATCATCTTCGATGCGCACGCCAATGTTATGCCAGCGCGCCGGCACGTTTTTTAAATTCGAGGGAATATAAATTCCCGGCTCCACGGTGAGCACCATCCCGGCTTGAAGCTTGCGCCATTTTCCTTGCGCGGCATAGCGTCCCACATCATGCACATCCAAGCCTAGCCAATGCCCGGTGCGGTGCATAAAAAAGGGAAGATAGGCTTGTTTTGCAATCAAGTCTTTTAGCTTGCCTCGCAAGATGCCGAGCTTCTGTAAGCCCTGCGTTAAAATTTTAAGGGTAGTCTCATGCATTCTTTCCCAGGGCAGGCCCGGTTTGATGATTTTAATGGCTGCCAATTGCGCGTTTAAGACAAGGTTGTAAATGGCACGTTGCTCCGGCGTGAACTTGCCATTGGCTGGAAAAGTGCGTGTGACGTCTGCGGCATAATTTTGATATTCAGCGCCCGCGTCGATCAAGACCAAAGAGCCGTCCCGAATTGTTTTGGTATTCGCGGTGTAATGTAAAATGCAGGCGTTCGCGCCGCTGCCGACGATGGAGGTATAAGCGGGATGGCGGGCCCCTTTGCGTTGAAATTCGTAAAGCAATTCAGCCTCTAGTTGATATTCCTTTAAGCCGGGTTTGCAGGCTTTCATGGCCCGAACATGAGCAGAAGCGGTAATTTCAGCGGCTTGACGCATCAGTTTAATTTCGGCGGGACTTTTGTGTAGGCGCATTTCATGGACAAGGTCGCCGAGATCAATGAGTGCGACAGGATAGGATATCCCGCTGCGGGCCCGGCCGCGTATTTTATTGGCCGCGGTAAATAAGGCTTCATCAAACTCTTTATTGATGCCGAGCAAGCAATAAATTTCTTTCCGCCCAATCAGGAGGTCAGGCAATTTTTGTGTGAAGCTTTCAATTGAAAAAGCTTGCTGCGCTCCATAATTTTTTCGTGCGCCCTCAGGCCCTGCGCGAGGGCCTTCCCAAATTTCTCTTTCACGTTGTCTCGAGCGGGTAAATAAAATAAATTCACCTTCGGAACGTTTGGGGGCCAGCACGGCAATGGCCTCGGGTTCTTCAAAGCCGGTCAAATAATAAAAGTCACTATTTTGACGGTAAGGGTATTCGTATTCGCCATTGCGCATCGCAATAGGGGCGGCAGGAAAAATAGCGATGCCCTGTGGGTTGATTTTCTTTAATAGCGCATTGCGCCGTTTTATAAATTCATTGAGTGAGATCATGTCAGCATGGTACAAGAACTATAGGCAAAATACTATATGCCCCCTTGAGGGAAACAAGATGCTTATTTCAGCGGTTGTGGCCATGGCGGAAAACCGGGTGATTGGTAAAGAGAATCGATTGCCTTGGCATTTGCCCGCTGATTTAAAATATTTTAAGACGCTGACGCTTGGAAAAACCATTCTCATGGGAAGAAAAACGCATGAGTCCATTGGCCGTGTTCTGCCAGGCCGCCGCAATCTTATTTTGACACGTAACCCCGCTCTTCAAGTTCCTGGGGCGCAGGTGGTTGACTCTCTGTCTCAGGCTTTAAAAATTCTAAGTCCAGCCGATGAGCTGATGATTATTGGCGGCGCTGCGCTTTATCGTGAACTGCTTCCCCAAATCCAGCGAATTTATCTGACCTTGGTGCATGCCAGAATTGAAGGCGATAGCTATTTCCCCGAATTAAACCCAAGTGAATGGCAGGAGCTCAGCCGTGAAGACCATCCCGCCGATGAAAAAAACGCCTATTCCTTCAGTTTTGTGGTGTTAGAAAGAACCCCAGAGAGAAATTAGCTTCCCCTTTCCCCTACTAGGGTTAGGAAGAAAATCAAAGGTCCTCACTTTCACAGCTCACGCCAAACCGTTTCTCATCCTCAAGCCGCATTGCCGTCAGCTTAAACCCCCACACACAACCCGTATCCAGCGAATAAACGTTCGGTGTATGCGTCACCCCACCCAAAGCGGCCCAATGACCAAAAATAATTTTAAGGTCCTCGTGGGCCCTATTAGGAAGCCGAAACCAAGGCAAAATCCGTTCTTGCGGTGCATCGGCAGGCCCTTTGTCTGATAATTCCAGCCGTCCATCCGGATAACAAAAACGGACGCGGGTAAAGTAATTCGTAATGGCCCGCAGCCGGTCCCAGCCGGTCAAGCTTTCGTCCCAATGGTCTGGTTTGTCCCCATACATCTGTCCTAAGAATTCAACAAGCTGCTCGCCTCTTAGCACTGTTTCGACTTCCTCTGCCAAAGCCTTCGCTTGATGTAAGTTCCAGGACGGGGCAAGTCCTGCATGGACCAAGGCAAAATTCAAATGAGCGTCGTAATGAAAGAGCGCTTGCTGACTCAGCCAGTCCAAGAGCGCCTGACTGTCCGGCGCGGATAAAATTTCCGAGAAGGTGTCCTCCTCCCAGCCTGGGTGTTGATGATAAGCACAAGCCAAAAGGTGCAGGTCATGATTGCCAAGAACAACCTTTTGCTTTTTGCCTAGTCCCTTAATAAAGCGCAAGACTTCAAGAGAATGTGAGCCACGATTGACAAGGTCGCCTGTGAACCAGAGCGTATCTTGCTGTGGATTGAATTGGATGTGTTTTAAGAGTTTCTGCAGCGCAATGTAACATCCTTGAACATCGCCAATGGCATAAGTCGGCATGGCTAAACTCTCAATCCTTTAGGCGTAATTACTGAGATTGACAAACTCCTCGACGGTCAAATTTTCGGCCCGTTTTTGGGGATCAATGCAGAGTTTCCCCCAGGCCTCTTCGGGAATGCCTTGCTTTAATCCGCTTAAGCTGTTGCGCAAAGTTTTACGGCGTTGGCCAAAAGCTTGTTTCACAATTGTCTCAAAGCGCGCGTAGCTTTTCGCGGGATAGGGAATGGAGCCATAAGGAAGCAGGCGGACAATGCGGGAGTCGACCTTGGGCACGGGATGGAAGGCATGCGGCGGCACATCAAAGAGTTGCTTGATGTGGTAATGATATTGCGCCATGACGGTGAGCCGGCTATAGGATTTTCTGCCGGGAATGGAAGTAAGCCGGTCAGCTACTTCTTTTTGCAGCATGAAATGCATGTCGGAGATGTGATGGGTAAATTTTAAAAGATGAAAAATAAGCGGCGTCGAGATGTTATAAGGCAGATTGCCAAAAACGCGCAAAGGCTTTTGATTTTGCGCGACGACTGAAAGGTCAAAGTTGAGCACGTCTTTTTGATAGATGAGGAGATCGCCCAGCTCTTTGCAAGCGTCCTGCAGAATAGGAACAATGTCTCGGTCGACTTCAATGGCTTCCAGGGACCCTGTTTTGCGAAGCACGGGGACCGTGAGGGCGCCAAGGCCGGGCCCAATTTCAATCAGACGTTGTTGGGGTTCGGGCGAAAGCGCAGATACGATGCGTTGAATGATCTTCTGGTCGCGCAAAAAATGCTGTCCAAAACGTTTTCGAGCTTGATGCATATGTGAGGTCCTTTATCCTATTGAGAGCTTTGCCGCTGGCGTAAAGCCGAGCGCCGCAGCTTCTCGAAAGTAGTCATCTGCCCTTGCCTTGTCAACGGCAGTGCCGAGGCCATAAGCATAGAGAAGCCCTAAGTTATATTTTGCGCTAGGGATACCAGCGTCTGCGGCTTGTTGGTACCAGTCCAGGGCAAGCGCATAATTTTGCGCGACCCCAGTGCCGCTGGCATACAGGTAGCCCAGTTCATTTGCGGCCGTGCTGCTGCCTTGTTCAGCCGCCTTTTGAAACCAATAAAAAGCTTGTTCCTTATTTTCCGCAACGCCTCGGCCCAAGAGATAATCCATGCCCAGCCGCTCTTGCGAGGCCGTTTGATCGACAGGCTCATTTTGAAACCCTGCCTCAGCTGAGTTATTATCAGGGCCTGATTCTGGCATGGTGGCGCAGCTTGCGCAGATAAAACAAAGAGCGCTGACCAGCAAAATCTTGACTAAACATTTAAGAAGCATTCATACACCTAAATTTGAACTTGATATTATTATTGGAAGACGGAAGTAATGCAATCTTTTACCTTATTAACTGACTTATACCAGCTCACAATGGCCTATGGCTATTGGCGGCTCAAAATGCATGAACGGGAGGCGGTATTCCATCTTATTTATCGGAACAATCCTTTTCACGGCCACTATGCCTTGGCCTGTGGTCTGGGTAATGTCATTGATTATATTAATGATTTTCGTTTCGAAGCGGATGATCTCGCTTATTTAAAAACCTTGACCAATCCCTTGGGAGAACCCCTCTGGAGCGAGGATTTTTTATCTTATCTCAAGGACTTACGCTTTCAATGTGATCTTGCGGCGATTCCGGAGGGAACAGTCGTTACCCCACATGGGCCGCTTTTGCGGATTCAGGGGCCTTTGCTGCAATGCCAGTTATTGGAATCTCCCTTATTGAATATTATTAATTTTCAAACCTTGGTGGCCACCAAGGCCGCCCGTGTCTGCCAGGCGGCCCGGGGGGATGCGGTGATTGAGTTTGGTATGCGGCGCGCCCAAGGGCCAGACGGTGCTTTGTCCGCGAGCCGTGCAGCCTATATCGGCGGCTGTGTTGCCACCTCGAACGCTTTGGCGGGCAAGCTCTATGACTTACCGGTCCGGGGAACGCAGGCCCATAGTTGGATCACGGCTTTTCCGGATGAGCTGGCCGCTTTTGAGGCTTATTCAGAGGTCATGCCGCATTCGGTTGTTCTATTAGTGGACACCTATGACAGCTTGAAAGGTGTTCAACATGCCATTGAGGTCGGCAAAAAGTTACGCGCAAAAAATTGCAAACTCTATGGAATCCGGTTGGATTCGGGTGACATGGGTGCCCTGAGTATTCAGGCCAGGGCGATGTTGGATGAGGCGGGATTTAACGATACACAAATTATGGCCAGCAACAGCCTGGATGAATATGTCATTCAAAAATTAAAGGCCCAGGGTGCCAAAATTTCCGTGTGGGGCGTCGGTACGCATTTGGTGACAGCCTATGATCATCCGGCTTTGGATGGCGTCTATAAGCTTTCTTCCCTGCGCGATGAAAAAGGGCAATGGGAATATAAACTCAAAATCTCCGAAGACCCGATTAAAGTGACCAATCCTGGTATTCATCAGGTGCGCCGGTATTACTCTCAGGGCAAAGTTCTGATCGATGTGATTTATGATCACAGCCTGGGGATTGCGGATTTTCCACAAGCGGTTTTATTCGATCAGGCGCAAACGGTGGTTGAAGTCGAGGACTATGACCGTTTCGAGGACTTATTATTGCCGGTTTTTCAGCAGGGCCAGTTAGTCCGACCGCCCGAGTCGATTCATGCGCTGCGGGAACGGGCGATAAATAACGTGAAGAATTTTCTGAAAGACCGGGGAGAGAAGCCTTATGCTGTTGCCCTCGAAAAAAACTTATATGATAAAAAACAAGAATTAGTCAAAGAAGCGCGCGCGCGGCATGGTGTTCAATGAGGCGCATTCGCAGTTTCGCACGGCGCGATAGCCGGATTACCGCTGCACAACAAGAAGCTTGGGAAAGGCTTGGCCCCACCTTGCTGTTAAACCCAGCTGCGGGCCTGCTTGAGTTTTCCGAGTGTTTTGGGCGTAAAGCACCTTGTTATGTAGAAATTGGTTTTGGCTCAGGTTGGTCTTTAGCCGCTTTGGCCGAACAGAGACCTGAGGTGGATTTTATTGGTATTGAAACCTTTAAGCCAGGTATCGGCTCTCTTTTACAGCGGGTTGAGGAAGCGCAGTTAAGCAATGTCCGTATTTATTATGGCGATGCGGTGGAAATTCTGGAAAAATGTATCCCGGAAGAAAGTTTAGAGGGGGCCCAAATTTTTTTCCCGGACCCCTGGCCGAAAAGCCGGCATCATAAGCGCCGCCTGATTCAAGCGCCCTTTGTGAACCAAGTCACGCTTAAATTGAAAAAAAAGGGCCTCATGCATTTAGCCACGGATTGGCAGGACTATGCAAAAGCCATGATGCGTGTATTATCAGCGGAGACGAACTTAGAAAATCACGCAGGTCCTGGACAGTTCGCTGCGCGTTCTATATTGCGGCCAGTGACGACCAAATTTGAGGGCCGCGGAGAGAAAGAAGGCCGGCCCACCTGGGAGTTACAGTTTAAGAGAATTTAGGTTTAAGCGTGGATTTAGCGTCTTATCTAGTTATTGCTTCGATAAGTCCCTTCCCCCTCCGGGGGAAGGCTAGGATGGGGGAATCAAACGGAGAGGGAAGAGGCTTTGTTCAATTTTTAAATTAGGAATGATTTATGAAAATTGGATTTTATAAAACACAGGCGGCCCTCGTGATCAGTGCTTTCATTGCCACGGAGGCCCTTGCCGACACCGATGTCACCGCTGGAACGACTGGCAACTATGTCGGACTTCAACTGGGATCGTCTAATCTCTACGCTCAAACGCTAAGCTTGCCGAATCAAAACGGGGTGCCTACTTTAACGCGGCCTTCCAAAAAAGGCTTCGTCGCCCGGGCTTTTTGGGGCTATCAGTTTATTAACTATCTGGCCCTCGAAGGCGGATTCGTTTACTTTACGCCGGCGACCTACAACATTCAAAACGGAAGTTCGCCGGAACAGCAGGTTAAAGGGGTGGATCTTTTAGGAAAAGGCGTGTTGCCGCTTTACTGGGGGTTTAATGCTTTTGCCAAGTTGGGGGCCTTTATTGCCTATTACACAAAAGCCGGCCTATTGGCGCCCCAGCCCAATTCCTCTCATGACGGGGCCCACGGTTTTACGGTGCGGCCAGAGTTTGGACTCGGCCTAGATTATGCTTTCACGCCAAACTGGCACGTGGACCTGTCAGTCAATCAGATCACCAAGGGAAGCCAGGTGCCAAAAATAAACTACTATGCCTTTGGGCTTTCCTATCATGCAGTTGATCTTTTCTGCGGACAGTTTTTGTGTTGAACGAATAAAGTTAGTCAGGCAAGAATAGGCTGACTAAGTCATTTAAAAATCGTTTTCCTAAAGAGGTAGGTTGAATCAGCTTTCTGCTGGGGTGCAAGAGTTTTTTAGCTTGTGCTTTCGCTAAGATCGGCCCAATGCTTTCCGCTGACTGCCCAGTTCTTTCTTCGAATAAATCCAGAGATACACCTTCAGTCAACCGCAAGGCATTCAACATAAATTCTAGAATTAAATCTGGGGGTGAAACCGTACGAGATTCTGAAGTTTTTGCTTTTTGGGGGTCAAGATAGTCCCGGGGATTTTTGACTTGGGAGTGTCGAAGAACACAGTTGCACTTCGCGTCTGTGATTTTGCTGTGGGCCCCTGCGCCGATGCCGAGATAATCGCCGAATTGCCAATAGTTTAAGTTATGCCTGCATTCCTGTTCCGGCCGGCAATAAGCGGAGACTTCATATTGTTGAAAGCCCTGGGCTTGCAGCAAGGCTTGGCCTTCGCTTTGCATGTCCCAAATATCGTCTTCGAGCGGCAGGGGTGGGCGGCTGTGATAAAAAGCCGTGTTCGGCTCAAGAGTCAATTGGTACCAAGAAAAATGAGTGGGCTGCAAAGCAAGGGCGTCCTGCAAATCTTTCAAGGCTTCCCCTTTGCTTTGATGCGGCAGGCCGTACATCAGGTCGACATTGAGGTTTTCAAAGCCGCCGTCCTGGGCAGTTTTGACGGCGCAGATGGCGGCTTCACGGTCATGAATGCGTCCTAGTATTTTCAACTTCTCATCCTGCAAGCTTTGAAGGCCCAGCGACAAGCGGTTAATTCCGATGGAGCGGTAAGCTTTGAAATGTTTTTGTTCAACCGTTCCAGGATTGGCTTCTAAAGTGATTTCAAGTGAGGCCGGTAGTTGAAGGCGTTGGGCCACGCCTTCCAGAATGCTTGAAATAAAGCTGGGCGCAAACAAACTGGGGGTGCCGCCGCCAAAAAAAATACTGGTCAGAGGACGGCCTAGCAGTGCTTCTTGGAGAGGGCTGTTTAAGTTTTCGTCAAGGTCAGCTAGCAGTGCTTTCACATAATTTTCTTCCGGGAGACCGTCTTTGACAGCATGGGAGTTAAAGTCACAATAGGGGCATTTGCGAATGCACCATGGGATGTGAATATAGAGACTGAGCGGGATCTGCTTGCTTAAAATTGACATCCCGCTAGAATAACACGCGAAATGACTATTGATAATAGGAGCAAAGGCGATGAAAAAGCGAGTACGAGTTGCAATTACTGGGGCGGCAGGGCAAATCGGTTATGCGCTCATTTTTCGCATTGCCTCGGGGCAAATGTTTGGTCCGGATACTGATGTGGAGTTAAACCTGCTTGAACTGGAGGCCGCATTGCCTTCACTGAAAGGGGTGGCCATGGAATTGGATGATTGTGCTTTTCCACGCTTGAAAAATATAGTCACGACTTCGGATGTGAATGTTGCCATGAAGGACGTGAACTGGGCAGTCCTTGTTGGGGCGGTCCCTCGTAAAGAGGGGATGGAGCGCTCTGATCTCTTAAAGATCAACGGAAAGATTTTTGGGCCGCAGGGCCGTGCTATTAATGACCAGGCTGCGCCCGATGTGCGGGTCTTTGTGGTCGGAAATCCTTGCAACACCAACTGTCTCATTGCGATGCATCATGCGCCGGATGTTCCCCGGGACCGTTTTTTTGCAATGACTCGGTTGGATGAATTACGGGCACGCAAACAATTGGCCTTGAAGGCGAAGGTGGATGTGGAAGCCGTCACCGAAATGACCATCTGGGGCAATCACTCCAGCACGCAATTTCCTGATTTCTGTCACGCTAAAATTAATAATAAACCGGCGACAGAAGTGATCACAGACCTCAATTGGCTGCAAAATGATTTTATTTCTCTGGTCCAAAAGCGCGGCGCTGAAGTGATTAAGGCCAGAGGGGCATCCTCCGCAGCTTCTGCTGCGAATGCAGCGCTGACCTTGGTTTATCAATTAGTGCATGAAACGCCTGCCAATGAGAGCTTCTCTGTGGCCCTTTCTTCTCAGGGCGAATATGGTGTGGATGAAGGACTGATTTTTTCCTATCCCTGTCGTGTCGAAGGCAACAAGCTGAAGGTGGTGACAGGCCTGACCTTCAATGAATTCGCAAAGACTAAGTTCGACCTCAGCCTGAATGAATTACGCCAAGAGCGCGACGCGGTGATTTCCTTGGGTTTGATTGAAGTTTAAACCCAAACCGCTACCAGTCCCATAATCACAAGGCCTATCACCAAGAAAAAGAACTCCAGCAGGCCGTGTGATTCTTCCGCGGCGCGTTTATGGAATTGGACATGGTGTAAGGTCGCCATGTAAAAGAAAGAGCCGGTTGCGAAAGCGTTGAAGGTGGCTTTTAGTACCTGCCCTTCTGTGAGGTGGGAGAAGGAGTTCAAGGCGGTCCCTAGGAAAATGCCGATTGGCGTTGCCAGCGAAAAGAAGATCACAATGCTTATGATTCTTTTTAAGGAAATTTTGTGCCGCAGGAGGGTCACGCAGAGGGCAAAGCTGGCTGAGCCTTTGTGCGCGAGAATCGCGACAAAAATCATGAAGGCTTCGGCGAAGGTTGTATTGACGCCGAGGGCTGCGCCTTCAATCAGGGAATGAATGATCAGCATGAGCGTCAGAATATAAGGGATGCCAATGGCCGGATTGCGATGAGAGTTGATGAGTGACAAACGGTCCAGAAAGAGTAAGGAAATAAAACCTAAAATGCAGATGAGCTCTGCCAACGGATAATGCAGGTTGCCCCACAGGGCATGAAAGCTGTCGATTGCAGCCGGCAACATGTGAAAAAAAGCAACGCCCAGGAAAATGCCGCTCGCAAAGGCTTCTCCCAGTTCGAGGGGTTCCGTATAGCGAAGGGTAAGGTGTTTTCGTATAGGGTAGATGATGGCGGCCAGGCTGGAAATAAAGATCAGCACGGCGGCTAAAATCTTGTAATGAATCAAGGTCACGCCCAGAAATCCTCTTTGATTGAATGAACGCGATTTTACAGTAGTTCCCGCTTTTCTCCTATCTTATGTTAGAATTCCCCCTTATTTGACCAAGAAGGAATAATTTTTTCTCATGTTGGAACTCAGTCTTATTCAGAAAGTTGTTATCTGGGCCTTGCCTGTTCTCTTTGCGATTACCTTGCATGAGGTGGCACATGGCTGGGTAGCCTCTCTCTTTGGCGATCAAACGGCGCGTTTGTCGGGCCGCTTGACCTTAAATCCCTTGAAGCACATTGATCTCTTTGGGACCATTCTAGTTCCCCTTTTCTGTCTGATGCTGACTGGTTTTGTTTTTGGCTGGGCGAAGCCTGTTCCTGTTGACGCGCGAAACCTGCGTCATCCGCGGCGTGATCTGGCTTTTGTCGCAGCAGGAGGCCCCATTAGTAATTTTCTAATGGCCTTTATTTGGGCCGGCATCGCCAAATTAGGCGCTTATCTTTTAATGGTCCACAATACCTGGGTCGGTGTCCCTTTATTTAATATGGGTCTTGCAGGCATTGCGATTAATATGTTTCTCTGCGTGTTAAACTTGCTGCCTTTCCCGCCCTTGGATGGAAGTAAGGTTCTCTACAGTCTGCTTCCGCCGCGCATTTCCTGGCGTTTGCACCGGCTGGAATTTTATGGTTTTTTGATTTTGCTGATTTTATTTTATTTTCACATTCTAGACTATTTTTTAGCCCCCGCTTTCTTTTTGATTCAATGGGTGATGGGTTTGTTTGGTTTAGGATGATTTTAAAAGGCCAAAAAAAACCCCGCTAGAAGCGGGGTTTTTGTTTTTAGAGCAGAGTCGGACAGGTTAGAAACCACCCATACCGCCCATGCCGCCCATACCACCCATACCGCCCATGCCGCCACCACC
>CAYVBZ010000044.1:0-19367 GCA_964449835.1 uncultured Coxiellaceae bacterium | reverse complement strand
GAAAGGATTTGAGCAATACATTTTGGCGATTCATGCAGGGGTCAGCGGAAATTATCAGCCTATTCAGGGAATTTTCAGCAAGCTGCTAGAGCAATCGATTACTTAGCTGTTTTGTAAATTTTCTTATCTTTTCTGCGAGGGATTTCAAAGCGAATGACATTGGAGGAGGGCGCTTTAATGCCTTCCACACCGCATGATGTCCTCACTGAACGCGAGATCAGCTTTTTTCTTGTGGCCGCATCTTTCATGTAAGGATTGGTTTCAATAAGAGGTTTAGTTTTCATACTTATATTTTAACAGATTATGGGATGTTTTTCTGTTGGCATTTATTGTGATTTTTTATTCCTAACTGTCCCAGGAGTGTCCCATTTGCATATTTTCGCGAAAATTTAGAGGGGTATTTTTATCATTTTTAGTGTTTACATTCAAACACTTGGGCCCACTAGGACTTAAACCTAGGACCAAGGGATTATGAGTTCCAAAAACACGGGTTATAATGGGTTCTATCAATTTCTGAGTAATTCTATAAACACTTTACAGTCAGATACTTGCAGAATATAATCCGTTCTAATTTCTTCTATTGAGTTCTCTATATATTTTCTACATGGCTTCTACACGGGATAAGGGGGTTATATGAAGCTCACGAAAGCGTTTGTGGATAAGGCCGCGCCAAAGGGCAATAACCAGACTTTTTACCGTGATGGCGAGCTAAAAGGCTTTGCTTTGCGCGTGACCCCTCGGGGCATTAAAAGCTTTGTGGTTGAGACCACCATTGGCAACAAAGTGCGCCGCATGACGATTGGCCGCTATGGCAAGCTGACCACGGAGGAAGCGCGGACCGAGGCCAAGAAGATATTGGGCAAAATTGCCTCAGGCATTGACCCTATTGCCGAGCGCAAGCAAGCCAGGGCGAAGTCAGTGACCTTAAAAGAGGTCTTTGAAGATTACCTCAAGACCAGAAAGGCTTTAAAGCCCACGACCATTTTCGATTATCAGCGTGTTATGAACGAGGCTTTTTCAAGCTGGCTTTATAAACCCTTGCTGGATATTACCAAAGACCTGGTAGCGCGGCGGCACAGCAAACTGGGTGAAACCAGCGAGGCCAGGGCTAATTTGGCCATGCGAGTGCTGCGGGCCTTGTTTAACTTCGCTATGACGCAGTATGAGGACTCGCAAGGGCGGTCATTGATAACTGATAACCCTGTAAAGCGGCTGTCGCAGTCGCGTGCCTGGTATCGAGTGGAGTGCCGTCAAAGCTATATCAAGCCCCATGAGCTGGCCCCCTGGTATGAAGGTATAAAAAGGCTTGAAAATGACGTATTGCGGGATTATTTGGTATTGCTTTTGTTCACTGGGCTCCGGCGGCAAGAAGGCGCCCAACTTCAATGGAATCAGGTTGATTTTAAGCGCCAAACGCTTACAATTACTGACACGAAAAACCACGAGTCACACACCCTTCCTCTCTCCGACTATCTTCTTGACCTGCTGCATCGGCGCAAGAGTGTCGCGACAACTGAATTTGTTTTTCCTGGCGGCGGTAGCGGCGGTTATATCGTTGAGCCTCGGAAACAAATGCAAAAAGTAACCCTGGTGTCGGGTATCTCCTTCATTATTCACGATCTGCGGCGGACATTCATAACAGTTGCCGAAGGTTTGGATATTTCAGCCTATGCCGTGAAGCGTTTAGCGAATCACAAAATGAAGCAGGATATTACCTCGGGTTACATCATCACTGACGTTGAGCGTTTGCGAAAGCCCATGCAGCAAATCACCGATTATTTGTTGAGGTGCATGGGGGTGGAAAAATCTGCCGATATAGTGGACATATTTCAATTTAATAAAGGGGAAAAATATGGAAATTAGAGATCAAATGATTGATCAGAGTTCTGAAAAAATACATCATTGGCGTAGATGTGGAAGGGGAGAGCATCTTGTTCGTGAGCATTCGGGTCATGTGCCACCCAGTAAGAAGCATCCAGAGGGAAAAGATAGTGTATGGCACGAGCATTGTGCCAAAAATCCTTCTGGAAAAGATGAATTATCCTATGTTGAGATTCAATATATAGGCGCCACTTATTTTTCTGATTTACAAGGGCCACCGACAGCAGGAGTATTGACGAAAGAATTTCTTAAAGCAGATAAATATGACACTGAAATACGTGGTTGGACTCAATATTGGAACGATATTTTTAAATTAGATGACCCGCTTGACCCTAATGTGGTGAAAGCGTTGATCGCCACGGAATCTAGTTTTGATCCAGCACCCAAAAGACATGCTCATGTATATGGATTAATGCAAATTATTGGGCAAACTCATCAATTTCTTTGTGGGGCAAAGCACGAATTGAGGGATCATTTTATTTGTGTTTCTGCTATTGAATTAGTAGATGCGTCCGCAAATATTTGCGCAGGTGTCCGGTGGCTTTTTAGGAAAAGGGAGACGGCTGCATCATTATTACAACGGAAAGCCTCTTGGGAAGAAACTGTTGAAGATTATAAGGCAATCTTAGAACTGAGAATTCACAATAAACCATACAATCCAAAGCCAATGGAGGATTTTCGTAAATACTACAAAATATTGAGCGGAGGATGAAATGAAAACCTGCTTTAAAATCGCGATAGGGGTTGCTGTTGCTTCCTGTCTGGCTATCGCATCATTTTTTATATACAAGCCATCTTTTTCGGAAGAGCAGGCCCTTACGATGATTTATGGAAATTATGATTCTGTTAGCAAGTCATCTACATGGATGAATATGCCATTTTCTAATAAAGAAGATGCAGGCTATTTTGAAGAAAAAAAGGGACTAGTCAGGGCTATATTTTTTAATCCATATCATGAGAATGGAAAAAACAAGATATTTCTTTTAACAAAAACAATTCCAACCAATATTCCTTTTGATTGCCATGCTTGTTTGCCATTGATTGGAGCCGCTGTTTTTGTGAATAAACGAGGACATTGGGAAATCGAAGCTCAAAATAAAATGATTATGTATGACGGAGAATATGGGGAGCTTCCTGTAATGAAATTGATTGAGATTGGGAAGAATAAATTTGGTTTGTCGTTGGAGTTTGGACATGTTGTGGTCAGGGATAAAGAAATAAATATTTTTGTTCCCTATAAAAACAGTATTGTAAATGCCTACAAGGAAATTATCTTTTATGAAAATTTTAATGATTGCGAGTATGCAAGAACAATTCAGTGTGAAGCTTATAAAACGACCATTAATTTTGATAAATCAACGAAGGGCGATTTTTATGATCTTCAGGTGAAAAAATTTGGGACTATTTACAGTGATAAAAGAAGAAAAATGATGCCAGTATACCAACGGATTTCATATCGTCTTATTAATGGATCATACACCATGATTCGTCAGATGGGGGAAAATTATATTCCAAAAGATAAACAAATAGAATGATAGAAGGATTTTATGACTAAAAAAGAGATCGCAGAAAGTGAAGAATATAAGGCTTTTATTTCAGGTATGCGTGAAGTAGCGGAACATTACAGAGAAATCCAGGATCAGCGACGCGCACTGGGTCTATTTCTTGATGACCGTGAATTGCTTAAATGCCATGAATGTGGGCTATTTGAAGATATTGATTTTATCGGAAAGCTTTTTACATATCGGCGTGGCGATAACGAGTTTAAGGAGACCGGGCTGCAATTCATAGGGTTGGACGACAAGAATGAACGTTTTAAATGCCCAAGCTGTGGAGCAGAGTGTACACCTCCACCAGAGCCACCGCTAGAAGAGGAGGATTAAAATGCACTTGCCTATTAATATGAAGGATTTACTGGATCGTTCCATTGTTGAGTCAGATCGTCTGGAATTTAAAGCTGATTGGAATCCCGAAGCAGTCTTGCGCACAATTTGTGCTTTTGCAAATGATTTTAATAATTTTGGCGGAGGCTATATTGTTATAGGAGTGGAAGAGATAGATGGCAATCCTGTTTTTCCTCCTAAAGGCATTGCTAAATCTCAGGCAGATAAGATTCAAAAGGAAATTGTTAGAATTTGTTCCTATCTCAAGCCTGCTTATACGCCTATCGTTTCTCTGGAAGAGTATCAAAATAAGCATATTTTTATCATTTGGGTTCCTGGCGGCCCCGAGCGTCCCTATTCAGCGCCAGCCTCTCTGGGAAAGGAGAAGGAATATAAATATTTCATTAGAAAATTATCGACCACTGTTATTGCCAAAAATGACGACTTAAAGGAATTAATCGGATTGACAGCAACAATTCCTTTCGATGATCGTGTTAATCATCACTCTTTTCTGAGTGATCTTAAACTGCCGCTTATTCAATCCTTTTTAAAAGAGGTTGGCAGTAAATTATTGGATGAGTCAGCGAATTTACCATTCACAGATTTATGCAGGCAGATGGCTATTGTTGATGGGGGGAATGAGTACCTGAAGCCCAGAAATATTGGCTTACTATTTTTTCACGATCAGCCAGATAAGTATTTTCCTTATATTCAGATTGACGTTGTGTTTTTTCCAGAAGATGAAGGCGGAGACATTATTCAAGAGGAAATTTTTAAGGGGCCTCTTGACCATCAATTGCGTAGTGCCTTACGCCATATTAGGAATAATTTTATTTCAGAGCGTGTGATAAAAATTCCTGGACAGGCCAAAGCAAATCGTTTCTTTAACTACCCCTATGAAGCGATCGAAGAGGCACTGGTTAATGCTGTCTATCATCGTAGCTATGATATTCGAGAGCCGATAGAGGTTCGTATCAATCGTCACAGTATTAGTGTTGTTAGTCACCCTGGGCCAGATCCCTCAATTACTTTAGAGGATATGAAATCAGGACGAATGGTGAGTCGCCGCTATCGGAATAGACGTATTGGTGAATTTTTAAAAGAATTGGAATTTACAGAAGGCAGAGGTACAGGTGTACCTAAAATGCGATTCGCTTTGAAGAGTAACGGCTCACCTGAACCTACTTTTTTTACTGATGCAGCTAGGCAGTCATTTTGGACTGAGATCAAGATACATCCTCAATTTTTGAAGGACTTAACGTTCCCCGAGGCCCAAGTGGAGGCCCAAGTGGAGGCCCATGTGGAGGCCCATGAAAGATTAACGGAAACAGAGCTAAAAATACTTAGGCTTTGCCTGAAACAGCCGATAGGGAATAGGGATATTATTCAGGGGCTAGGTTATAAGACGTTGAGCGGTAACGTTAAAAAAGCATTGCAGCGATTGAAGGAAATGAGGGCAATTGCTTATACAATACCAGAGAAGCCGAAAAGCCAGCACCAGCAGTATGCTATTACAGAAAGAGGAAAGAAAATTTTAGGATTGTGTGATTCATAGAGATCCTTTCAATTTTCTTATAGCCAAATCATCTTGATAATTGGCTATCTGAAGGCGCTCATTGTTAATGTTGTAGTTTTTATAAATATCTTCGCTTAAGGGCGTTTTTTCGCCCAATTCAGCCACGATTTCTGATGGGGTTCTACCGTTCAATGAGCCATGAGGGCGCTGCCAATTATAGAAAAATTGCCACTGAGATAATTCTTCTCTGATATTTTCGAAATTGGATAAATCAGCTATAGCGTAAAACTCCTCAAGGTCAGTTTTCTGAGAACGCTCAACTTTGCCGTTTAAATGAGGAGAGCCTGGCCTATTTGGTCTAAATTTTATTCCTAGTTCCATCATTTTTAATTGCACTTTTTCAGCAAAAAACTCTAGGCCTCTATCAGTTTGAATTCGTTGTATGGCAAAAGGAAATTGCTCAATAACCAAGTCGAGAAAATGCAGGGTGTTATTTGCAGTTCTACGATTGTAAATTTCTAGCACACGCCAACGAGAACAATCGTCTATAGCCGTATATTGATAAATCCCAGGGGTAATTTTGCATGTATCCATTTGGATGCGATCCCCAGGAATAGGACGGCTATAACGCTTAAATTTCTTTTTACGCCGCAGTTTTTGTATGGGTTGAACATGCTGTGTGGTTAGGGCTTTATGGATGCTTGCTAATGATAGAGGGCAGTTATGTAGCCTGATTAATTCGGTTTGAATCCGTCTTGCTCCTAAGTTTCTTTCAGTTCGTAGTTTTAAAATTAACTTGATGTGTTCCGGAATTAGTTTTTTATTTGGAGATGAATGTGGCCTCTTACTTTGGCTTGATAAGCCTGGTAGTCCATCCTTTAGGTAACGTTGGTGCCATTTTCGCAGAGTAGGGCGAGATATACCGCATTTTCGACAAACAAAACCCGCATCTTTAGTTTCAAGATAAAGATTCACCCACTTTTCTCGTGCTTTTATTTGTTTATCCATAAGGGCGGGAAATATATCAAATTATGTGAAACGATGTCTATGAATCACACAGCAAATCAAACCACGCAAAACTTAGAAATAGCCGAAAAGACCAGAAAAGGCCATTTTCAGGATTATGGAAATTACACTGTGATATCGCTTTGTCTACTATGCCAAAATTTTTTCTATGAGTATATAAACTGTTGTGTGTTTGTCATGGTGCCAGTCAATGCAGTGTTGATGTCTTTGTTTGGCGTTTGCTATTGCTGTTTTAATGAGGTCTATTAATTCAAATCTGATTTTTTGAAAAGACACATTTCCTTTTTCAAATAATGGTAGATGTTTTTTTAGTTTTTCGCGGCAATCTTTCAGGTTTTTCACATCGTTTCCTTTGTCAAAATGCAGTAGTAGCCAATACTCAAAGCTGGGGTTGCTGATGGCTACCCCGTGCTTTTTACTTTCCTGTTCCCAATTTAGAAGAGGTTGAAAATCATTTTTCATTCTGTCATCAATGTCTACGACTAGCCAGGCTTCCTCATTTTTTCCGAGAGCATTATTTTTGATATAATTTTTTGCACGCTTCAGAACTTGGATTGGTTGTGTTTTTTGCTGCGATGGAAATAGATTAATATGAATAGGAAGATCCTTTTCTTTAAGCATCTCAAAATATTGGGGCTCAGTTCGAGTGCCCTCCATAAATATATTGTATACCTTGCGATAACTTCGCGTACCAATTATTCGGTTAAATCTGGATAATTTCTTAGGCATATTAATTATTATTTTTTATGTGAAATGTACGATAATATTTTAGGTATTCCACCAAAACTTCCCTTTAAATAGCTTTTCTTGATATCCTTGTCATATCTTATATCTTTATATTCACCGAGCGAAATCAAGTGAGAGCTTCCTTGCTTATCTCGTTCCGTCACCCATATCTCATCCCGTCGAAGAATATCTTGGTCCATTAATAAAATATCATGTGTCGTAAATAGAAGCTGCGATCTGGTAGTTGGAGAGCAGGATTGTAAGTATTTTTCAATTACAGTTCTGGTCATAATTGAATGTAAGCATCGGTCAAGCTCGTCAACCACGTATACTTTTGAGTTATCATGCTTATTAAGGTTAAGAAATCCAGGAAGAAGTTCTATCATCCTTAATGTGCCCTCAGATTCGTGATGTGTCTCAAATCCAATTTCATTTCCATCAACTGTTTGATGGTAGGCTACTAGTCGTTGAGCAACGAGAGCGCCATTTTTCTTAGATAAAATAACGTTCCTGCCTATGGTAATGCTGCCTCCATCAGATAGATCTTCTAGTAATTTAGCTTTAACTTCTACAGGCATTTGAATATTTTCAGGGGCTATATCAATGCCGCCAAGACGAGTTATGCCGGTATCTAGCTGAGAAAGCGCTTCATATACAGAGGAGTTCATTGGGTTGTTGTCTTGAAATAACTGGTTTAATCCTAAGAAGGGAGTGTTGGGTGAAATTAGAATTAGATTATGTTTAAACCATTCATAGATGGGCGAGAAATTTTTAATTTTTTGGTCGATAGAAGCGGTTAAGAATAATTGATTTTCTCTGGTGCCCTCGGCTACGAATTGCAGGCGCTTGTCTGTGTTCGATTTTAAATCAGGAAAGCTAATTTCATTTCCCATTCTTTGGTAGAGAACTTTTTCGCTATAGCTAGAGATTGTAGCTAACTTTTCATCTATGACCTTCCAATCAGTAACTGAGAAGCTAAATTCATAGCAGGTGTCTTCGATTAAAAGCTGAAAGCAGAATTTTGTTGGCTTTGATGCGCACTCTTTATCCAAGCGAAAATAGTCCCGCTGTATAGGGCTATCGGGTTGCGTAACTTTGATGATGAAGTTTTTAGCAAATCCCAGGGCATTAAAGAGCTTAGTCTTACCAGAGGCGTTTCCCCCATATATTGCTGCTATGGGTAGGAGGCTTAGCTTGCTGCCAATTTTAGCTACCCGCTCTCTGTGCTGGCGTTCTTTGCTTGCTAGCATAGAAAGCGAGGCCTCCTCGCGGAACGATTGCCAATTTTCAACCGAAAACTTAATAAGCATCTTGTTTCACCGTATTTATGAGTATTTTCCGATTTAAATATAGCATCTATTGCTAAAATATGCAAAAAATATTATAATAAAGAGAAATAATCTCATTAACTATGTTTTTTATTATAGCAATTAAAGATAATTATGCACAACTTTATGAAATAAGAGGATTTTTTATGGAAGATCGGAATTTTAAAGAATTGTATGGGTGGGATAGTCTGTGCGCGAAAGACTGCTATTTTCCTTGGCCTCATACTCATGAGTTTGAGAAAAGTACATATCCAGAAAAAGCGTGCTCGCATTGTGTTGATGAGGTGATGTTATTAGACGCACAATGTCTTCAGGTTGCTTTTGGCGGTAATAAAAAATCACTACTTAATTGCTACCACTGCCAAGTGTGTGGCGGCACATCGGGGCTAGAAATTATGTTAGTGTGAGTAAGATTTAATTAATTAACTTTAAGCTATTGTAATAAAAATGCCAATATATAGAAGAAATCATTATGTTCCTGAGTGGTACCAATCTCGCTTTATACCGCAAGAGATTAAAGAGAAAAAATTTTATTATTTAGATTTAGCGCCAGAGCATATTATTTCTAATGGGAAAAAATATAAAAGAAAGGCATTGCTTAGATGGGGGACGAAAAATTGCTTTTATAAAGATGATCTTTATACTACAAAACTCTATGGTTTAGAATCTACAGAAATTGAACAAGAATTCTTTGGCCCGGTTGATTCTGAGGGTATGAGTGCAGTTAATCATTTTTCAAATTTTGAATATACAAAAGCAAATAGCGATGCCTTTCAAGCGTTACTTCCCTATTTAAGCATACAAAAATTACGTACCCCGAAGGGGTTAATTTGGCTGTCAAAAATTATAAAGTCAAATGATAAAAATCTCATATTGCATGCTATGCAGAAAATTCAAAGGATTTCATGTGCATTATGGTCAGAGTGTGTATGGAGTATAGCGGATGCTTCTCAGGCACAAACAAAATTTATTTTGTCGGATCATCCTGTTACTGTTTATAATCCAAATTGTTTCCCGCTTTCAGAAAAGTGCGGACCATATAATGATCCAGACATATCTTTTTCAGGAACGCATACATTATTTCCGCTCAATTTAAATAAAGTTTTAATTTTGACAAATCTATCCTGGGTGCGTGATCCCTATTCCAACCCGCTAAGGCCCAGACCTAATCCTAGCCCTTTTAGAGATACAATGTTTAATTTTACGCATATTCAGACTGGGAGATTGCTAAATGAGCTTGAGGTAAATGAAATTAATTTTATCATTAAAAGTAGGGCATTGAGGTATATTGCGGCAGCAAAAGAAGAATGGCTATATCCCGAAAAAAAATTAAAGACTATGTACTGGGATAAATTGGGCGCAGGTTATTTGCTAATGCCCGATCCACGGCAAGTTGATTTTACCACTGAAATTGTTGCGGGGTTTAAAAGTGGTCCGGCAGAGGCATTTGATGAATATGGCAGAAGACCTTGGCAGAAGAACTACAAAGAGAAAAATCATCAAGATCGTGAATGGGTTTCATTTCATGCCTTCAGGGGGCAGTTTGCAAGAATTTTTGGCCCAAAATACAGGGGGCGAGTTTATGATGATATTAGATCTAATAAAGAAGAAGATAGCTCTGGGTATTATGCTTCGCTTTTAAAGGATGAGATGACTTACAAGACTAAATTGAAGAAAATTAAGTAACGTTCCTACTATAGTCCTACTAAAATATATCTCAATCCAAACTCTTTGTTACGCATGTATAACTTCATGATTAATATTATTTTTCAATGGGCCCACTAGGACTTGAACCTAGGACCAAGGGATTATGAGTTCCAAAAACTATGGTTCTAATGGATTCTATCAATTTCTGAGCAGTTCTATAAACACTTTACAGTCAGTCACTTGCAGAATATAATTCGTTCTAATTTCTTCTATCGAGTTCTCTATATATTTTCTACATGGCTTCTACACGGGATAAGGGGGTTATATGAAGCTCACGAAAGCGTTTGTGGATAAGGCCGCGCCAAAGGGCAATAACCAGACTTTTTACCGTGATGGCGAGCTAAAAGGCTTTGCTTTGCGCGTGACCCCTCGGGGCATTAAAAGCTTTGTGGTTGAGACCACCATTGGCAACAAAGTGCGCCGCATGACGATTGGCCGCTATGGCAAGCTGACCACGGAGGAAGCGCGGACCGAGGCCAAGAAGATATTGGGCAAAATCGCCTCAGGCATTGACCCCATTGCCGAGCGCAAGCAAGCCAGGGCGAAGTCAGTGACCTTAAAAGAAGTCTTTGAGGACTACCTCAAGACCAGAAAGGCTTTAAAGCCCACCACTATTTTCGACTATCAGCGCGTTATGAACGAAGCTTTTTCAAGCTGGCTTTACAAGCCCTTGCTGGATATTACCAAAGACCTGGTGGCGCGGCGGCACAGCAAATTGGGCGAAACCAGCGAGGCCAGGGCCAATTTAGCCATGCGAGTGCTACGGGCCTTGTTTAACTTCGCCATGACGCAGTACGAGGATTCACAAGGGCGGTCATTGATTACCGATAATCCTGTTAAGCGGCTGTCACAATCGCGGGCTTGGTATCGGGTGGAGCGCCGCCAAAGCTATATCAAGCCCCATGAGCTGGCTCCCTGGTATGAAGGTATAAAAAGGCTTGAAAATGACGTATTGCGGGATTATTTGGTATTGCTTTTATTCACTGGGCTCCGGCGGCAAGAAGGCGCACAACTTCAATGGAATCAGGTTGATTTTAAGCGCAAAACGCTTACAATTACTGACACGAAAAACCACGAGTTACACACCCTCCCTCTCTCCGATTATCTTCTTGGCCTGCTGCACCGGCGCAAGAGTGTCGCGACAACTGAATTTGTCTTTCCTGGCGGCGGTAGCGGCGGTTATATCGTTGAGCCTCGGAAACAAATGCAAAAAGTAACCCTGGTTTCGGGTATCCCCTTCATTATTCATGATCTGCGCCGGACATTTATTACTGTTGCCGAAGGCTTGGACATTTCAGCCTATGCGGTAAAGCGTTTGGCCAATCATAAAATGAACCAGGATATTACCTCGGGCTATATCATCACTGACGTTGAGCGTTTGCGAAAGCCCATGCAGCAAATTACTGACTATCTGTTGAAGTGCATGGGGGTGGAAAAGTCTGCCGATATAGTGGCAATTCAAACAATTAAAAAAGGGGCTGTAAATGAACACTGAATTAAAGATAAAAGATGAATCATTGCGTCTGGACAAAAACTACAAGGATTTTTTGAACGGGATTAAGAATCGTTTACAAGCAGCTCAAATTCGTGCGGCGCAAGCAGCAAACAGAGAATTAGTTCAGTTCTATTGGCAGCTTGGTAAGGACATCATGGAAAAGCAAAAGGCTTTCAAATGGGGTGATCATTTTTTAGATCAATTTTCACATGATATGCGGCAAGCCTTCCCCGAAATGCAGGGCTTCTCTAAAAGAAATCTCCAAAGGATGAGGCAATTTGCCCAGCTCTACCATGATTTGCTAATTACGCCACAGGCTGTGGCGCAAATGCCCTGGGGGCACATTTCCTTGTTAATTCATTCGGTTAAAGATGGAGCAATCCGTGAGTGGTATGCAGCCCAATCAATAAAGCAGGGGTGGTCCCGCGCTGTGTTAGAAATGCAGATCGAGAGTGGCTTATACGAACGCCAAGGAAGTGCCAGTCAAAAAATAAGCAACTTTCACGAATGCTTACCGCCGCCGCAATCTGATTTAGCGCATGACATGCTTAAAGACCCCTATAATTTTGATTTTCTTACAATCGAGGGCAAAGCCCGTGAACGCTCGGTTGAAGATGCGCTTGTAGTTCATATACGAAAATTTTTACTTGAGTTAGGGCAAGGCTTCGCCTTTGTTGGTTCCCAGGTTCCGATGGCCTTTGATGATCAGGAATTTTTTATTGATTTGCTTTTTTATCACGTGAACCTGCGTTGCTTTGTCGTGATCGAGCTTAAGGCGACAAAGTTCAAACCCGAGCATACAGGTCAGTTAGGATTTTATCTCGCGGCAGTGGATGATCAACTGAAGCATGAAGCTGATAATCAGACAATCGGCATTATTCTTTGCAAGTCAAAAAATAAGGTGATTGCTGAGTACGCGCTTCGGAATATAAAAGCCCCGATTGGTGTTTCTGAATATGCCTTATCGAAAGCCTTGCCTAAAGAACTCAAAGCAAGCCTGCCGTCAGTTGAAGAAATCGAAGCAGAGTTGAATGACGATACCAAGTAAGCTGCATGAAAAGGAGCAAACATGAATAACCCGATAGATGCGAAGATTTTGGAAATCAATGAAAAAGACCCAATATTGCGGGCAGAGTTGATTTTAAATGCGCTATATCCATACGCCAAGGAATTCTTAAACTTATGGCATGAGATGATGAACATGAAAGATGTTTATCAATACGATTTGGAGAAATTTATAAAAGCACTATGGTCTCATCCTTTCTCCGTATCGTTGTCTACCCAAGATGCTTTCAAGGAAGCAAAAGAAAAAATGGTTGCTCAAAAATGGATTTTCTTTGGCGAGGAGGCGAAAAAAACATTTGGGAATATGTGCAATTTTTTCACCTTGGAGTTTATGCTAGCCGACTTTGTAGCCTCCTATATGAACCCTGAAAGCTTTCAAAACTTGAAAGCCCAAATGGTTATGAAGAAAGAGCCGCAAAAGCAGGTAAGAAAAAAACTCCTGGAGGCGCGGCAGGCTCTATTGACTTCTGGAGGCATGATCTTTAGACCAAGTTCAAAACAATACCTTCTTGCTGTTTTGCTTGAGGATATTAAAAATGACGAATCTGTCAGTCTATATAATTATGGTAGGTCTGATAAATTTTGGCTGAGACACTTGATGACCAAAGAATTGATGAAATTAATGTTTGAAAAGTACGGCGCGGCTGATTTAGACCCCTGGATTGTAGCAGATATAGTCTTAACTGTGACCAAGGTTTTCTATCAGCCAATGGATAAAAGCGATGCAAGTGAGTTGGCCGGCCATATATCATTAGACCGAATCAAGGATAAGGAATTTAGACAAAAACGGGTTGCAGAATTGATTGGAATGACGTGACCAAAGCCGAAAAACATCAATATTCGTAGTTTAAAAAGGGCTAATCAGACCTAAATTGGCCAGATTAGCCCTACAACATTTATACCCTTCTTTAACCCCTTTATTCTCCTAGATGATGCCAATTTTTAGGAGAAAATCATTATGGCTACTCAACAGTCCTCACATGGGCTGCCCAGGAAGAAGCCGGACAAATGCCGGATATCCAGGCAAAAGAAAGAAGATGCTGAACTTGTCCAAATATTCTGGGCGGCACCCTCAGAAGCTTATTTCGATCAATTTACAGTGGCTCCTGTCACGGGCAGAAGCACTAAAACCTTGGAGTGTGACAGATGGCGCGGGAAAGGCATTCCTTTTCGTAAGGTAGGCGGGAGAATTTTATATAAAAAATGCGATGTTATTGCTTGGCTGGAGAGTTATGCGCTGGTGACTTCCACAAGTGAATATAAGCAGGAGGTGCGTCATGACTGACTTCTGCAATCAGGCGCCGCCGGAAACGACGCCCAATATCAAACTTATCAATAGCAATTCTACCTACAAATCTATCTTAGCGGAAGCCCGAGGGCGCTGGTTTGAGATATTAAAGTTAAACGGAATTGACCAGAATTTCCTGAGAAATAAGCATGGCGCTTGCCCAGTTTGCGGCGGCAAAGACCGCTTCCGCTTTGACGACAAAGAAGGTTCTGGCAGCTACTATTGTAATCAATGTGGCCCTGGGGGTGGTCTCCGACTTTTGCAGCTTATTCATAATTGCGATTTCAAAACAGCCTTGATGATGGTGGCAAGGTCACTGGGGATAAGCTCTGAATATTCTGGCCCAAAGCAGGTTAGGCATTATCTGAAAAAAATTGCTCAAAGGCGCCTTGTTTGCGAAATCTCAGAGAGTGAAAAGGAAAAACGCCGCTATAAGCTTAATAGAGCCTGGCTTGCTGCAAGTCCTATTCATCATGGCGACCCTGTTCAATGCTATTTGCACGCCCGTGGCCTTACTCTAAATGGCTTCCCTGCTACACTACGGTATCATCCAGCTTTGCCATACTATGAAGAAGGCAAGCTGATTGGAACTTTTCCCGCCATGCTAGGGTTGGTAACGGACGGTAACAACAAACCTGTCACGCTACACCGTACCTATCTTGGAAACTGCAAAAAAGCAAATGTAGAGCGGCCAAAAAAGCTGATGTCCCCTATTTACCCGAATGCGACAGAAGGCGCCTCTATTAAGCTACTTGAGCCAAATAATGGCCGTCTGGCCGTTGCTGAGGGCATTGAAACAGCATTGGCGTTTCATCTTGGCACTCAAATGCCTGTATGGGCAACTATTAGCGCAGGAGGAATGGAAAGAATCATCTTGCCTCCGTCTATCACCGAAATAACGATAGCAATTGATAATGATGAGTCTGGTCGCGGGCAAAATGCTGCTTATATTCTAGCACAGAGGCTAATAAATGAAGGCAGAACCGTTAAAAGAGTAATGCCACCTAAACTTGGCTCTGACTTTGCTGATATGTTGATGGAGGCAGGTCTATGAGCGCAGAAGACATTCAAAATATTACAATCAATGCAAAGACAGAAGTCTTATCGCCTATGCCACTACAGCGTGCATTGTCAGCACCTGGGGTGTTTCCTGTGGATGCCCTAGGAGCTATTCTGAAGCCGCTTGTGCTTAAAATTGCAGAAGTTATCCAGGCTCCACTAGGTATCTGCGGACAAAGTGTTCTTGCTGCTGTGGCCTTAGCAGTGCAGGGCTATGCCGATATTGAGATTGATGGACGGATAATACCAATATCTGAATTTTTTCTTACAATCGGCGCAACGGGCGAGCGAAAATCAGCAGTAGATAATGCCGTATTATTCGCACATAGATTATACCAAGATAACTTGCGAGCAAAATACGACATTGATTATACCCATTGGCTTAAGCTTTCGGAAGCTTATGAAGCAGCAAAAAAAAGCGCACTGAACAAAGCTAAAACTTATGAGGAAAAGAAGCGCGTATTGGAATCTTTAGGTTTTGCGCCACTTCGCCCCTTAGACCCTATTCTTCTCACAGAAGAGCCAACGTATGAAGGATTAATTAAACTATTAATAACAGGCCAACCATCAGTAGGGTTGTTCAGCGATGAAGGCGGCAGGTTTATTGGTGGACATGGGATGAATAATGAAAATCTGTTGAAAACCGCATCAGGTATGTGTGGTTTGTGGGACGGAAAAGTTGTCACCAGAGTGCGAGCAGGGGAATCCCCCATTATACTTGCTGGCAGGCGAGTGTCATTTCATTTGATGGCTCAACCTAGCGTGGCTCAACTATTACTATCTAATTCCCTTTTGTTAGAACAAGGGTTGATCTCCCGCTGTCTTATTACCTGGCCTATTTCAACTGCTGGTAGCCGTTACTATAAAGAAATAAATTTATCACAGACGGAAGAGTTTAAAGCATATATTTCACGATTAAATGAAATATTTAAAACGCCATTAGCTTTGGTCGAAGGTAAACAAAATGAACTATCACCAAGAAGACTAAAAATTTCAGACGAAGCAAAAAAATTGTACATAAAATACCATGACCAAATAGAAGAAAACGTTGGTGATAGCGGCACTCTCAATATTGTGCGTGGATTTGCAAATAAAGCACCAGAGCACGCATTAAGGTTGGCAGGAATAATCGCGCTATTTCAAAATATTCAGTGTGTAGAAATAGAAACAGAAGCGATGACCGCCGGTATTGAATTAGCGACTCATTATTTGAATGAGGCTCTGCGGCTTCACAATTCGAGCACATTAGACCCTGATATTACTTTGGCTGAAAAACTTTTAAATTGGCTGCATGATCAGAAAAAAGAGCAAGTAAGTTTGGTGGAAATATATCAGTTGGGGCCATCTCAAATACGCGATTCAAAAATTGCTAGGAGAATAATGGAAATTCTAGTTTCACATCATTGGGCTTTTCCAATTGTGGAAGGATTGGAGTTCAATGGAATATGGCGCAAAGAGGGATGGAGGGTTGGAAAATGAGAGACATCAATTTTAGATTTGATGTGGCGGAAGAATTACGAAAAATTAGAGGCATAAACAGTCAGTATGAAATTAGCAAGATTAGCAGGATTAGCAAACATCCTCAGAATAATTCAATTTATTCTGCTAAGGACAAGCTTAAAATTTCTGAGATTGAACAATTAATCCGTAGCTATGCCAGGTATTGGGGAGAAAATGAAGAATTGATCAATGAATACATTGCTGATCAGTTAAAAGCGTATTCACTGGATGAATTATATAATTGCTTTAAATTACTTAGTGCTGATATCCAGAAAAAATGATTGATAGCTGCTAATGCTGCTAATTTTGCTAATTCTCCGGCGCTGCAATAGTTGAGTCTTGTTATTAACAAGGGAAAACAAGAAATGGGGGTGAAATATGACGTTTAAAACGGGTGAGAGCGGCAATCCCAATGGGCGGCCTCAAGGGTCAGGGCACAGGCAGCAGCTATTTAAAAGCCTGGTTGAACCGCAGGCGGGCGCCATGCTTGATACTGCGATCAAACTTGCGCTTGGCGGCAATGAGCGAATGCTGGCGCTATTCCTAGAAAAGCTATTGCCAGCGAAACCAGCCGATGATGCGGTTTGTATTGGCATTGAAGAAGGTTGTGCAAAAAAGACCGATATTCTTCTCAATTACGGTGAAAAAATATTAAGCGCGATCTCTCGCGGTGAGATCACGCCGGAGCAGGGACGATCATTGATGGCGGTTGTAGAGGCACAAAGAAAAAACATCGAGACTTCTGACCTGGCGGCTAGGATGGCTGAGATTGAAAGAGCATTGAAGCAAAGACAAAAGGAGAAAAAATCATGCGCCAAATAAGTGATCAGCAATATGGCCAATTCACCCCCAAGGAGCGTGTGCAACTGGTCTTTGCCGCGCTGGCCCGTAATGATGAGGCTGAGGCTACCCGCTTGTGGGAAACCTGTCCACGGCACACGTTTGTAACAATAGACCTTAATTTTACTGAGCAAGTGGGCGCTTTAAATTTGATTGGCGCAATTTTTTTTGAAAAGGTCATCAGGCATTATAATGGCATCAAACTGGCGGAGCAGTTCATTTCAGGCATGGAAGAAGATTTAGAATTTGAAGAAATGGAAAACCTGACCGACTTTGCAAATCAAACCAAGCAAAACTTGGAAATAGCTGAAAAAGCCAGGTCAGGGCATTTATTCCATCTTAAAGCTGCATATAAGGGCTTTGAGCGGTTTTGTGCGGAGATTGGGATGAACTATACAGATATGTTGAAAACAATACCTATCGAAGGTTCCTGTTGGGGGATTGATTATTTGTTAAAACCTGAAGGCGAGGCTGATGAACAATTGGCTAAGGATTTTTGCGAAATACTTCTGTCTTGCTGGAAATTTTAAAAAAAGTTATGGTGTTTTGTGGTAAGCGATTAAAAAGAAGGATTGGCATGACAAACAATGCGGAGAAAAAGGACTTTAAACTTATTATAGGTGAAAATTTATCTAGGAATGTCGAATTATACAATAAATATACAATGCTTTTAGCATCTATCTTTATTTCTGCATTAACGGCGATAGGACAGCATAATGGCAACTTTTGTTTTTGGTTAAAAAGCAGCATCGTATTATTTTCTATATCGCTGGCAGCGACCTTATTTGAGCTTTCACTTTTAATTGTTCGAGATTCTATTGCTATACAAGCAATCAATTATAGTTTTTTTAAAAAATTTCCTTTAAAAAAATATTCATCAGGTGCTGACTGTTTAGCGATGATTTCTTTGGTGGGTTTTTTTCTTGGCATGATAGCTATTAATATTTTTATATTTACACTTTAAGGATGAAGTGATTATGAGAAGAAATACAAAAGAAATTACTCTTTTTGGTCATACCATTCCAAAGGAAGTGTATGAAGATTATGAAAATATCGAGAAAATAAAGAATAAATTAATTGCTCTTTTAGAGCACTCAACTGAATTCACTGAGCAGGATAAGCAGGTCTTTAAAAAATTGCTGATTAGCATGTCTGAAAAATTCCATAAAATGGCATCACAGCATGAATCAAAAATTATACCGCCTTCTCCTCGATCTGGGTTATGAGGGGTGACGCAAAACAAATAACTTAGTCACATCAGGTCGAAGCTATTTTAGGTTAACTGGTATTTTTTATTTTACCCATCTTAGCCATGCTATCTTCTGGCTCACGTAGTTTCACTTCGGTTGGTTTTATACTTACCCATAAAAATTCAATATCTCTGGGTTTCGCAGGAGACAAGATGACTTCTACGTTAGTCCAGTATGACGGTAATAAGTCATTAGTAAGAGTTGTTTCATATTTCTTTGCTTTTTCGATATCTATTGCCGTATGTTCCTTATTCCCACGACCATATGTAATGTTCATCTGAGTATGGGAATAGATTATGCTGCTCGGATTTCCTATTTGAAAAGTTATTTTGTATCCATCGGCATATTCTTCTATGTCTTTAATTTTAATAAAAAGAACCCCCATATCTGTCGTTAATGACGAAAATTCTTTGGTATCTGGGGTTAATATAGCGGAACTCTTTGTGAAGTCTTCGATCATGCGCTTCAGGTTTTCTGTTTCCAGTTTCAGAGTATCTTGATTTTCTTTTTCATTAATTTTCTTGATTTCGGATTGTAATTGCTTTACTTCATCCGAGAGCTTTTGATATGAGTCTACATTGTGTGGATTATTGTTATTGCAACTGATTAGAGTCGTTGTTAATAATACGATCAGAGCGGTTTTTGGTGTGACGTCAATTTTTTTATAAATTTTCATGATAATTTTCCTTGTTAGAGGTCTTCAATCCTGATCAGCTAGGTTATCAATTAATAAGCGTCATGATTTATAAAAATATCCTCCTAATCCGAATATTATTCCGGCAGTGGCGCATATTGCTGAGCCT